>JASGFI010000014.1:0-32470 GCA_047605615.1 Edaphocola sp. | reverse complement strand
ACCCACACAGGAAGAAGTTTCAGGAGAATTTGTTAATTTTTGTCATGTAGTGAAATTTATTACAGAAAACTGCAACAGCCAAAACTGTAAACGGAAAACAAATCACAGCAAAGCCAAACTGTCTATTCAGTTTGGCTTTTGGCAACAGGCCTAACGACAGATAGCCACGTGCCTATAACATCGGTTTGATATTTGGCAAGTGGTTGTCTTGTCATTTTACAGTTTGTCAATACTACATTTTTTATCGCTTGTAAAAAATGTAGTCGGTAATTAATGGCTCAAGCCCGTGTTGCCTGAATTCTGTTGCCATTTGTCCTCTGTGATAAGTAGAGTGATTGACAACGTGGAACAAGATGTCCCTAATATTGTTGCTAAAAGTTTGTCCTTTGCTGTTTGCGTAGTTGATGATTTCGGAGAGGTCAGACTTGTCGAGTATTTGCAACGTCTGTTGGTAGTTTGCCTGGTCAATGGTTTTTAAGTCCGATGCCGCGTGCAATTCCCAAATTCCGAAAGGCGGTTGTTTCGGGTCAATCCGGTTGTTCCAAACCTGATGAGCGTTTAAGATGTGGTTAAACAACTTTACTGCTTTTTCGGAAGTCTTGCCCGGGTTGTGGTTAATCGCTTCAAACAATTTTTGATTGAAGTAGTGTCCGTATTCAAATAGTTCTGTAAAAAACTGTTTCATTTGTCCATGTCTTATGTTCGTTGTGGGGGGACTGCCAACGCAACCAATGTCGGCATTTTTTTCTCCGCTACGATAATTCTTGCTGCTGCTAAAGCGTACCAAAATAAAAATAAAGCGTTCTCTTTACAGGATGGTCGAGGGTAAGGCTGTTCAGCTCGCTTTCGGGCCCCAGCTCATACACATTATCCATGGATGTGCCTACTTTGGAGCCGACCGCGGGAATGCCGTCAAGAAACGATATGTCGCCTGTGGGCAATTGCGGGTGCGGCTTCTTTCCGTGTATGGCATGGAAATCGAACAGCCGGACGAACAGCCCATTGTCCGGCGAGGCTATGGTTAACCTGCCTTCGGCGGTGCTTAGTTCCATCCATACTATGTCGGAAAAATAACCTTTGAACTCAGGGTATTCCCACGAGGTACGGCCTGTTTGAATATCGTTGTATATGTTTTCGTGTACGCCGTAGGTAACGCCCGAAAGCCTGTTTTTCCATACCCTGTAAGGCCCCTTTCCCAGCCATTTTTTGCTCATTATTTGGCCTTCGGGATAGTTGAAACTGATACCCGTGAAGGGGAATTTGCCTTCGAGGCCATATTCGTATTCCATTGCCAGCCAGCCGTTGGGCAGCAATTTCCACTTCACGTATTTCAAATCGCCGTTGTAGGTAGCTTCTATTACGTAAGCATCGCCGTCTTTATAATGTTTTAGGCCGGCAAGCACGGCATTGCCGCCAACCATAACGGGGCCATTGGTCAACGACAGCACTTCCCTGTTGTTTTTATTGGACATGGACAGCAGCCTGCCGGTCTGTTTATTGATTTTAACCGTAACCGCATTTGCGCTAAGGTTAATGGAAGTGTCGTTTTCGGTAAGGGAAACGGCTTTGTCCGATTTGGCGGATATTAGCCCTTTAAGGATGCTACTGTTCGGCTTGATTTTCCACACCCAGCGGTAAAGCTCTTTCTTGTGGTGGTCGTATGCCGTTACTGCCAGGGCATCATAATTTTTCCAATCCTGCGGCAGGCCAATGTTGACGTTCCCTTTGGCGGTGGGGGGTACATCGGGGCCGGCTGCATAGCCTTCTTTCATCACCGACTGCGGCGTGGCGGCCTGAATGTCGTTAAAGTTTATGAGTTCCCATTTGAAAGCACATTGCCTCAGGTTGACAAAGTTGAAGCGGTTTTCCACGGCTATTTCCCCCTTGAAATCATCCGGCAATTCCTTGAGCGATATTCTTGCGGGAGCATATATTTCGCGAATGGCATCGAAGCTGCCTTCCTTTTGGCGATAGGGGCCTACTATGCCGTCGGGCGCGTTCAATCCGTTTATGTCAATGGCACCGTGCAGGTCCGTGCGCACAAGGCCCTCGTCCGCAAAATCCCATATAAAGCCGCCGGCACCTTTTTTGTCGTTCCAATGCAGCTCCCACATATCGGCCAGTCCGGCCGCGCCGCCACCGTCGTGCAGGGCGTGCAAAAACTCCGTGGGCATGTAAATATTGGTGTCTTCCAGGATTTTCTTCGTGCTGTAATAGTCTTCATAGTGGTTGCAATCAATGCCGTTTATGGCATTTCCGGGTTTATGGTGGGCATGGATTACGGTGCGGTTAGACAGGTCATATTTCCCGAAATCGTCGTCAAGGTTGAAGTTGTGCCCGCCTTCGTTGCCATTGCTCCAAAACAATATGGAAGGGTGGTTGGCGTCGCGTTCTACCATTTCTTTTACCAATGGCTCTCCGGCGCGGGTACTGTATGCTTTTTGCCATCCGGTTAGCTCGTCTATGACATAAAGGCCGAGCGAATCGCACAAGTTGAGAAAATTTTGGTCGGGCGGATAATGGGAACACCTTACGGCATTCATGTTCATTTCTTTTATCAAATTGACGTCGAGCAAATCGGCTTTGGGATAAGTAGCCCTGCCATAGTCGGGCCAAAACACGTGGTGGTTCACGCCTTTCACCTTTATTTTGGTGCCGTTCACATAAATGCCGTCCTGCTTCCTGACCTCGATAGTGCGGAAGCCAAACTTTTCTTTGGTTTCGTAAACTTTTTTACCTGCATCCTTGATAGTTATTTTGGCAGTATAGAGGTTTGGCGTTTCCGCCGTCCACAACCAGGGGCGCGACACCGTGGTTTTAAGGTTCACGAAAGTATCCTTTGCGGCTATCTCCGTGCTTGCCGTTGCCACCACCGAATCTTTTGTGTCCAAAATTTCGGCCACCACTGCATGCCCCGGAACGGCATTGTTCAGATATACGTTCATGTTGAACGAACCATCGGCCTTGGCATCTATGGACACCCTGTCAATGTTCTCCTTGGGCAATATTTCCAAGTAAACCGGGCGGTATATGCCGCCAAAAATCCAAAAGTCCGCAAAACGTTCCGCCCTGTTTACGGAAGTATCTGCCGACATTTTACTAACCGCGACTTCAAGGATATTCGCTTCGCCATATTTAATCTTGTCGTTGATGTTGTATTTGAACCGATAGAAACCGCCTTGATGAACCGTTCCGGCCTGTTTGCCGTTGAGCTTTACCTCCGCATCGGTCATCACGCCTTCAAAGACGATGTAAACGTCTTTGCCCTGCCAGCCGGGCGGTGCGAAGAACGTTTTTTTGTATAGTCCTTTCTCATCGGCATAACGGACATTTTTTCCGAAGGTTACGTTGTCGCGGCCATAATTGTAGCTGCCAAACCCCTGTTGTTCCCAATGCGAGGGCACTTCTATCGTTGTCCACTTGCCTGCCTGCCGCCCGCCGGTGCAGAAGAAATCCCATGTTTGGGTATGGACGGCATCGGTGCCGGAAAGGTAAAGCAATTCTTTGGCCGCCGATTGTTGTGCGCAAAGCCGTGCCGTAAACTGTACGAGCAACAGCAGGGATAACATACTTTTCCTATAAGGGTACATTTGGGTCAATTTTATCTTTTTATGTGTATTTATCGGGCAATCAGCGAATCATTAATCCGTACTTCGTGCAGCCGCATGTCTTTTACGTTGTCTGCCTTGATAGGCATTTGCACGCCTTTGATGTTGCAATGGTGCATTTGCAAATGCTGCACGGGCGATTCTTTGTAGGCATGTACGAAAATGCCGTATTTGCCGCCGTCCGATGCGTTCAGGTTTTCTACCCACACATTTCTAATAGTTGGTATGTGGTTGCCGGGTTTTTCGTAAAACATATCGCAAGATACGGCAGCTTCCTTGTAAGTGCCTACGGCTATGTCTTTGAGAAAAATGTTTTGGATGATGCCGCCCCTTGACGAACTGGTCTTGATGCGCAACACTATGTTCAGGTCGGGACTGCTCATTTTGCAATCAACGGCATAAATGTTCTTTGCGCCACCTGCTATCTCGCTGCCTATCACCACGCCGCCGTGTCCGTCTTTCATCTCGCAGCCTTCTATGATGTGGTTTTCTGCCGGACGGCCATATTTCCTGCCGTCCTCGTCCCTACCCGATTTGATGGCTATACAGTCGTCGCCGGTATCGAAATAACAATTGCGTATCCACACATTGCGGCAGGCATCCGGGTCGCAGCCATCGGTATTGGGTCCTTTGGACTTGACTGTTACCTTTTCGATGATTACATTGTCGCACATCACCGGACTGATGAACCACATGGGCGAATTGAGCATCGTAACGCCCGACACCAATACATTCCGGCAATTGTACGGTTGAAACATATAAGGCCTCAGGTAGTGGCCGTCACCGAATATCCTTGTGCGGGGATTGGTGCCCGTGTGCATCAGTACGTGCAGGCTGTCTCTTGCTGGCAGTTGGTTGGGCATTCCCTCTTTCCAACCGTTGCTTTTCTTGCCTTTCCAGCTCCACCAATGACGGTTGTCCGCATTGCCGTCTATGGTGCCGCTGCCGGTCACGGCAATATTTTCCTCTTCGTAAGCATAGAATTGTGGGGCGTAGTTCATGCAGTCCATTCCTTCCCAACGGGTAAGCACCAATGGATAATAATCTTTGGTGTCTTGGCTGAAAATAATCCTTGCGCCCTCTTCCAAATGGACATCAACATTGCTTTCCAAATATATGGGACCGGTAAGAAAATTTCCCTCCGGCACTATCACCCTGCCGCCGCCGTCTTTGCTGCATTTTTCTATTGCTTTTTTTATGGCAACGGTATTCATGGCAATGCCGTCGCCCTTGGCACCGTAGGACAAAATATTGTAGTCCTTGTTTTTAAACTTTGGTGCTGCAATCAGTTTGCGCAACTGTTCCATTTCCTTTAAAGGCTGTTCGGCAGATGTCCATATTTCGGGCGTATCTGTTTTCAACGAACCGAATACAAGGACAAAACACACCAAGCAACAGCCATGCAAAATATCATATCGGGTCTTCATTTGTCAAAATCGTTAGTTGAAACTATGCACGTTCAGTGCAAGACTTTTAGTTTATATAAATTTTTAACATTGCCACAGATGCACAGATTGCATTTTTTTAACGGATTTCATTCGTTGTTCAAATCTATGGACTTTCAGTCCATAGTGGTTTAGTTTTCTGCTAAGATATAAGCCTGGTTCCGGCTTAATTGGGTATAATATCTATCCTGCTCAAAGACAATCCGGTGTCCAAAAGGTAAATACGGATGGTGTTTTTGCCGGACTTTGTTACCGTAACCGAAACGGCTGCTTCCGCATAGCCCCGTACAATATTGGCAGCCCATGCTTTGTCCGTTTTGGAACTTTGTATGTCCACGCATTGGGGCTGCTCATCGTTTACGGATACAGCCATGCCCAGCGACCTGCCTTTGTGCATGGCCTTTCCGGGCAAGCATTTGATGCTGATGCGGTATGTGCCGGGCTGCAAATTGGCGGTATAATCCACATAAGGGGCTTTTGAAAATTGTTTGCAAGAAAAAGAAGCTCCGGTAAAAGGATAGCGGGCAATGCTGCCGCCGTTCAAGCCCAAACCATTCATGGTGCGGATGCTTTCATGTTCAATGTCCTTTTTCTGCTGGTAATTGGCCGCAGGTATGGACAGCAACACATTGCTTTCGTCTATGATGATACCTGTGGTGTCCAAATAACGGCGGTCATATTTTACGGGCTTTTTCAGCGATTCGGGCAATACATCCGGTGCGGCAACGGCGGGCATACCGTAAACGGCAAGGTTGCGCGGAGCATAGCTGATGATACCTTTCCATTTGCCGTTGGCAATAGTGCTGTTGTAGCTATTGGTCAATCCTTTTATTTCGTCGAAAGCGGCAAGGGATTTTTTGGAAAAAGTTGTTGCCAAGTCATTGCCGTTGGCTTTGAAGCTCATGCCGGCATAAAGAATTTTTTCGTTCATCAAGGCGGCGCACTTGGTGGGATAGGCTATCAATTCAAAATAAGCATCTTGCAGGTAATCGGGAATGTATTGCCTCATGCTGTCCACCTGCGTTTTTAGCCGTTGGTAAGCTGCCAAGCGTTTTGCTGCCGTTGCGCTGTCAAAGCGAAGAATACCCGTATGTTCGGGCCTGCCTTGCTGAGCGAGCCGATAATATTCACTTTTGATGGCGGCTATTCCGGGTGCTGCTTTTTTACCAAAAATCTGTTCGGCAAAGTAGGCAGGATAGGTATATGCGTTTTCAGGTGTCCACTTTTGGGTGTCCCAAGCCATATCCATGAAAAACTGTACTTCCTGCTCGGCAGGTTTTATGTCGCCCACGTTTACTACCCAAAACCTGTCTGCTCCAAACTGGTATGCCTTGGTCATTTCGTAGGCAATCAGCGAGGGCGATGTGGTGCTTAGCCAAGTATAGTCGTGCGGTGCGCCAAGGTAAGACAAGTGGTAATAGATGCCGCTTGCGCCGCTTCTTTTTTGCTCCGCTGGGTCTGACAGTTGGCGCAAATAACCAAAGTTGTCGTCTGTCCACACAAGGGTCACGTCATCCGGCACGGACAAGCCGCCTTTGTACAAGTCCAGCACTTCTTTGTATGGGCAAAAAATCTGCAAGGGTTTTGACGGCGAGCCGAAATATTGCTGAAACAACTTACGCTGGTCTTGCATAATGGTTTCCATCAAGGCTATTTTCCCCTCTTTGCTTGGAGGGCCGGAAATGCCACCGTCACGCACGCCCCGCATACCGATGGTGTACATGGCTTCGTAATTTTTTGCGGCAGCTACACGGTCTTCCCAATATTTATACACTTGGGCTTTGTTGGAATCGTAACGATAAGGTCCGGGTTCAACCCCATACTCATTCTTGAAGTTTTGCTGCCACTCAAAAGTATTGCTGCGCAACATCATGTCGCAATGGGTAGAGCCAATGACAATGGCATATTTATCTGCCACTACGGGATTGTCGGGGTAATACCAAAAGGCTTTGGTTTCGTCGTGCATGGCGGGCCATATAAGGTTGGCACGAAGGCGGAGCAACAGCTCGAAAACCCGCGCATAAGTACGGGGACCAATGTCGTGGATGTCGGTATCCATATTCTTTGCAGCCCAAGGGTGCAAGCCCCAATCTTCATCGTTGATGAATATGCCGCGATACTTTACGGATGGGCTTTTTTGTACGAAAGTGCCGGGCAGTACGTACAAAGATTTTCTTGGCTCCGGCTTCGCATCAGCCCACCACACCCAAGGCGAAACGCCAGCCCTTTGGGAAATTTCAAAAAGACCATACGCCGTACCGCGCCTGTCGCTGCCAACAACAACCAAGGCTTGGTCGATGCCGGGAAATGGATTGTTGACCACTGTTATCTTATAGGATTCCCATTGGCCGTCAATGGTGGCAATGTCCAACTTTTTCGAGGCAACCAAGGATTTGACGAGTGCGGACTGACCAATAGTACCCGCTATGATGAGGTTGGGCGAAGCATTGTCCGGTTGGGAAATGACACGGGGCTTTTTGCCGGTTATCAGTTCTATGTCGTTTGCCACCGCTTCGGCTGCAATGCCTACCACCGGCGCATCATCGGGAGCGGTAAGAATGGGCGTTGCCACGCCATTATGCACCAACGGAAAAGCTCCTTTCTGATAAACGGACACGACTTTAACGCCCTCTCCCGTTTGCGCATGGAGCTTGGCGCATAAAAACAACAAAAAACAGAGGACTGATAAACGGCGACTGATAGACCACATAGACATTCGGTATTGTTAATTCTGATATGTTTTTTTTAGAACCTTTGCCAACTTTTCAAAAGTTGGCAAAGGTGTAATTCAAGCAAGAATATATTTGGGTAGATACTCATCGGTATCATCAAAAAATAATTCCTTTTTAGTTGCCGTCCGGTTTTACGGCATCCGCGGCAGGGCTGAGCGGCCAGTAGAAGTCTTCAAACTTACCGGGTTTGGCTGGGTCGAACTCCGGCACGTCTTTTTGAATGTATTTTACTATGCCCAGTTTCTGCTCGCGCACGCAAGTAAGTACAAGTTTTGCTATTTCATAAGCGCCATAAGTGCTGAAATGGGTATTGTCTTCCAGTTTCTTGGTCTGACCGGGGAAGCTGCCCATCGGATAATGCACAAAGGCTTTGATAGACGGCTTCTCGCCCCAAGCTTCATACAGTATTTGGCTTTTTGCGTTGAGGTCTATGAGCGGCACTTGTTTGTCCGCTGCCAATTTCCTTGCCGCATCCGGGTATTCGCCAAGGGATTCCACCACCTTGCCCGCTTCGTCAAACCTTCTTCTTTTAACCGGCGTAACGATTACCGGAATACCACCTTTTTTCCTTACTTCATCTATGAAAACCCCCAATTTCGTTGTATAGTTTTTATAAGGTCCGGCATCTTCACCCTTTTGTTTTTGGTCGTTATGGCCAAATTCCACAAAGGCATAATCGCCGGGTTTCATCATGCTCAACATTTTTTCGAACCGCTTGTGTGCGATAAAGCCGCCAATGGTTTCGCCCGATTCGGCATAGTTGGCAATGGCAATCTTGCCCGGTACAAAAAATGAGGGAAACATTTGCCCCCAAGCGGCCCATGGCTCTGTGGACTGGTCCACCACGGTGGAGTTGCCCGCCAAAAATACGGTAATGCAATCTTTGGAAGCCGGGGCTATGCTGATGGCGTTTATCTTTGGGTTAGCCCCGTTTATTTCTATGGTAAGTTTGTCGTCCCATTGCAGGAACAGCCGCTCCCGGGGTTTTATTTTTACCCCCTTGCCGGTGGTTTTGATGATACTGTCGCGCACATGGACGGTAAATGTTACGGTTTTGTGTTCGCCTTTTGCCGTCTGCACACGGTTTATCATCATCCTGCGGTTTTCTACCCTTATGGCAGCATCGGAAACGTCGTCGTCATCGCCAAGCGTAACGGTCACGTCGTAATTGCCTTCCGGCACTTTGGCAGAAAAACGAAACGGTTTCGCCGAAGTAATGTAGCCGTCGCTCATGGCTTTTTTGCCCGTGCGACTGTTTTCGGTAATGGTGGGAGTGTCTTCAAATCCGTACCCTTTGCCATCGGTATAAATATCGCCCGGCGATACTTTTATGTAGTTTTTCTCCGCTTTGCCTTGCCCGAAATCGAAATTCCATTTGATTGTTTCCTTGGATTGCGCATCGGCAGCACTCATGATTAAAGTTGCTGCCACAAGCGAGCATATTTTTATTCCTCTTTTCATGTTTTTGAAATTGATTGTTTGTATTTGGTTAAAACTTGTATATTATTTTGCCTTTTCGTAAAATTCTACTTCTATGATACGGAAAGACCCCTTGGCTTTGGCATCGTCCTTGGCCACGCCATCGTCCAACTTTTTACCGCCTACTTCCACTTCGTCATTCTTGCGGCCAACGGTGGCGGGCGCGGTCAACTGTATTTTCACGTTACGTCCTTTCACGGGCTTGCAGGCTATGGTATAATAGCCCAAAGTAGGTTCGGTATGTCCGTTAAACACTTCCTTTCCGTCCACGGTAATGACCAATGGATATACTTTCGTGCGGAAATTATTGAGCTTCACTTCTATTTCATCTATCACCGCTTCGCGTTCCAATTCGTAGCTTACCCAAGCGGTGTTCAACTTGCCGTCATTCGCCCAGTCGCTCAATTCATTGTCGTCATAGCTTTTGGCTATGTCTTCTTGGTTGCTGCCTGCTGTTGCGCTTTTGGGCAGCACGGCTATGCGCGACACTTTGTAGGACTGGCCTGCGGGCGTTGGTCCCCTTTTCAATATTGAGGGCAAGCCTTGGTCGGGCATCAGGGTGGATAAACCATTTTCAGAAACGAAAGGTTTGGTGGTCAATTGAATGGTGCCCGCTTTCAACTTATCGGCAGTGGCTTTGATGGTAATAGTGCCGGGTTTGTTGGTAGCCCGGACAAAAAAGCGGCTGACACCACCTTCTACCGGAAAACTTTTTGCCAAAATGTAATTATCGGGCCCCATGGCTATGCCGCCGCGCCATTCGCCCTCGCCGTCTATCGAATAATTAACCATGTCCAATGCGGTGGGGCAACGATTGCCTTTGGCATCTACCACTTCCGCTTCTACCAATGCCAAGTCATTGCCATTTGCCAAAAATGGCGTGGGTCTTTCGATTTCCGTAAGCCTCAAGGCTACCGGCTGTCCGGCTGTTTCCAGTTCATCGGTACACACTTGTTTTCCCGCATTGTCGTAACCAATGGCGGTGAGGTTTCCGGCTTGCCATTTTACACTTTTGAACGTAAAAATAAACCCGTCGCTCTTGCTGCCATAGCCCAATGATTTCCCATTAAGTTTCAATTCCACTTTATCGGCGGACGAAATAACGAAAATGTCTTTGGTAACGGAGGGTTCATAATTCCAATGCCCAACGATATGGGCACGGTAGCTTTCGGGCACTACCCAACCGTCCCACATCACCCAGTGGGCGTAATAGTTTTGCTTTTTGATGCGCATAGCGTCCACCTCGCCGCTTCGGCGGTAATTTTCTTCGCCACGGTGGTGGGTGTTGGTTTCAGACCAAACGATGTTTACGCCGCCGCTGCTCACCCTTTTGCCCGTACCGGGGCGTTCCCGCCAGAACTCGTACCAGCGTTTTACGTTTTCCAAGGCATGGCTCTCCATGTTGCGGTTATAGCTTGCGCCGCTTTTGCCTTTGTGTTCGGGACCGTCGCCGTCTTTATGGAAAGGAGGTGTCCAGTCGTCCCAGTATTTACGCGAACCTTCGTCCCGGGAGTATTCCATAGCCCACATGGGAATGTGCGCGCTTTTGTTGGTGTAGAGCATTTCGCCGCCATATTCGGCAACTTTACTGTCCAACATTTCCCTGCTGCCAATGGCCCTGCCGCCGTGGGGGTCGTAGGTATCTCTTATGGTTTTCATTTCGCTCATGTGCGCTTCGCTGATGCTCTCGTTGCCACATTCGTAAAATATGATGCTGGGGTTGTTCTTGTTGTAAATAATGGCATCGCGCATTACCCTTGCCCTTTGGCTCCAACGATGTCCTTCCACGTCTTTTTCCGCATCGCCGGCGGGCATGGCTTGCATCAAGCCCACGCGGTCGCAACTTTGAATGTCTTGTTTGGACGGTGTAATGTGCATCCAACGCACCAAGTTGCCGCCGCTTTCTACCATCAAACCATTGCTGTAATCGCTTAGCCAAGCCGGAACGGAAGTGCCTATTGCGGGCCATTCGTTCGAGGTGCGTTGGGCATAACCATGTACCATGATTACACGGTCGTTCAAGTAAATCATGCCATCCTTAAATTCGGTTTTGCGGAAACCTGTTTTGGTGGTAACGGCATCTATCGGTTTGTTGCCCACCAACAGCGTAGTGGTCACTTGATACAGATAGCCGTAACCCCAACTCCAAAAATTCAATCCGGCAACTTTGGCTGCTGCGGAAAGTGTTTTTGTTTCCCCGGGTTGGAGCGTTTGTTTAGCGGCGGCGAATGTCTTGACAGGCTTGCCGTCCGCATCGCTTATGGCTACCTGATACACGATGTCTTGGGCCTTGGCGGTTTCATTTTTCACTTCGGAAGAAGCATTTATGGTAGCCGTTTGGGCCTTTATGTCGAAATCACTGGCATAAATATATACGCCCGTTGTTTTAAGGTCGGAATATAAGGGAAGTGTCTGGTACAGTTTGGGTGTAACATGCAGGAACACGTTGCGTATGATGCCGCCATAATTGGCGTTGAAGTTTTTATCTTCCCATTGGTATTTGGTTTTGTTGCTCCTCTCGCGGTAGTCCCAGCTATTGTTGATTTTGGCGGTGATTATGTTGTCTTTCCCGTCAAAAAAGACAAAATCCGTAATATCGAAGCCGAAAGCCGTAACGCCGTCTTCATGAAAGCCCACGGGCTTGCCGTTTACATAAAAATCGCCTGCTTGGCGTACCCCCTCAAACTCGATGAACACTTTTTGCTCAGCGGCGTTGGTCGGCAGCTTGAAATGTTTGCGGTACCACACAATGCCGGTGGACAAGTCGGGGATGTCTTTTTTGAACGCATCGTCCTCGTTCCAAGCGGCGGGCAAGGTTACTTTTCGCCATGTCAGGTTTTCCGGTGCTTCCGTTCCGGTTGCCAGCGAATCCGCCTTGGCATATTCCCAGTCGCTGTTGAAATTGTACGTGGTTCTGTTTTGACCATTGGCGGTGCCTATCGCCATTAATACCGACAAGGACAGCAGGGCTTTTTTAAAAAGATTCATTGTGTGAATATCCGTTATTGGTTTATTGCGGCCATTCGTAACCGCATTTGTTTAAGAACTGAAAAAGTCATTTTATTACATCAACAATCCCAAAGGATTGAAAATTTGGCACTGTTCAACTGAGATAGATTTACAAATAACGATGATGAATGGTGGCTATACTAAAATTTGAATGGGAGGCTTTAGCTACTGTTTACAATGAAAGCCATACCGGCTTCTACTGTTTATGGGGTCTGGGGCCGATGTGTTTTCCTTAAAAGCAAACTAACGCTTCAATTGCTCTCCATTAAAATTTAAATATAGTTATTTTATTTTATACTTATTAACTCCACCCCGCCCCCGCACCAACTTCGTTAGGGGCAAGCGCGGGGAGGATGTGTTGAGTGCTGGCGGAAGTAAAAATACTTTTGGTCTATTTTGCTATTCCCCTTTGGTACAAACCCAACGACACCCAAAATAAAATCGAAACAAACAAATACATGGATGACAATACCGATGTTCGGTATTGTCATCCATTTTACCTTAAAAAAAACGGCAATCTGCCTATTTTTTGCGGCGCAATGCACTCCAAGCTTCATACTTGGTAGCACCTACCGCACCGATGAGTTTTTCTTTCTTTTCTGCACTAATGGCTTTTAGTTTCTCTTTTTTCTCATCTTCCGCAATATCCTTGTCCCTTTTCACCGCCCTTGTCTTTCCATCCGCTTCTTTCAGTATCGCCTTCACGCTTTCCACTTCGGCATCGGTAAAGCCTGCTTTGGCATACTCTTCCTTTTCCTTTTGGAGCTTTGCCTCTTTGGCTGCGGCTTTATCCTCGGCTGAAAGTTCGGTTTTTGCGGGAACAACTTCTTGTTCTTGGGCATTTGCGGCTACACCAAAAGTGAGCATGCAAAAAACAGCAATCGTTAGTTTTTTCATTTGTGTTTTATTTAGATTGTGAAAAAATACGTAGTTTTAATTAAGCGAAGCGATAAATATTTTGCACCTCAACCGGCTTTAAGTGGTCAAACACTTTTCGCATCTACATAGACTGCGCAAAGCCGGGTAAGTTTATTGCTATTCATTATTTCAGGTAAGTTTTCAATTTACATTCCGCAGGCAGGTCTTTTATGCCTTTTACTACCATTTCCGCATTTAGCTGTGAGCCTTCTTTATTGGGATGCGTGTGGTCTTTCGGGAAAAATTCGGCAACTTTCTCTGACCCAAGCTGGTCGTACCGGTCGGCAACAAGGTTGTTCAAATCTATGAAATAAGCATTTTCTTCTTCGGCTATTTGTTTCGCCCAAAGGGCGTAATCTTTGTTGCCGCGCTTTACCTTGCCGTCCGCAAAATTATTTCGCGGCACAGGCGAGCATACAATGGGTATGGCGCCCAACGCTTTGGCTTCCTTCACAAACTTGCGCATGTACCAACCATAGGTATATACCGTTTCGTTTATTTTGCGCTTGGGGTTGTATATTTCCTTGCTTTCGTTGCCTATGCCTTTTATGGTGCCCCGGGCGCGGGCAGTATCGTCCAGCGGGCTGCTGTCGTTGTGCCCGAACTGCATCAACACATAATCGCCTTTTTTCAAGATTTTGGTTATGCTGT
Organism: Edaphocola sp.; assembly: GCA_047605615.1. GTDB lineage: Bacteria > Bacteroidota > Bacteroidia > Chitinophagales > Chitinophagaceae > Taibaiella. The sequence continues at coordinate 18,628 of JASGFI010000014.1, read as the reverse complement.
CCCAGCGGCCTTCGGTCAAGAACGTGCGGCTGCTGCGTCCGCCGATGGCCCTGTTTTCAATATTGATTTCATTGGTTTTGAAAAAATCGCCAATCAGGCTACCCCAGCCCCATTGGCTGCCCGCTCCTTGTCCCGAACCATTTTTAACGGTGGAATCGCCAATGATAAACAAGGTAGGCGAATCCTTTTTCAAGGATAAGCAAGTTGCACTAACTGCGATTGTCAAGAAAAGAAATTTCAAAAAATTATTCATACGGTTTGTTTTTACAATTTAAACGGCAAATACCACCCCTCTTTGCTCATCAATTTGGTTCTTGCTGCCTCGGCGTTGGCATCGCCGTCTTTCAGCAACTTTTGATATACTTTATCTGCCAAGAAAGAGGGATCGTTGCGCCGTCTGGCGATCCTCAACAAGTCGCCCCAACGGGCGCCCTCAAAGGCATTTTCCAAGGCCATTTCCTGTATCAGCCCGTCTTCTACCGATAGTAAGCTGTCGGTAGCGTCAACCTGATAATCCATCACATTGGCCCTTCTCCTCACGCCCAGATTGCGGTACCAAACACCACGGTAAAAGGGTATGGCGGTCTGTTTGTAACGTGCATCGAAGTTGTAAGGATACGGGTAATCCAAGGTATTCATCCAATTGGTAATATCCACGGCACCCGTGCTGTCGAAGGTTTGTCCTATGCCGGAATTGAAAAGCGCATAAGCAAGTTTGTGCCACCCTTCCCTATTGGCAGCCTCGGCAAAGCGCATGTGCAACTGGGTTTGCCGAAGCAAGTACCATTCGCCGTCTTTCACCAATACATCGGTAATAGGCAGATTGGTTTCATAATCCAGATATTTATACAAATATTTCATCACCACCGGTTGGCCGCCAATGGTCTGAACGCTCAATTCGCCTCGCGCATCGTATGGCAGGCCATTGGTACTGCTGGCTACCGTTACAACGCGTTGCGTCTGGCTGTTCCACATATCCATTATTTGTTGGGAAGGCTTGACCAAATAGCTGCCGCCAATAGGCGAAAACAAATCTATCAAGGGGTTCGCGGGGGCAAAATTATTATCGTAAGGCAATGCCCATATCCATTCAAAGGTATAGCCCGTAGTGGTGGGCAGCCTGTCGAATATGCACCGCCAACCTATATCTTTCCTAAGGTTCAGCGCGCTGCCCGCCAAGGTGTATTCAACATAGTTGTCCACGGCATCGGTAGAAGTCCAACCAAGTTTGTACTGGGTATAGGAAGCGGAAGACCCTGAACCATCGGACGCATATTCCATCAACTGCCTGTAATAGGTTGCGGCCATGTTGTAATTTTCTTGCCACAGGTAAAGGTCGCCCAGCAAGTTGAGCTTGTTGATGTAAAACAATTGGGTGGGGTAACCATCCAAAGTTATGTTGAGCGAAGTGCCGCTGGGATACCTGTCTTTATAGGGCAGCGCCTCGGCGAAAGTAACCAACGAATCGAGCAAGGCATCGAAAGTAACTTGGGGAAAAAGGTCGGCATTGTTCACCTCGTCCAAAGTGGCCAAAGGACTGGTGACATACCGCACTTGGTCGCCGTAATGGATACCCAACTGGAGGTACAAGAAACTCCTGAGGCAGCCCACATCCGAATACCGTTGGTAATAATCGGTTTCCGTTATCTTTTTGTCCTCGTACATGGCGGTAAGGTGCTGCAATACATCGTTGCAATTGATGATTACCTCATAAAACGGCCGGGGACTGGCATAGGTATTGTCTTCCGTGGCTGTGTGGTTGCTGATTTGCCTCAATTCCGCATTGGCATTCGAGGTATAGTCCAAAAGGTCTGCCCTCAATTCGTTAAGGATAATGTAGCGGTCTGCAAGCCCCATGAATTTGCCGTATATGCCCATCACGGCGGCATCGGCATCATATATGTTCTGATAGGCATTTTCGCTGTTAAGCTCTTTTGTCGAACTTTTCTCGAACATTTTCTTGCAGCCGGAAAACGCCACGACACACAAGGTGCTTACCAAAGCCAACTTTATAAATATCTTTTCCATAAACCTTATCATAATTTTTTTAATTGGGGTTACGTGTTATAACCCTATACGAACACCGAAAACCACACTTTTAAACAATGGATCCGAACCGGTATCTATGCCCTGCGCCAAGGGACTGGCAAAGGAACTGAACTCGGGATCGTAGCCTAAATATTTGGTCAATGTGACCAAGTTGTTGCCGGTAACATATACTGCCATGCTTTTGAATGCTCCGGTACTTTTAATGGGTACGTTGAACGTAAGGCTTACGGAGCGGAGGCGCAGGTACGAGCCGTCTTCTATCCAACGGTCGCTGAAACGGTTGTTGCCCATGGGGTCGCCCCAAGTGGTTTTGGGCATGGTCGTTTGCTGGCCATCGTAACGCCAACTATTCATCACGCTTTGCAATTGGTTTTCCACGCCGCTTTGCGACTCCAGCCTGTACCGCAGGTAATTGAAAGCATCATTGCCTTTGGTAAAGGTAACGAGCGCATTCAACTCGAACCATTTCCATACAATCCGGTTGCTGATGCCGCCAAAAAATTGCGGGTTGGCATCGCCTATCACGGTGCGGTCTTTGCTGTCTATAATCTTATCGCCGTTCATATCCACAAACTTTACGTCCCCTCCGGTAAATGCAGACTGGGAACCATCGGTATTTACCGTGTATAGCCCCGCCTCGGCGGCTTCGGCATCGGAACTAAAAATTCCGTCGGTTTTGTAGCCGTAGAACTGATTGGCAGGCTGGCCGTTTGCGGTGCGGATGGTGGCACCCGCAAAATCGGTCAAGACCTCGCCGTCCGGCACTTGCAATATTTTGTTTTGGTACTTGGCTATGTTGAAACCAAAGTCCCACTTCAAGTTTTTGTTATTGAGCAGGCGCACGTTCAAGCTGGCTTCGATGCCGGTATTGCGCAGTTTGCCATCGTTGGTAAGTACCGAAGAAAAGCCCGTAACAGATTGCAAGGGGGTATGCACCAGCATATTGTCGGTCGTACTGTTATATATGTCGGCACTAAGGCTTACGCGTTCTTTCCAAAACGAAAAGTCTATGCCCGCATTTTGCATTTTACGGGTTTCCCATTGCAATGCCGGATTGGCAATGCCTTTGCGCACGAAGCCTTGCGCGCCCAACAAATTTTGGGCCACATACAATTGTTGGCCGGAATAGTTGCCAATATCGTCGTTGCCGGCTACGCTGTAAGAAGCCCTTAATTTCAACAAATGGACAAACGAGCCGGACATGAATTTCTCCGAAGAAACCAGCCAAGCGGCACTAATGGCAGGAAACACCGGAAACTTGTGACCGGAAATGGACAATCCATTTTTCGCCTCCACGCCAAAACGGGAAGACCCGTCCATAGCCATCCTTACGTTGACAAACAATTTGTCTGCGTAGCTATAATCTGCGCCCAGATAGGTATTGAGCCAGTTCCATTCGCCCATGTCGCCCGTTACCTGCCGCAAGGTGGCCAAACCGTTTTGGATGGTTACCAAATCGTCGGTAGCTGAATTGGCGGTGGTCACGCTTATTTGGCGAGCTTTGTTGGTCTGGTACCTTACGCCCAGACGTGCGCTTACGGAATGAATATAGTTGTATTTGCGGGCAAACTCAAGCTTGGTGTCGTTGAATACGCTGAACAAGGTTTTTACTTGGGAACCCATCCTATTGTCCGCAACATCGTTCCACAAGGTATCTTTTACTACGCCTTTGCTGGGCACAAAATAACTTTCCCTTACTTTGTCGTACTGCACGCCCAATAAGGTGCTGGCAGACAGGTACCTGTTTATCTCGTAGTTGAACCTGAAATTGCCGAAGAACCTGTAATATTTGTTGGAGGCTTGTATGCCGTTGATGATAACCGCGGGATTGCTGATGCCCAAGGTATCTACCGCTTCATAGTTGGGAGATGCGGTACCGTCCGAGGCCAATTCGTTGGCGGTAAAAAACGGGGCCTTTACCAATGCGTTGAAAATAGGGGCAGTTTTATCGGAAATACCTTGGTCTTTCAGGTCCGAATTGTTGTAGCTGAAGGAAAGGTTGGCGGAACCGGTCAGCTTTTCGGTAAAATTGAAAAGCGCGTTGAACCGGGTATTGTAGCGTTCCAAATCGGTGTTTTTCACCACGCCCATATTTTTCATATAACCCACGGTGAGGCCGTAAGTGGCTATGTTGTCGCCACCCGTTACCCTCAAATAGGCGTTTTGCGCCATGCTGTTGGCAAATACTTCGCGCTGCCAATCGGTATTGTTGTGGTTCTTGTAATAGTCTTCCCTTGTCGCATCGTCCGACATGTAGGGCAATGCCGAAATTTCGCTTTCGCTCATGCCGCTGCTGGACAATGCCCTGGCAAGGTATATCCTGTAATCGGCGGCATTCAGCACGGGCAGCCTTTTGGGGGCATAATTTGCGCCGACAAATACGCCTGCATCTATCTTGGTTTCCAACCTGCCATTGGCACTCACGGTATTGATAAGGATAGCGCCGTTGGCTCCTTTAGAGCCGTAAATACTTGCGGCATCTTTCAGTACGGTTACATTGTCTATATCTTTGGCATCTATCAGGTTTAGGGGGTTGGTATAGTTGTTGGCTATGAGGCTCAGGCCGTAATCGTTGGCATCGTAGGGCATGCCGTCTATTATTATCAAGGGCTTGTTGGTGGCATACAGCGAGTTGATGCCGTTGAGGAACATATTGGCCCCCACGCCCTGCATACCCGAACGCCTGATGGAGTTAAGCCCCGCTACCTTGCCCTGCAAAAGCGCGTCAACGGTTTCGGTGGGCTGTTGCCAACCGTCAATTACCACTTGGTCCACGGGCGTGGTTTGGTATTGGCGATATTCCGTTGCCAAGGGCATTATTACCTCGTCGTTGTAGGAATAAACCGTATTGGATTGCAACCTTATTACCATGTAATCCCTTTTCTTGACCGGCACCAGCGACTTATCGAACCCTTCCGACTCAACGGTGATTACGGACGATGAATTGGGAATACGCAAGGTGAACACACCTACGGTATCGGCTATGGTGGCCGAAAAGCCCGGCACGCGCAACCGCGCGCCATCAATGCCTTTTCCGGTGGCGGCATCTATCACCTGGCCTTTTACAAGGAGCTTTTTCTTGCCACTTGTTGTATCTTCCTTTATGGCCACCGTATCGGTAGTTACCTTTTCAACGGTCACGCTTGTTTCTTCGTCCGTGGCCACCGAATCGGTGGTTACGTCTTGGGCTTTGGCGGCCATGCAACAAGAGAGTGCTATTCCTATGCCCAACAGCGTTTTCAGTATATTTATCTTCATGTCTTTTTTTGATATTTTGCTACCGGTTAAAATACAGGCTCCAACCTGATATAATTGCACACCAAGGGATTGACCGAACTGGACGTGGACTTGGCGGACGTGAGGTAGAGGTTGAACGTAGTCCTGAAACCGGCCAAGGTAAATTCGCCCGCATATTGTTCCGCATAGGTATTGAGCGGCACGGTAGTGTATGCCGGAGTGGCTGAATTAAACGAATCGACACTTACTTTTTGGCTAAAGGTGGTGGTCATGCCGTTGATGTTGTCGTTCAAGGCCATCCAATAGACCTTGTAATGCAGGGCAGGAACATCGGTAAGTGCGTAGCGCAGGTTGAACTGCGAAACCCCGTGGCCATATACCAATACATCGCGGAAGATGGCACCGGTGGCCGAATCTATCCTATCCCTGAAATAGGTGTATTTGTCGCGGCTGTCGCTGGCGTCGGTGTAATTTTCGGCTTCTACGGTAATGGACTTGAATTTCTCGTACAGGGGAACTTCCAACTTGCTCATGATATACACCATGCCGTTGCTGGTCTTGATGGAGTCCACCACCGCATCTTTGTCGATGGCCACCTTTACCCCGAATTTGGAGGTAACGCTGTCGGGCAGGCTCTCCACGGAACCGAACAGGGTGTCTGCCGCAAAATCTTTTACCACCAACCAAGAGGCTATTTTCAGCGTACTGTCGTTGTCGGCGGTAATGCTGTAAGGTTTCATCTTCACTATCTCGGCGGCCAACACATCGTCTTGCAATACGAACAGCGTGTAATTTTTCGATTCGTCGCTCAGGTCATACGCCAAGGTACTGAAGTTATAGAGGGAGGTATCCACCATCACTGCCTTTTGTTCGGCAGGCATCCGCTCGTCCGACCATACGAAATCCCAAACATTGGCCAATACCGGCAGCGAGCCATCCAGCACCTGCACCACGCCGTTTCTTGCCAATTGGTCTTTTGTCGTAATGGACACGCCGTCTATGTCGCTACCGGTTACGTTGTGGTATTTGCCGTTCACCATGGCAATGCGTTGGGTACCCGCCACTTTGTTGGCATAAAAAGCCTGATTGGCAATATGGCTGCCCACGAACTTTTTCAATGCGGCGGCATCGTTTTCTATGGAGCCGATAACGGCGGCAACGGCGGCATTGTTGGGCGCATATACGGTATAGGTTTGGGAAGATGCCAACGAATCGGCATAACCCGACTTGGTAAGCAAGGCCGCAAAAGAACTTAGCTCCGAATTGGCATTTATATATTCCATCAGGTTCCTATCGTTGCTTTCATCCACTATGGTGTTGTGGTCTTCCCATTTCTTGCATCCGATCGACAATAGCAACAAACCCGCAGCTACTATGCCCAATTGCTTTATGTTTATGTTCATGCTGAATTATTTTATGTTCACTTTAGTAATTTGTGCGCACACCGTTTATCAATATACCGCCGTTCCGTCCGTGGCAAATCTTGGCGATGTCTGGTCCTCGTCGTAGGGTATGAAGTGTACCATATCCAAACGGCAGTAGTTGCCCCCGGTACCGTTGTGTTCAAAACGAAGCACCTGGGTGCCGGTGGTGGTAATATCAATGAGCCCCACCAGGCGTGCATTGTGCCGACCGGGGCTGCTGGCGGTAGTATAGTTTTTCCAGCCTATGGACTCCAGCTCTTCCGTAGTGCCGGAAGGCATGTATTCGTTAAAGTTTATGGAACGCTGCATCTGCGTACCGTTCACGAATACATTGGCGCCTACGGAGTTTTGGGCTACATAGCATATCCATACCTTGTACCGGCCTTTTATGATGACCGGTGTGGTAAACTCGTACCATGAGGGACGGTTGTTGCCAAACGGGAAACACAAGTGGTCGGTAAATACATTGTAGATAGACAGCGTGCTGCTGCTTGGCGTGGCATTACGATAATACACTACCTGTTGGGATGCGGATGCCGATATGTACTCCCAGTTGATGCTGGCAATCGGGCGGTCGGCTTCGGTTTCCCGGGTAAGGGTGCAGGTCTGCAACCTGAAATAAGCCGGCTGGTTCATTATTTCGGGGAAGGTGCAAACGTCCCAATACACGGCGGTCGGCTTGCGGTACTTCACCATGGTGTGCCCATTGATAGAGTGCCACACGCCATTGCTTGCGGCATTGTCGCTGCTATCCCTGATTATGGTTACGCCGGGTTCTGTTTCGCCGTTGATTTCTATTCTGTTAAGCACGATGTCTTCCCCGTCGAGTTCAATGGATATGACTTCTTCCGGAACATTGGTCAGCACGGAGCTGTAATTAATCAAATCGCCCAAAAAATACAAGCCGTCTATGATATGGTAGGCCATATATACGTTGAGGCTGTCGCCGGTATTGGTGGGGTCGCCCAACTGGCTGTATTTGTCCCTCAACACCTCGTAGGAGGTAATGCCGCTGTCGGCCAATGCCTGGTCCGATTCGGCAATTACGGTCATCCATTTGCTGGCGGTATCCTCGCTTACGGTATTCAACAAATCGTAATAGCCGGTGGCCTTCATGGCTTGGGTGAAGATGGAATAATTCGGATTGCTTTCTATGGCTTCGGCCAAAGTTTGCGTGGCGGGAGTCAACATATTGTCTATCACGTGGATGATACCGTTGCCTACCCTTACGTTGGACTGCACAATCAAAGCCTGGCGGTTTACGGTATAGTAAGATACGCCGTCCACATATTCCGCGCCGGTAATAAGGTATTGGCCGTACATGGTGGGCGTACTCAACTTGCCATCGGTAAAAGAACTGGTGGCTATGGTGTCTTCCAACAAGTGGAAACGCACCAAGTCTTTCAACGTTTCCACATCGGCCGATGCAATGGACGTTACGCCCGCTTCGCTCATCCATTGCTTAACCCCGTCGTTGGTAACGGCAAAACAAGTGTAGGCACCGTAGGCATTCAAATAACCCGCCGTACCCGTGACTTCGAGTATTTCCCTGAACAAAGAAAACGTGTCGGGGTGTTCATCGAGGTAGCCGGTGATGTTTACGTCGGTGGTGGTAGTCTGCTTATAGTTGGGCTTGGAACAACCGGCAAACACTACTATGGCGAGCAATGCTGCGATTACTATCTTATGCAAAACATTCTTCTTTTCCATAACAAAATGTTCTTTTGTGATTTGAATATTTAAAAATAGGGTTGATTAACGATAGAATGGGTTTTGCACTAATAAAGGGTTAGTTTCCAATTCGTAATTATAAATGGGCAGATAATGACTGTTGGGGTCTTTCAATTTGTTTTGTGCCGATTGTTGCAAGCTGGCCGGAACACTTATGGCCGCAGAGTTGAGGATGAAACTCAGGTTCTGGTAATCGTTCCTTTTGGCGTTTCGCAACAAATCGTACCAACGTTTGCCCTCGAAGGCGAACTCCCTTTGCCGTTCTTCCAAGATGAAACTGGTCATGGAAGATTGGTCCGTGCTGTCCATTGTTGTCAACTCTATGGCCCTGGCCCTTTCCCTGATTGTTTTTACCAATCGCGAAGCCTCCAGCGGTTGCCCCAGTTCGTTTAGGGCTTCGGCTTTCATCAACAAGGCATCGGCATACCTATAAAATATCCAAGGGGCGGTGGCTTGGTCCGAACTCCTGTAATCATCGCCATTGTTGTCGGCGCCTATATATTTCCAGATACAATAATTGGAACTGAGGAAGGCTGCCTTATCGCCACGATAATCCAATTCGGGTTCGGCATTGACCAAATCCAAGCCAAAGACCTGCTCCGGCAGGTGCAATGCCGCACCCCAACGCTTATACGAGGGCATGTGCATCTTGTAAAAAGGATTTAATATTTGCTCATCGTACTGCAATTCAAATATCGTTTCCTCCGATGCGCCCTCCAGGAACAAACTATTGAAAAATTCGCTGCCCGGCACCAGGGTAAAGGCGTTGCTGTTAATAATTTTGTCGCACTCCGCCGCCGCTTCGGTGTATTTGTCCATCCACAAATATACATCGGCCAATATGGCATTAACGCCGTACTGCGTCACCCTGCCCTTGTCGTAAGCATCGCCCAAGCCATAGGTAACGGGTACCAATGCTTCCGCATCCACGAGGTCGGCCACTATTTGGGTCAAGATGGTGTCTGCCGATGTTTTGGGCATGGGTTCTATGTTCTCGTCGCTTATCGTTGCCGTCAACTTCAGGGGTACGTCCCTAAAGTTGCGCACCAGGTAAAAATACATGAGCGCCCTCAAGGCTTTTGCCTGGCCCACGCATCGATCCAGATGCTCTTGGGTAAATGTATTGTCTTTTTCAAGTACGCCAGGAGCCAGTTCTATCACCACATTGCAATAGTTTATGGTTGCATAAAAGCCCGACCAATCGGCAAATACATTGGTGGACACCATGTTGACGTTAATCATGTCCAACTCGTCGGACGATGTGCTGTTGCCGGAAGTAACCATGTCCGTCCGGCCTTCGCCCCATACAAACAGGAAATCGGTCATGGCCCGGTCATCTACGTTGCTGGCCAACATGGACGAATAAATACCGGTGACGGCAGCATCCACCTGTTCCTTGGTAGTCCAAAATTCGTCGCCTACTATACCGTCGTTGGGTTTCAGCTCCAGCCATTTGCTACAGCCCGACAGCAATAACGCCATCAGCGAAAGGGTCAGCAAGCGTGTGTAAATATACCTGTTCATATATTTTTTTTATTTTTCAAAACACTCTGTTTAATTTAATCTCATAGAATGTACCGACTAAAGACCCAATACCATGCCTACCGTAAAGTTGCGGGAAGGCGGTGTCATGGAATTGTCGGTAACAAGCTTGAAGGGACTCGAACCGGACGTGCTCACCTCAGGGTCTTGGCCCGTATAATTGGTAAAGGTGTACAAGTTTTCGGCAGTCAGGTAGGCACTCAAAGACTTGAAGCCAAGACGCTTCAACGATGCCTTCGGTACGGTATAGCGCAGGGTCAATGTCCTGAACCGCAGGAAAGAGGCATCTTCCACGTAACGGTCGCTGCCCAGCCAATTATAGCTGCCGCCGATAACGCCCCTCGGAATATCGGTTACGTCGCCCTCGTTGCGCCAACGCCTCAATACGGCGGTACTTTGGTTGTCGAAATAATACATTCTGGTAGTGCTCATCTTGGTACCGTTCACCACATCCACATCATAACGGAAACTGAAATATGCCGTCAGCTTCCAGCAGCCTTTCCAAGTTATATTGGGGCCGAAACCGCCGTAGAGCTTCGGGTTGCTATTGCCTAAGTACACCACATCTTTGGAGTCTATGTTGCCATCGTGGTTTATGTCTTGATACTTCACGTCGCCCGGTTGAAAAAGGTAATCGACCGAAGGGTAGCCGAAGCGCATGTACACCTCCTGGCCATTGGGACCTACTATCGGGTTGCCTTTGGCATCGGTGGCTATGGTAGCTGCTTTGTCTTTGTAAACGCCTTCGCTTTTGTATCCGTAAAAAGAGCCGAAGGGATTGTCCACCTGCAATATCCTCAGGTAATTGCCGTTGGTGGTCATGTCGCCTTTTTCCATTGGGTAATAGGGAGATATTTCCCTGATGATGTTTTCGTTATGCGAAATATTGAAATCGAAGCCAACGGTCAGGTCCTTGGTTTTGTACGGTTGCGTCCACACGGCAAATTCCCAGCCGCGGTTCTCCAAGGTACCCACGTTCATGTCCACGGTGCTGTAACCCGTGTAGGACGCAATTTTCAGGTCGCTCGAAAATAGATTTTTGGTGGTGTTGAGGTACACGTCTATGTCGCTCCTCAACCTGCCTTTGAACATGGAGATGTTCACCCCGGCGTTCCTGCCGTGTACCGTTTCCCAACGCAGGTTCTTCAACTCCATGGACGAAGGGTACACGCCGCTATAACCCTGGTAGCTCCACGTGAAAGTACTGTAGGTGTTGTAAAAAGTGTAATCTTTTTTGGGGGCATTGCCGGTTTGCGCGTAGCTGGCCCTGAAACCGAGGTCGTCCAAGATTTTAACGCCCCTCAAGAATTTTTCGCTGGAAACCCGCCATTTAACGGAAGCACCGGGAAACAAGCCATACCTATTGTTGGGGCCGAACCTTGAATTTCCGTCGCCGCGCAAGCTCACATTAATCAAGTACCTGTCCAGGAACCCGTATTGTGCCTGTATCACGCCGCCTATCGACCTGGTTTCCGTAAACCGGGATGCCGATTTCAATTCCGTATTCTGGGTCCTGCCGCTTGCCGTCACGTCCACCAACAGGGAAGAAAAAGAGTTGGACTTCATCACTTCCTGCGTATTGGCGGTGGCATCCGAGGTGAACCAGTTGAAGAACGCCGCAAAAGAGTGATTGGTGTTTTTGAACTGCGGCCTGTAGTTCAGGGTAGAGCGGGTAGTAACGCTGAACTGGTCTATGTCGCCGTTGTAAGCGCGGTTCACCACGGTTTCGGTATTGGGCCTTCCCGTGGCAATCTGGGGCAGGAAGCTGCTGTTGTTGGTATTGTTGATATCGAACTGTACGTCAAAAGAGGAAGTCAGGACACCTTTTATGATTGCGTAATTCAATTGGAACCGGGGAGTTACCCTATTGCCCTGCACGGAAAAGATTGCCTGGCTGGCCATGGCCACCGGGTTGTAAATGCGGCTGTACTGCCCCTGCACGTTCGATGCGGGCGAGAAATAGTTGGTGGTTAAATTTCCGTCTTCGTCATATTCAAAAACGCTCATGTTGGGCATTTTCAAATAGGCCACGTTCCTGATTACCCCCTCGCCGTTGGAAGAAGATGTAGAGGTAGAGGTGGAAGATGTATAGTTCCGATCCCTGTCGGTATTGGTATAGGCTATGCTGGTAAATATCTTAATCTTGTTCGAGATTCTGTAATCGAGGTTTATACGGGTATTGATTCTTTTGAGGTCGTTGCCTATCACGGTACCCGTTTGCTGCGTAAAGCCTACGGAAGCGTAATAGCGGGCTTTGTCGCCCCCACCCTGCAAGCTCACCACATGGTCTTGCAAATAGCCGTTGCGGCTGATGGCATCTACCCAATTGGTATTGTTGCTGTAATTGTAGTACCAATACGGGTCGTAAGGGTCGTAGTTAAATTCCTTGATGTTCAAATAATTCATGGTGGTACCCAGGCGGTTCATGTATGCTTCGGGAATAAGCGTGGAATATTGGTCGCCGTTCAGCATCGGGATGGCCATGGGCTTCAAAGCCAAATTGCCCTTGAAAGTATAGGTAAGGGAAGGCTTGGCCACGGCTCCCCGCTTGGTGGTGATAACCAACACGCCGTTGGCGGCCTTGCTGCCCCATACGGCAGTTGCGGCGGCATCTTTCAATACCGTAATGTCTTTGATGTCGGCGGGCGAAATGTTCAACAAGCTGGCATAGCCCTGTTCGTCGGCGGTGCCAAAGTTAAAATCGCTGGGTATCTCCGTTTCGTAAGGCATACCGTCCACCACTATCAGTGGGTTGCCGCTGCCACTCAATGACGACACGCCGCGGATGCGTATGTTCAAGCCCGCGCCGGGGTCGCCGCTGGTAGCCGTAATGTCCACACCGGCCAAACGGCCCTGCAAAGCCTGGTCTATGGATGTTGCGGACATTTCTTCCATTTGGTCGGCATTAATGTGGCCCACGGCAGTGGTCAAGTCGCGCTCGGCTATATCGTTCAGGCCGTTATTGGAATTACGTTGGCCCACCACCACTACTTCATCGTGCGATTTCATGCTGTTTTCCAACGCAACATTGACCACCGAACGCCCTTTTATGCCCACGGTTGCCGACTTGTAGCCTATGTAGGTTACTGCTATGGAATCGTCTAGGCTGGTAACGTTCAGCACGTAGTTGCCCTCCAAATCGGTACTGGTAGCCTTTAGGATACGGCCTTCCTTATCTTGTTCGGAAACGGTGGCTACTTCCAACGGCGAACCGTTGTCCTTGTCCGTTACCCGGCCACGCACCACGCTCGTCTGCCCCCAAGCCGAAACATGGGACAAGAAACAGCAAAGCAAAACGGCACACAATGCCTTGCTCGATAAATTCAGGTCAAGGCGCAATGTGCACTTGGCCCCGGTAATAGTGTTACGGCAATCTTTCGACCGTGATACCGTATGTGTGTATATATTTTTCATCATTGTTTCGCCGATAAGTGATTAATAAACGTACTGCAGGTAATTGTCCAAAAGATGTATTACCGCACGGTTGCTCAAATAATTGCTACTGCTCAGTATGGTAGCGGCATGCCTCGAATTCATATCGGTAAAATCTATGCTGCCCACGCTATTGGTGACAAATATCCTGGTAGCATCGCCCAAGTTGTCCGTTAACACCGTAGGGTACGAACCGCTTACTTCGCCATCGGTGCCTATGGTTACTTTATCGAGTATATGGTACTGCACGAAGCGGACAACTTGTGCTTTTTCCAATTCCGTTGTAGGGGTAAAGTTGGGCACCATATTGGGTGCGGTACCGGTTCCGGGAAGGATTCCATCATTCACCGCATCAAGTATTGCCGCATTGTTGGGTACCAAAACCGTATAAAAAGTACCCGAACTCACTCCGGTGATCGCCTTTGTACTGCTGGTCCATAAGTCCGAACTATTGCTCAAGTACTGCCAAAAATAATTGAACTCGGAAGTGGTGGATGCACCCAGTACTTGCAAGTCTTGGCCCACGGTTTGTTCGCTGAATTCCAAAATTTTATCTATGTAATAAACCCTGCCGTTTTTGGCACCTTTGTAGCTCAACACGTTGGCCACCTCGCTTTTGTCCACATTGCCGGCAGTATATACGGTGTTGTTCTCGTAGCGCACGTATTCGCCGCCGTAGGACATGGCCACGCCTGAGCCGGAGAGGTCGTCCAATACCTTGTTGGGGATTACGTGCAGGTTCAGTATGCGCAGCAAACGCGCCCTGGCGGTAGAACCCGTGCTGGCACTTGCGGTAGACCCCGCCGGCGGGGTAAAACGCCACTGGTCGTCCGCATCGTTGCTGACGGTGGCATCCACGGTAAACCCGGCATCGTTGAACATTTGATTGCTAATCATAAACACCGTATAGTCGGTATATATATTGGAAATGCTGGATTTCAATTCCATGTTCAAAAGACTGAGCATCATGGAATAATCGGGATCCAAGTAGGCTTTTCCATATACGCTTGCAAAAACGTTGGCATCCTGCACTTTGTTGGTACCGTAAAGCATACCGTTGCTCAATATTTTTTTCTCGGTAACATTGCTCTCCGGGTCGAAACGGGCATCTTCGCCCACATAGTTGTAGGTTGTGGCAAACTGGCTGGGCCAAACCGGCGTCTGCCACATGTGCGCATTCAGGAAAGCGGCGATAATGGCGGGATCCATGTCGTCCAAGGAGGAGTAATGCTCCAACAATACCGTGTCTATATAGGCTTGCAACACATCGTTGGTAGGGGCAAAAATGGTGTAGCAACCTTGTTGCGCATCGTTGGTGCCCGGCGACAAAAAGTTTTCGTTGCCAAGGGAGTATGCCAACAGCGAGTTATAGACCTTCGTATATACCTGATCGGAGCCGCCGTTGCGTGTTTGGTAGGTTTTGGTCACGGTGGCATTGGCTACATAGCTCACCATATACTTCAGGTAAAGGCTGTAGAACAAGCTGTATTGCGAATTTTCGCGCAGGTAATCGTCAATGGAGGGCAGGGCTTCTATCACTTTGTCTATTACGTGTATAACGCCATTGCCCGCATTGATGTCCTGTTCGGTAACGGTGGCATCAAGTACATTGAAGCCGGTGTAGGTAGTATTCGGGAAAAAATAATTGTAATCCGTTGCGCTAAGGCCCGCAGCGGTAAAAAATTGGTCAACAAAGTAAGTAAGGTACTTATAATTGTTGTCCTTGTCCACGTAATAGGTTGTCCCGTTGTTGTTCCTGTTGCTGGCTATGGTAAGCTTGCTTGCGCCGTCTTTGTCCACATCGGTATATACGCCGGTGTAGTTGGCGGTGCGCCGCCTGAAAGCCATGTTGGACAGCCAACCTGTAGTGGATTGATAGTCGCCCAGGCGTTCCTTTTTGTAGGCGTAATAAACCAGGCAATAGGTTACTATTTTCCTGCATTGTTCCTCGGTCATGGCCGACACGCCGGTTATGCCCTTTTCCGCGAAATAGGCTTCAAAGGCTTCATCGTCCGGAGCAAACAAAGTCCAATACCCGGCTGCGTTCAAGGTACTGTCGTAACCGGCCTTTTCCATGGCGGCAAGCAAGTGGGTAAAATTGCCCTTTTCCTTTAGAACAGTGTAAATAGGCTCGGCAAGGTCGTCGGGTACGCCATAAAAATTGTCCCAACTTTTTTTCCGGCATCCCACCGCGCAAATCAATAATCCTACAAGGAAAAAGGATAATTTTAAGATTCTATTCATAACTACACTATATTTACTTATTCCGTTAAAAATTTTGTCAAACGAATTTGTTGTTTTTCAAGTGAGGCTTTCATGCAAAAAACGAACCCTTTCAATCAGTTACAAGATATCAAAGCAAAAACTGCAAGCAACAACCGAATCACCATAAACCAAACTTACTCGACATCAACGCAGCGGTAACTACTCACTCACTATCTATACCGACTGCAAGATGTGAAATTTTTGCAACCCGTTAAAAAAAATTTACGCAAACGTTTCCGAAATTTAAGCACTTACTAAAATATTATTATATTAAATTTATATATTTTATATTGCGAAAGTATGAAAAAACGAGTGCCGCTATAATGTTGTACTTCGTCGGCTCCCAGCCAATGCAACAATTGGCACATCCAAAATGTCATTTTAACCGAAAACCAGGCTATTTGTTTCTGGCATGGGAATTGCTGCCCTAATTTAGCTACAAAACAAAAAAGTATAAAATGGGAATGACAGGATATTACCTCATTGCGGGCATCATGTTCCTGATAGGCATGATGGTGAGCGGCAGGTTGAAAAGCAAATTTGCGGAATACAGCAAAGTGGGCCTGGGCAATGGCATGACCGGGCGCGAAGTGGCGGAACGAATGTTAAAGGACAACGGCATATACGACGTAGAAGTAATATCCACACCCGGACAATTGACCGACCACTACAACCCCGACACGAAAACGGTAAACCTAAGCGAAGACGTGTACAGCAACAGGAGCGTAGCGGCCGCTGCCGTGGCCGCCCATGAATGTGGGCACGCCGTGCAACATGCCACACAATACGGTATGTTGCGCTTTAGAAGCGCCATGGTGCCGGCGGTGAACATCAGCACCAAATTGTCGCAGTGGATCATACTTGCCGGTTTGGGCTTTATGTTTGGCCGTTCCAACCCCACGATACTGTTGGTGGGCATAGCGCTTTTTGCCGTCACCACCTTGTTCACCATTATTACGCTGCCGGTAGAATATGATGCCAGCGACAGGGCCCTGAAATGGTTGGACGGTGCGCACATAACCACCGGCGAGGAACATGCCATGGCGGCCGACGCACTTAAATGGGCTGCCCGCACGTATGTGGTAGCGGCGGCAAGTTCCGTTGCTACCCTACTCTATTATTTGCTGTTGTTTTTCAACAGCCGGGACAGGGATTAATTAAAAAACTTTCAAATTAGGCATATTTGGGTACAGCGACGAGGGGAGGATATAAAAATTCCCCCCTTGCCTTTTTATACAAAATGTACGCCTGTACGTTAATTTTGGTACGCATAATCGGCCATGTAGTTAAATGCCTCGGTAAGCCTGCCGGCAGAGCAAATGGTGGCACGGGTCAAAATGGTACTTTGGCTTTTCATTAATTCAGGCAAG
This sequence comes from Edaphocola sp., assembly GCA_047605615.1. Taxonomy (GTDB): domain Bacteria; phylum Bacteroidota; class Bacteroidia; order Chitinophagales; family Chitinophagaceae; genus Taibaiella. The sequence continues at coordinate 1,578 of JASGFI010000014.1, read as the reverse complement.
ATGTACTTGATGATGTGTTCGCCGAAATGGTGCGAGGCATCGCGGGGCAATTCGTTGGGCAAATTATCTACCGCCATCACATCTACCGTGTCGGCAGCATTTTTGTAGGCTTCCGTTTTTGTCCATGTATGCTTGTCTATGCCATACACGGGATGCTCTATGGTGGCGGCGCCCAAGTTGATGGGAACCGACCCATTGGCATCGCAAGTAACGTCGGCTATTACGTTCATCCTATATCGGGGGTGGCGCAGTGCTTCCGGCTCAAAAAGGCGCGGCAAATTTTTGTCCCAGTAAACGCCGTTCATCAATATATCGGCGGCGCGGGTAAAAGGTTCAAACAGGCAAACATATTTTTGCGGGTGGGCGTGGAAATCGTCGCGGCTGTACCTGCCGGTTTCTTTGTGTGCGTACAACGTTGGCCCTTTCAGGAGCGTGTAAACCGGATAGGTAAAATCTTTTGCCAAAAAATCTTCGGGTTCCACGCTTTCCACGTCCCAGTGGTGCATTATTTCCAGCAAACCGGCGGTAACCCTGCCCGAGCCGGTAACGGCAATTTTCACGGGGGGCAATTTTACGTTACGGTATTGCTGCATCATCTCGCGCATATCCATGCAGTCGTGCGCAGGTATCAGGTTGAATTGCCTTGTCTTTCGGCCATACGCCATCAAACCGTTGTGCGCGCCCACCACGCCGGCAAAAAAACCAAAGCCCAATATACGTTGCCCGTCGTCGTAGGTAAGTGCCTCGTAGTCAACCAAGGTTATTTTTTGGGCTATCAACGCCTGCATCAATGCTTGGTTATGGGCTTGCAGCTTTTTGGTGTGCGAGAAAAAAAAGTAAGTCTTGTTCGGAAGCAAATCCATGACGGGCACTTCTTTTATGCCCATCAACACATCGCAATCGTTCAAATCTTGCCGCAACAACACACCTGCGGCTTGGTATTCCGCATCGGGAAAGCACCGGTTGGCGGAGGGTTGCACGACAATGGTAAAGGTATGCGGAAACAATGTGGCTATGTCGGCACATTGCGCCGGAGTGAGGGCCACGCGCGTGTCGGGCGGAATTTTACCTTCTCTTATCAGGCCTATTTTAATCATGCAAAAAATTGTTTTAAGAGGAAGCCCAAAGGTAAATCATTGCTTGTGGAAAATGGCGTTTTGCAACCCTGCCAAAAAAACACCTCCCATATTTTTGGTTAATTGAAAAGAACGCTTACCTTTGCGTCCCATTGCGAAACACATGATGCCCAGATGGCGGAATTGGTAGACGCGCTAGACTCAAAATCTGGTATTCGCAAGGATGTGCAGGTTCGATTCCTGTTCTGGGCACCAAACCACCTTTTCAAGGTGGTTTTTTTAGGCTTAATGGGGGAGTAATGGACAAAAAAGTTGATAATTTTTTGGTACTGATTTAAAATGTATGCTATAATAATAGCAGCGAGGAATTACCTTTGTTATTAACCCGATGGGATTATTTCGTTATTTAATTTTATTAAATATTCTTATTGTCAATAATTTAATTCGTGGTATTGTTGAATTGATATAGATTTGTATGTTTGCCTAAAAAACAAATGAACTG
>JASGFI010000013.1:0-32826 GCA_047605615.1 Edaphocola sp. | reverse complement strand
AGCAAGGAAACAAAAATGACTTATTGCCAACCATAATTGATTACTCGGCTGGTAGCGGGCATTTCATCACGGAATCAATGGAAATTGTACAAGAGTATATTGACCAATTAGATGAAAACAAATACACTCCAACCACCAAAAGAGCTATCAAAAAATGGAAAGAAGACCAATTTGATTGGGCAGAGGACTATGTTTATGCAATAGAAAAAGATTATCGTTTAGTAAAAACAGCTAAAGTAAGCTGTTATCTTCACGGAGATGGTTTGGCAAAAGTTATTCACGGAGACGGTTTAGGCGATTTTGCGACTTCAAATGATTTCAAAGATTTACTGAAAATTAATGACAAAACTTATCCGCAGGACAACAAACAATTTGACATCGTAATTTCTAATCCACCTTATTCTGTTTCTGCCTTTAAAGGAACGATGATGCAAGAAGAAAAAGCTAAACAAGCTTTTGACCTTTACAATCGTTTGACCGACCAAAGTAGCGAAATAGAATGTTTGTTTATTGAAAGAACCAAACAGCTTTTGAAAGACGGAGGAGTTGCAGGTATTATTTTGCCAAGTAGTATTTTGAGTAAGGGAGGAATTTATACGCAAACCCGTGAAATTATTTTAAAATACTTTGATATTTTAGGAATTACGGAATTAGGTTCGGGTACTTTTATGGCAACAGGAACGAGTACCGTAATTATGTTTTTAAGGAGACGAAATAACGCAGATGCCTACAATATTGAAGAAGCCGTAAAGAAATTCTTTACTAACCTTAAAGATGTAACGATTAACGGCATTGAAAAACCTGTACAAAAATATGTAGCTCACGTTTGGGAAGATTTGAGTTTTGAAGATTATCTCACATTGTTGGGCAAAAAGCCGAATGAAACGGTAAAAAAACACGAGATATACAAAGAATATGATAAAAAAATAAAAGCCAAAGATGAAGCCGAAAAATGGAATAACATTTTAGCTTTGGAACAAGAAAAATTGTTGTACTTCATTATTGCTTACCCTCAAAAAATTGTATTGGTAAAAACAGGAGAAAAGAATGAAGAAAAACGTTTCTTGGGTTATGAATTTAGTAACAAAAGAGGTGATGAGGGAATTCATCCAATTATAAGAGGAAAGGATAAGTTTGGTAAAGAAATTACAATAGACGACTGTACCCTGTTATATGATTCCAACTCTTTTAATAATCAAGAAAAAGCAAGTAATTATATTTATCAAGCCTTTAGAAATAATTTTGATTTAAGTTTTCCCGATAGCTTGAAAGATAATATTAGTTATCAAAAATTGATTGATTTATTCTCTTTTAATCGTATAAACTTTGAGAAGAATATTACGCTGACATTTAAAAATATTGAGGCTATTGAATCTAAGTGGGATTTGGTAAAATTAGGAAATGTCTGTGAAATTATAAGTGGAGGTACGCCAGATACCAAAAATCAAGCATATTGGAACGGAAATATCTGTTGGGCTACTCTTGTTGACACAAAAAGCAAATATCTTTATGATACACAACGAAAAATAACGGAATTGGGTATGCAGAAAAGCAGTGCTATATTATTACCAATAGATACGGTAATTTTTTCATCAAGGGCAACAATTGGAGATGTCTGTATTAATAAAATTGCGACTTCAACAAATCAAGGTTACAAGAATTTTATTTGTAATAGAGATAAAATTCTACCTGAGTATCTTTATAATATTTTAAAAAATCAGACTAAAAACATCTCAATGCTGGCTTCAGGAATGACCTATCCTGAAATTTCAAAATCACAATTTTCAGAATTTAAAATTCCTCTACCTCCCTTGAAAGTTCAACAAAAAATCATAGAAGAAATAATCAAATTAGAAGAAAAATCAAAAACACACGTAATATCTGATATTGAAGAACAACGAGCTAAAATTCTAAAAAAATATTTGTAATGTCAGTAGATGCTAAAATTACAAAAGCTATTGCTAACAATAAGCTCAACTTAAATAAGGTTGGAGAAAGAAATTGGTTTAACTATTTCATACGAATCACTCCACTAAATTGGATAACAAACCTAAAAGATGGTTATAAAATTGAGGTTTACCAAAAACAATACGGAGAACATTTAACAACCATTATTATTTGATTTCCGAACAACAGCAAATCGTTGCTCAAATAGAGGAAATTGAGAATAAGATTGCAAAATTGGAAAAAGAAATTGCTGAAATTCCAAAAGCAAAAAAGGATATTTTAAAAAAGTATTTGAATTAAAATGCCAACGCTAAACAGCCACACACATTGCCAAGCCGCACCTGCCTACGCACAAACCAAAACTTGGCAAAGAGTGTGTCTGTCCCAAACGCTCAAAAGACTGACAACCAAAACGAGAGAGGAACACCGAACCGATAACAAGGGTTTGGCAATAGTGGCAGATAACAGCTTCGATTGAACATTTCTGCAAAGTTGAAAGTTAATACATCTATCAAACTTTCGTGCTAAAAGTGCCGCCATCGCAAAGCCCCAAACCGGACGGAATTGGCCGTGAATCAACAGGGCATTTTTTGACAATTGTGTGACAATGCCCTAATTTCGGGGCAATAATTCAAAGCAAAAAAGACAAAATACTATACTTATGAGAAAGACATTTGTGTGTGCAAGCGTGCTGGGTGCCGCTTTGCTTGCCGTTAACTGCAGCCCCAAGGTGGCGAGCAACACCGGAAAGGCCACTACCGCAGTACAGACCAAGGCAGCGGCCTCTACCAAATTTTCGGCGGCGCAATTGGAACAAGGCCATGCCTTGTACAGCAGCAATTGCGTACGTTGCCACAAATACAAGGAGCCCTCGGACTTTACCGCCTCCGAATGGACCGAAATATTGAAGAGCATGATACCCAAGGCAAGGCTCAACGAGGCCGATGCCCAATTGGTAACGGCCTACGTAATGGCCAACTCGAAGTAAGAGCTATCTGGCATAAAGCCTGTCTATTATCCAAGTCCTTCGCTTTTAAACGCCAGCTATTTTAACGTAGTTGGCGTTTTCTTGCGGAACAACCTGCCGAGGCGATTACCGCGCTATCCATTCCGCCGGATTGACGGTAAAGAAACTGCCATTGGGGTTTACCTTCCATATCTGGAAATTCACCACGTTCTCCCCTTCGTCATTCCTCCCGGCACGGCCTATTGCCTGCCGGGCATTGACTTTCTGCCCTACCGATACGCTGGCACCGCTTAGCTTGGTGTATATGGTAAAATATTCGCCGTGGCTTACCATCACCATCACGCCGTCTATATTGGCAATCTTGATGACCGTACCGTCAAACACCGAACGTACGGCGGCCCCCGCGCCGGTGGCTATATCCACGCCATTGTTTTCTTCCGTAACCGAAGGGAACAGTTTGTTGGGATGCTTGCCGTAGGGCACGGATACAAAACCCTGCTCCACCGGCCAGGGCAAACGCCCCCTATTGGCCGCAAAATTGGCCGAGAGTGCCTGCACGTCCGGCGTAAGGCTCAACTTGTACGATGTTTTTTCCACTGCGGCCACCGGAGCCTTATTGGTGGTGGCTACACTGGCCACTTTTTCTTGGGGTTTTTCTTCCGGTACGCTTACCTTGTTGTTGATGGCACCCGTGTTTAATTTTACCGATTGGTTGTTGGCAGTGTAGGTATGCTCATTGTCGGTTTTAGGTTGGCTCTGCTGTGCGGCCCTTGCCTTGACGGCGGCTACATCTCTTGCTTTGGCATCGGCGGCGGCCTGGGCCGCCGCCGCCTTGCGCCTTGCGTCTTCTTCGGCGGCACGTTTACGGGCCAAGGCTTCTTCGGCGGCTTTTCGGCGCGCCTCTTCCAATGCCTTTTGGCGGGCTATTTCTATTTCCCTGCGTATTTGTTCCTTGATGGAGGCTTCCAATTTTCGGGCATTGCGCTGGTTTTGCTGTATTTGCGCCACCAGTTCCTTTTCCCTGCCCCTCAACTCGCTCATTACTTGGTTGGTCTGCTGGGTCTCTTGCTGCAATTCGTTTTTTTGCACTTCTTCCGTGGCCAGCAACTGGCCTTTTTGCTTTTTCTGGGCATTGAGTACATTTACTTTTTGCTCCAACAATGCTTGTGTTTTGCGTATTTTTTCTGCTTGGTTTTTTCGGTAATCCCGGTATTTGCGCAAGTAGCGCAAGCGCCTGATGGCATCGTTGAAATCGCTGGCGGAGAATACAAACACCATCATGTTTTGGCTTACGCGGTGCTTGTAGGCATATCTTATGGATTGTGCATAATTTTTTTGCAAGGTTTTCAAATCGGCGTTCATTTGGGTTATCTCGGCGGTAGATTGGTCAATGTTGCCACTGATATTGGCCAGCTCGCTGTTGATATTGTTGATGAGCCGTTGACGGGCACCGAGTTGGGCCGTTAATGCCCGCAACTGCCCCAGGGTAGCTTTTTTGTCCTGCTTGGTGGCTTCCAGTTGTTGTTGGGTGGCCGAAATTTCGTTCAAGAGGTTGGTACGCCTACGCTCCAGGTCGGCACGCGAAGGCTGCTGTGCCCATACGGAATGTAGCGGCAAGCATAAAAAAAACAGTATGGCAACAACGTATAAACGCATGAAACAGCAATGATGAATATTTACGATGGCTGCAAAACTAACGAAACGGGGGCGAAAACCGGCTTCGGCATTAAAAACAATGATGCCAATGCAGGCATTTTGCACAAAAAACACGCATTGCCGCCGCCATTTCACTTGGCACCCATTGGGCGCGAAGCAATTGATATTTGCCAAGCCTTGGCCGAAACAAACATTGCTTCCCGGATTTTAATGAAACTGTTCCGTGGCGCTCGTCCCAGTTTTTGAATTACTGCCAACCATTTGCCTTTCGGCACATTATCTTTGCAAGCCATAAGAAGCCCTAATTTCTCATTCTTTTAAAACAACCAAACAAAAGGTGTTTGCCACTATAAGGAAAGAATTGCTGTTATTGCTCCGCGACCCGGGCGGGTTGTTGCTGCTGCTCATTATGCCCGCCGCGCTCATCGTAGTGATGGCCTTGGTGCAAGACGGCCCCTACCGCGATTATCAGGAAAGGAAATTCGGCATACTGGTAGCCAACCAAGACAAAGGCAATACCGGTCGGCGCATCATAGAAGGCCTCGGCAGCAACAAAGGCTTCCAGCCCGTCACCACTTACAAAAACGAGCCGGTAACGGAAGCCACGCTGCGTTCTGCGCTTCGAAAAGGCGATTACCAAATGGGCATAGTCATACCTCCCGACGCCAGCGCGGCGGTAGCCAACATGACCAACAAAATGGCCAACCAAATGGCCGATGCCATGGGCTTGCCCGGCGGATTGCCCACTACCGCCACCCGGGATTCCGTACCGATAAAATTACTGTTCGACCCCACGGTGAAACCTTCTTTCCGCAATGGGTTGAACTTTGCCCTGAACCAATACGTGAGCCAAGTAAAGACGGAATTGCTGCTGGAACGACTGGGCAAATTAAACGGCAACAATGCCACCGTACACCTTGACCAAGGCTTGCGCACCACCTTGGCGGTGCAGGAAGAGAGCCTCGTAAAGGGGCAGAAAATAAACCCGGCCATGAACTCCGTACAGCACAACGTACCGGCATGGGCCATTTTTGGCATGTTCATGATAGTGGTGCCCATCTCGGGCAACATGATACGCGAACGCGACGAAGGCAGTGCCCTACGCATCAACCTTATACCCAACGCCACCAAATGGGTAGGCATAGGCAAGATAGTTTTTTACATCCTGGTTTGCTGCTTGCAATTCAGCGTCATGGTGCTGGTGGGCTTGTATCTGCTGCCTTTGTTCGATTTGCCCCGGCTGCAACTGGGCAGGCAACCCTTGCTGTTGCTACCCGTGGTAATGGCGGTGGCCTACGTGGCGGTAAGCTATGGTTATTTCATTGGCGCAGTGTTCAAAACGGCCAACCAAGCCATGCCGGTGGGGGCTATTTCCATAGTATTGCTGTCGGCCATGGGCGGCGTGTGGGTACCAATAGAGATTTTGCCCGCCTTAATGAAAAATGCCGCCTTGGTATCGCCCCTGCATTGGAGCATGGAGGGTATCAACGCAGTACTGTTGCGCAATAGCGGCCTCATGGGCATAGTAAAACCGGTGTTGTTGTTGCTGGGCATAGGTACGCTGCTCAATATGTTGCCGGTATTCATGGGGCGGAAGTAAACGACACGAAACTTGCGGCCACGTGAACGCTCCCATTGTTTCCGGCAAAGGCACAAAAGGTCATGGAAATACCTAGATGGAGTCTTTTACTTTGGCTACTACGGCATCTACTTGTTCGCGGGTATTGTGCCTGCTGAACGAGAAGCGGACGGGTATGGCGTTCGGGTCGTTTTTTATGGCACCAATTACATGGCTACCCGTACCGGCGCCGCTGCTGCACGCACTGCCTCCGGACACACAAATACCGGCCATGTCCAGATTAAACAATATCATTTCCGATTTTTCGGTCTTGGGCAACGATACGTTCAATACCGTGTAAAGACTGCGGCCGTTCCAGTCGCCATTAAAGCCCGCTTCCGGTATGGCTTCCCGTATTTTCTGCGCCATGTAATATTTCAGGTCGAGTATATAGGCACTGTCTTGTTCGTAACGGTCCATGGCGATTTCCAGCGCTTTGGCAAAGCCCACTATGCCATATAAATTTTCGGTGCCCGCACGCATGTTTCTTTCCTGGGCGCCCCCTTTTATCAAAGGCTTTATGCTCACGTTTTCATTGACGTATAAAATGCCCACCCCTTTGGGGCCATGGAATTTGTGGCCCGCGCCCGTGATAAAATGCACCGGCGTATCGCGCAGGCTAATGGGGTAATGGCCCACTGTTTGTACGGTATCGCAATGGAAAAAGGCATCGTATTCGCGACATATATTGCCCACGGCCTGGATGTCGAGCAGGTTGCCTATTTCGTTGTTGGCGTGCATCAGGGTAACTAAAGTTCTTTTTTCCGTGCTTGCCAGCAGCTCCCTGAGGCTGTCGAGGTTTATATGCCCCAATTCGTTGAGCTGAACAAAACTCAGGGTAACGTCTTTCTGGCCTGCCCAATATTCGACGGAATGTAGGGTGGCATGGTGTTCCAAAGGCGAGGTAACGATGTGGCGGCAACCCAAATCGCAAATGGCGGCAGTAACGGCGGTATTGGTGCTTTCGGTGCCGCCGGAGGTAAAGAATATTTCGCCGGGATGAGCGTTCAACGATTTGGCTACCGACTTCCTTGCGTTTTCAATGGCCATCTTACTTTCGCGGCCATACGAATAAATTGAAGAAGGATTGCCAAATTTATCGGTAAAATAGGGCATCATGGCCTCAAGCACCGAAGGATCCAATGCGGTGGTGGCCGCATTATCGAAATAAATTCTTTCCATAAACAAAAAAACAAGCGGCCGACCATAAAACGAACAGCCAATAACGAGGAAGCAAAAGTAAGACAAAAGAAAATGAAGAAAAATTTGAAAAACCAGACAAATGACCGTAACTTTGTGGCAGATGACCGAAATAAGAAAAAAATGGAAAAGAAAACCAACAAACAATACAAAATAACCCATGCCGAACCCAGCACGGTAAACGAACCCATAGCCCACTATCAAACCGCCAATACCACCCCAATCAACATGTTGGGCATGCAACGCAACACCCAATTCAAAAACATCACCAGCGATAGCGATTACATAAACCTCATAAGAGCCGGCCTACCCAAAGCCGCCATGAACAACCTAATGGACCAAACCGGCATTACCGGCACCGAAATGGCCGCCATTATCCATACTTCCGACCGCACCCTGCGCCGCTACGACGACAACGACAAGCTGGGCCAAGAACAGTCCGAACGCATCTTAGAGCTTGCCAGGCTCTACAGCAAAGGCTCTGAAGTTTTCGACTCGCTCGAATATTTCAAGGAATGGATGAACACCGCCTTGGTGCCCTTGGGCTACAAACGTCCCAAAGATTTTTTGGACACCTCGTTGGGCATCGATTTGTTGATGAAAGAACTCGGCCGTATGGAGCATGGCATCTTTGCATAGGCATCATGGTTGTATTCAGGATAGCGAAATGCCAATACATAAGCGACTTGAGCGGCACGGGTGCTGCCGTGTATGGCGGCAGGTGGAACAGCGAAGGCGTGCATATACTCTACACCGCGGGCAGCGGCGCGCTGGCCATGCTTGAATCGTTGGTTCATTTTGGCGGCAGGATAGTGGGCGATTATTGCCAGATGGCCATCGAAATACCCGAAACCGGCATCCTATCGGTAAGCGAGGCCGAACTGCCCGCCAACTGGCGCGAACACCCCGCCCCCAACGAACTGCGCATAATGGGCAATAAATTCATAGAAGGGGGCAAGTACCTGGCCATGAGCGTGCCCTCGGTGCTGGTGCCCAACGAATTGAACTACCTGCTGAACCCGGCGCACAACGATTTCAAAAAAGTACAAGTCCTTCTCAAAAACAAAATCCGTTTCGACGAACGGCTTATCAAGCGCGGCTGAGGCACGACAATTTGCAACCGGGCATCTTGCTTCGATGAATTATGCTACCTTTGCGCCCTAATTTACATTTCTCGGAAAATATGTTCGCTGTACGCCGGTTTATAGTCTTCAATCGCATTTGGTTAGCGGTAGCGCTTTTGGCACTTGGTTTTTTATTGGGCTTCAAGGTTACTTGGTGGCTGGGATGGTTGCCCATGTTGATAGCCGTATTGATGGTGGTGGCCCATTTCATGGTGGGGCCGGTTACCATCATGCAAAAATACATTGAAGAAGGCGATGTGGAAGGGGCGCAGAAGGCGATAGCGAAGGTGAAATACCCCAATCTGCTGTACAAGCCCATCCGCTCGGCCTATTATATGCTCAAGGCCAATTTTTCGACCATGAGCGACGACCTGGACGCCGCGGAGGCGGAGTTGCGCAAGGGTTTGGAAGCCGGCGTGGCCGACAAGGATTTTCAGGGCACGGCGCTGTTGCAGTTGGGTTCCATTGCTTACAGGAAAGGCAATATGAAAGATGCCTACGAACACCTGCGCAAGGCCGTGCAATCTGGCCTGCCTGATGCCGACAGCAATGCCACCGCCTACTTGCAGTTGGCCTCGATATGTATGCAGCGTCGCGACTTCAAGGGTTCAAAATTCTATTATTCAAAGGCCAAGGCCGCCAAGCCCAAAAACGAGCAGATAGTAGAACAGCTGAACGAGATGAAAAAATACATGTCCAGGATACCCGGCTAAAAACACCCGCACCCATGAACGTAGTGGAAGGCGTGGATTTCTATTTCAACGATGAGGGGAAGATGGTGCTTACCGCCCATTTTTTGTCCAAACGCGGTTATTGCTGCGGCAATGGGTGCTTGCACTGCCCTTACGGTTTCCAAAACGTACCCGAGCCCAAAAAATCGAAATTGTTGCAGGCACGCGCCAAAGACCGGACGCACCGATAAGCCATGAATTAATCCAACATTTTAAGCACCCGAACGATACTACTTTACACTATTGTTGCCCAATAATATGTATTGTTTGGCAATAATTTTCCCATACTCCAATATCTTGTTAAACATTGTTTCGGGAATTGTTTTTCAGGCTTCATTTGTGTTATTTCGCCCATCGGGAGGCCGGGGAATTCTCATTTTGAAATCTTGGCTCGGAGTTAATTTTTAACTTTTTATTAAAATTACAATATAGCAATTTCTACCAATAACCAATTTTAACCTGTATTTTATTGCGACTTGACCGTCTTTGTCGTTTATGGTGCCATGCCCCAAGATGACCGGTGTTTCGTGGTTCAATATTTGCGGATTGTTGGGCAGTGTTGGTGCAATTGCGCATGTTGGCAAACCCGTTCGCACTATGATGTCACGTATTATCCGCTTGCTGGGTTGGGTTAATTTGGCCATCGATTTAGTTTGGCTGAATGTCGCGCTGTTCGTTTCCTCTTGGGTATTCGTATCCCACGATTTGCGTGTCTTGCACAAGTCTTTTCCGCATATTCTCATCATCAACTTCCTGTGGTTGTTCATACAATCGTATTTTCATATATACGAGCGGTACGTACACCGGAACTCGGTTGCCTTGTTCAAAAGCTTGTTCAGGGCGGTATTCTTCTTTTCTTTCTCGTTGCTGTTCGTATATGCGTTGGCGCTGCAAAATACAGGTGCCGCAGTTGGTGCCAATACGGGCGCTATCGAAGATTTTAGGGTTTTGCCTATCGCCTATGTCTGTTTTGTGCTGTTGGTTTCGTCCACGCGCCTTGCGTTGCTTACCGTACGGAAATACGGGCGACACAAGGAACACCACAAAAAGAACGTGGTAATCGTGGGCAATACCGCTTCCACCGTTGCCCTCACCGGCCTATTGACCAACAACGAGTACAGCCAGTACAACGTATTGGGTATCTTTCACAACGACAATGGCAGCAGCACCTTCAATGCACAGAATTTATACATGGGTACCGTATCGGCTTGTGCGGACTACCTGCAAAACAACAGGGTGGACGAAGTGTATTGTACCATTTCCGGCCTCAGCAAGGAAAACTTGGACACCTTGATGTACGCCGCCGACCGCAACCTTACGCGTTTCAGGTTGGTTACGGATTACTACGAATATTTGCCCGGGCGCATCCACATAGAAATGTTCGAGAACATACCGGTAGTGACCAGCAGGCGCGAACCCTTGGAAGACTTGCACAATGCCGTCATCAAGCGGTTGTTCGACCTCGTGTTTTCCTTGGCGGTTTGTTTGCTTTTGTTGAGTTGGTTGCTACCTGTGCTGGCCATTGTCATCAGGCTCGATTCGCCGGGGCCTATTTTTTTCAGGCAATTGAGGTCGGGGAGGAACAACCAACCTTTTTACTGCCTGAAACTGCGGAGCATGGCGATCAACAAAGATTCGGACACCGTGCAGGCCTCCAAGGGCGACAAAAGGATTACGAAAGTCGGTGCTTTTTTGCGCCGTACCAGCTTGGACGAATTGCCGCAGTTTTTCAACGTGCTGAGCGGCAACATGTCGGTTGTGGGCCCGCGGCCACACATGCTGAAACATACGGAGGAATACGCCACGCTGATTGACCGGTTCATGGTGCGCCATTTTTTGAAACCCGGCATCACCGGCTGGGCGCAAGTAACGGGCTTGAGGGGCGAAACCAAGACTACCGAAGACATGGCACGCCGCGTGGAGGCCGATGTGTATTACCTGGAAAACTGGTCGCTGTTGTTTGATTTGAAAATTTTGTTCCTGACCGTTTGGAACATAGCGAAAGGAGACGAGAAGGCGTATTAGGCCATATACCCACGGGTGCGGCCTGCAAAAAACTTAAACACGATTAACCATATACTCAATGACAAAACAATTATTCCGTTTTTCAATCGGCACCGTAGCCGTCACGGCCATTTTGTTGTCGCTTGGCGGCTGCAACAGCTATAAGAACATCCCTTATTTCCAAAATTTGCCCGACAGCGGGTTCGTGTACCATGATGGCAGAACCGTACCGGTGACACCATTCAGGGAATTGACCATCAAGCCCGACGATATCTTGAGCGTCACGGTTCAAACCATGGACCCGGACATGGGCAACCTGATGGCCAATGTGGGTTCCCAAAACGGCTTGGATGCCGAACTGTCCACGCCAAGCAGCCAATCGGGCACGGCTGCGGGGCAACCGGTAAGCGGATATTTGGTAGATAAGGAAGGCAACATAGAGCTGCCGGTGGCCGGCAAGGTTAAAGTGGCGGGATTGACCACCGCCGAGGCCAAAGAAATGGTCAGGAAAAAAGCCATGACCTGGTATCGCGAACCCGTGGTGAATGTGCGTATCGTAAATTTCAAGGTTACGGTATTGGGCGAGGTGCAGAGACCCGGGGCCTATATCGTAAGCAGCGAAAGGGCCACCGTCTTGGACGCATTGGGCCTGGCGGGCGACATGACCATATACGGCACCCGTACCAATGTCATATTGAGCAGGAGGGAAGGCGAGCAGCAAAAAATGGCTCGTTTCAACCTGAACCAAACGGACCTGTACGCCTCCCCGTATTTTTATTTGCAGCAGGGCGACCTTTTATACGTTCAACCGAGCAAGGCAAGGGCAGCCTCTATGGACGGGTTGGCCTTGCGCAATTATGGAATAATAACGGCTACCCTTTCCCTATTGTTGGTGGCCATCAACACTTTGAGGTAAGCCCGTAATTACCAGACATATTTTACATAAAAAAACAGAAACAAAGGACACTATAATGGAAGAAAGAAATTTGTACGAACCGGAAGCGGAACAGGGGGAAGGCATAAATGTGGCAAGTATCATCAATAAGGTGGTGGGCTTGTGGCCCTGGATGTTGGTTTGCGGGTTGTTGGCCGGTTGCTTGGGCTATGCGTACCTGTATTTCGTAACGCCGGAATACAAGATAAATGCGAAAATCTTGATTAAGGACGACGACAAGAAGGGCACCGGCGGCAGCGATGTGGGCATGCTAAAAAACATGGGCTTGCTTGGCGGCGCCAGCAATGTTGACAATGAGCTGGAGATTTTCAACAGCTATACCCTGATGAAAAATACGGTTGAGGAATTGGGGCTGAACGTCATGCTGTTTACCCGTAGCGGGTTCAAGGAAGCGGAGGTTTACGGCGTAGAACAACCCCTTGACGTGGTGTTCATGTCGTACGACAAAACCGCCTTCGCACAAAAACCAGACAATGAATACGAACTCGGCATGGGCAAAGAAGGGGTAGTGTTGACCAGCAAATTGACCAAAAAGCAATTGCGCGGTGCCTATGGCCAACCCATAAAGTTGCCCGTTGGGGAAGCCGTGTTTGCCAAGAACCCAAATTTCGTCGGCAAGTTGGCGGCTCCATATACATTAAAAGTCTATTTGCCCGAATCTGTCACCATGAACTATATGGCCAGCCTCCAAGCGTCGATACCCAACAAACAAGTAAGCACCATAAGCCTTACATTGTCCAATTCCATTCCTGCCCGCGGCGAGGCCGTGTTGAACACCTTGATGCGTTTGTACATGAAAGCCAACGTGGACGACAACAACCGCATAGCCGACAGCACCATGGCCTTCATCGACACGCGATTGGCAGTTGTGAGCGACCAATTAGGCAACATAGAAAAACAGATACAAGGTTTCAAGCAACGCAACGAAGTGGCGGACTTGGGGGCGCAAGCCAAAATGTTGATAGACAATACCGGCGATTACGCCAAACAAATAGCCCAACAGCAGGTGCAGTTGCAAGTAATAGAATCGCTCGAATCTTATATGTTGGAAAACAGCAACAATCCAAGGGTGCTGCCGGCATCGCTGGTGCTGCAAGACCCTACCCTTACCGAACTCATGGCCCAATACAACAAAATGCTCTTGACCCGCAGCCGTTTGTTGTTTGGTTCTACCGAAAGCAACCCGATTGTTCAAAACATGGATGCGCAGCTGAGGGATTTAAGGGCCGACATGCTGCGAGCCATAGCCTCGGTAAAACGGGAAGCGCGGGCGGCAATGGCCAGCTTGCGCAGCAGCGCGGGCAATTTGGAGGCACAGGTAAGGGCCGTGCCCGAAAAAGAACGCATTGCCCTGGACTATGGCAGGCAACAGCAAATAAGGCAGGAGCTATATCTTTTCCTATTGCAAAAAAGGGAGGAAACGGCCATTTCGAGAAGCAGCATGGTGGCCAATGCCCGCATCATAGATGCGGCCAGGAGCGAGCGCGTACCCTTCAAGCCCAAGAGGGGCATGGTTTTGGCCATGTCGGTATTGGTTGGCCTGGCCCTACCTTTTGCCTTTGTTTCCCTGCGCAACGCAATCAATACACGTATAGGCACCAAGCATGAAACAGAAACCCTTTCGGCTATGCCCATTATCGGCGAAATAGGGCATAGCGACAAAGGGCACCCCTTGGCGGTGAGCGCCGGAGGCCGTGAGATAATAGACGAACAATTCAGGGTGTTGCGCACCAATTTACAGTTCCTGTTGCGGGCATCGCCCGGTTCGGACAAGGTCGTCCTGCTCACCTCCAGCATGGGCGGCGAAGGCAAGAGCTTCATTGCCATCAACCTGGCCACGGTGTTGAGCCTGGGCGGCAAGAAGGTAATTTTGTTGGAAATGGACTTAAGGAAGCCCCGCCTCGTCAGCGGGCTTGGTTTGCTGCTCAACAAAGGATTTAGCCAATACGCCATTGGTCAAGAAGAACTATCATCGGTTATTTTTCCGTCGGGGGTAAACGATAATTTGTTTATCTTGCCTGCCGGGACCATTCCACCCAACCCTACCGAACTCTTGTTGTTGGAGCGTACCCGGAAAATGTTTGCGCAGCTAAAAGAAGAGTATGACTACATAGTGGTCGATACCGCGCCCAACTTGGTGACCGATGCGCAAATTTTGGGGCAGCAGGCCGACGTAACTTTGTACGTGGTACGGCTCAATGTTACCCGTAAGGAACAATTGCGGCTTCCCGGCCAACTGTACAAAGAGGGTAAATTGCCCAAGCTGAGCTTGGTGGTGAACGACATTAAGCAGAAGAAATATGGCGGCGGGTATTACGGTTATGGCCACAAGTATGGCTACGGCGAGTATATAGACCTAAAACAATAAAAACGGGCTTTACTGATTTCGTATAGTTTTTAGGAACTTTGCCAACCTTTAAAAATTGGCAAAACTGTAACCCAAGCAAAACGACGTTCAGATTAAGTGCCTTGTTTTTGTAAAACTACCTTAGACCAACATTTCCTAATATACAACATCTAACATATAATATCTAATATCTTTCTATGAAAACAGCATTAATCACCGGTATCACCGGCCAAGACGGTTCTTATTTGGCAGAATTGCTTTTGGAAAAAGACTACATGGTGCATGGCATCAAGCGCAGGTCATCGTCATTCAATACCCAACGCATAGACCATTTGTATATAGACCAGCATGAGCAACATGTAAATTTCAAATTGCATTACGGCGATTTGACCGATTCTACCAACCTCATCCGCATCATACAAGAGGTGCAGCCCGACGAGATTTATAATTTGGGTGCCATGAGCCACGTGAAAGTTTCTTTCGATTCTCCCGAATATGTGGGCAATGTGGACGGTTTGGGTACTTTGAGGATTCTGGAAGCCGTCCGTATCCTGAAATTGGAAAACAAAACCAGGATTTACCAGGCATCTACTTCCGAGTTGTACGGCGGTTTGGAAGAAAACAAAAATGCGGCAGGTTTTTACGACGAAAACTCCCCATTTTATCCGCGTTCGCCTTATGGAGTGGCAAAAATTTATGGATTTTGGATTACCAAAAACTACCGAGAAGCCTATAATATGTATTGCTGCAACGGAATTTTGTTCAACCACGAATCGCCAAGGCGCGGCGAAACTTTCGTGACCCGAAAAATTACGATGGCAACCGCAGCCATTGCCGTGGGAAAACAGGATTGTCTGTATTTGGGCAACCTAAACGCACAACGCGACTGGGGACACGCCAAAGATTACGTGGAAGCAATGTGGAGAATCTTGCAGCAGGACAAACCGGAAGACTACGTTATTGCAACAGGCGTAACCACTTATATCCGCGATTTCGTAAAAATGTCTTTTGCAGAAGTTGGGATAGAATTGACTTTTGAAGGCGACGCCGAAAACGAAGTGGCAAAAGTAGTAGCTTGTAAGAACCCAGATTATCAATTGGAAATTGGGAAAACAGTAGTAAGGATAGACCCGAAATATTACCGTCCTACGGAAGTGGACTTGTTGATAGGCGACCCTACAAAATCCAAAACACAACTCGGCTGGGAACCAAAATATGATGTAAAAGCATTGTGCGCGGAAATGGTAAAGTCCGATTTGGAATTGGTACGCAAAGAGAACTATAATGCACAATGGGAGCATATTGTGGGGTAAGGGGCCAATAGCAAAGTTTTTTTTAATTAAAAAAGGAAAGTACAGGTTGGGGCAATGATTAAAATTAACACCGGCAAGATATTTAATTTTTCCAAATTGTTGGGTTCTACTTTTGTTGTACAAGGGTTGGTACAGGCATTGGGGATGTTGGTTGGTTTTTACATTGTTCGCAAATTGTCTGTACAGGAATATGCCTATTATACGATTGCCAATACCGTTTTGGGGATGATGTCCGTCATTTCAGATTGTGGCATCTCCACATCGGTATATTCGCAAGGGGCAAAAGTTTGGCAGGACAGAAAGAAATTAGGCGCGGTGGTTCATACAGGCATTGCATTTAGGAACAAATTTGCCCTGATAGCCGTTGCCATTTCCCTTCCTGTCCTGGCATACATGCTGCATAGGCAAGGTGCCGGCATATTCACCATAATTGTCATTTCGCTTGCGCTGCTCCCTGCATTTGTAGCTACCCTTACGGATAGTTTGTACGAAGTGGTGCCAAAGCTCCACCAAGAACTCAAAGTTCTACAAACCAACCAAGTGTGGGTAGCTCTTTTGCGGTTATTCATCGCGGGTGTCGCACTGTTTGTATTTCCTTTTACTTGGATAGCCCTATTGTCAAACGGTTTGCCAAGAATTTTTGGCAATATGAAGCTGAGGGGAATTGTGAAGAAAAATGCCGATATTACCCAACCGGAAGATGTAAACGTAAAAAAGGAAACCATACGGATTGTTAAACGAATGGCTCCCGGGGCTATTTATTATGCTTTGTCGGGACAAATATCGTTGCTTATCCTATCTTTTGTAGGCAAATCCGCAAATATTGCGGAATGGGGGGCCCTGGGAAGATATTCTGTTGTTTTCACCTTGTTCACCACGGTCATCCACATGGTTTTGGTTCCAAGATACTCAAGAAAGCACAATACATATTCGGCATTGCTAAAAACATCGCACCAAATATTATTCGTAACAATATCGCTCGTTGCGGTAGTTATAATTCTTGGAAATTATGAATCTGATTTTCTGTTGTCGCTGCTTGGAAAGAAATATAAGGGAATCAATCATGCACTATTATTGGTAATGATAAGTGGCGGCATAAGTTGTGTTTACAATATACTATACAA
Organism: Edaphocola sp.; assembly: GCA_047605615.1. GTDB lineage: Bacteria > Bacteroidota > Bacteroidia > Chitinophagales > Chitinophagaceae > Taibaiella. Next base: position 15,840 of record JASGFI010000013.1, on the reverse strand, counting down.
TTTATATCACTGCAAGGGCTGGATAATTCACCCAGTTTTAGACCTATTGATAAACATAGTACCTGTAATATTTTTTGCGATTATCTTACCCCTTAGAAATTTAACAGAAGTCCTTATTTACAATATTTATATACAGATATTTTATTTTATTTCATTTTACATCATCCTGAATCATCAAATTTATTTTCAGACCAGGGAAAAAATATAACACAAAATTTAAACATAAGGTTCCCTGCAAATAGTGCTGCAAAACGGAACACCATTGACTTGTTTCAATATATAAAAACACAACAATGCACATAACCTTTGTTTGCGGAAGTTTGGAACCGGGGAAAGACGGTGTCGGGGATTACACCCGAAGGTTGGCAGGCGAAGCAATCAGGCGCGGACACCAAGCGTCCGCCATTGCATTGTACGACAGGGCGATAACAACCCCAGAACTTGGCAAACAGGAGGACGAACAGGAAAAAATAGAGGTACTCAGATTGCCTATTTCTTTGCCGCATACGCAGCGCCTGCAAGCGGTAAATGATTTTGTTGCCGGGCGCAACCCAAGATATATAAGTTTACAATTTGTATTGTATTCATTTCACGACAAAGGCTTGCCTTTTTGGTTGCCGGGGTTCCTGAACAAAATTCAATGCACGGGTTCTTGGCACCTCATGTTTCACGAACTATGGTTGGGTGAAAAAAAATCAGATAACTTTAAAATAAAGTGCTTGGGTTACTTGCAACAAAAAATAATAAAAAAAATAGTATCGGTAACAAAACCCAAGAGCATAAATACTTCCATAAAGCTGTATCAATTATTTTTAGAAAAAAGGCTGGACATACAAAGTGAATTATTGCCACTTTGCAGTAATATCAAAAGGAGGGAATCATCGGATATTCAGGAGCAATTATTTTATGAAAAATGGAAGTTCCGTAAAAATGAATATTGTGTTTTTGCAAACTTTGGGAGCTATTATCACGAAAACTGGGATATAAAAGAAAGCATAACGGAGTTGAAAAAAATCGCGGGGAGCAAAAAAATTTTACTCGTGGCCATTGGCAAAATATCGGACGAAGCTGCCGAATTATGGAAATGTTGCGATAAAGTAGAAGGTGTAGAAATTTTGACAACAGGCATATTGTCCGATAAGGAAATAAATATGTGGTTCGGTAAATATATAGATTACGGTTTAGTAACAACCCCAATGTGCATTATTGGCAAAAGCGGTTCATACATGGTTTTCAGGGAATTCCATATTCCCGTAATAGCCCGAAAGGACAACTTCGGCTTCAGGTTGCCGCTTCCGGAAGAATTTTGGAGAGCAGCAGATTTTGCATACCAAGAAATAGACAATTTGGTGCTAATCGAAGAAAAGATGCCTTACCAATGGGACATAGAAAAAATGGGGGCCATGTTTTGTAAAAATTTAGTTCAGAAACAACAATAATAACAATATGAGTATCGTCCTATCCATCTGTTCCATAAATTATTTGGCACAGGCCAACAATTTATACAGGTCTTTGAAAAAATATAATCCTGCAACGAAAATGATTATCGGCGTGGTCGATAAAAACACATTGAATGTGGATTTGTCCCATATCGAAGCAGAGTTGGTTTATGTTGAAGATTTGCACATTGTAGGATTCGATGAAATGGCAAAACAATATACCATAGTTGAGTTGTTGACGGCCGTAAAGCCATTTTACCTTTTGTACCTATTGGGGCGCTTTAAGGAAGAAACAAAATTCTTCTATTTCGACCCTGACATTATGTTGTTCGACAGTTTGAAGAAACTGGAAGATGACATGGAAAAATCAGACATATTGCTAACCCCGCATATATGCACCCCAATTGAAGACAACCATACCCCAAAAGAACTTCACATCAAAAAGACAGGTTTGTACAACTTGGGTTTCTTGGGAATAAAAAGATCCGAAAACACCATCCAAATGCTGGAATGGTGGGCCAATCGCCTAAGATTCCAATGTTATATAGATTTTTCCAGGGGTTTGTTCGTGGACCAGTTGTGGATGGATTTGGTGCCGCTTTATTTCCAAGATGTTTTGGTCAGCAAATACCCGGGATACAACATGGCACATTGGAACCTACACGAGCGCAGTTTATCGAAAATAGGCGACCGTTACAAGGTTAACGGGGAAGATTTGGTGTTTTATCATTTCAGCCATTACAAACCAAGCTCGCCCAAGGAGATTGCAGCGTTCCATACCCGCTTCAATTTTGAAACGAGGGAAGATTTAGTTGGAATTTACAACAACTACAACGAAGGGCTTGAAAGGGAATATTTTTCCAAATTGATTAAAACACCATGTTTTTATGTCAGGGACGAGGCATCAAAAAAAAGAAAAAGAGCAATAAAGAACAAGCTTAGGATACTCGCCCCAAGTACCGTAAAAAAAATGGCCTCAAAATATTTTAAAAAATGGTAAACTTTAACGTCACGCCCCGCAACCTTAAAGGTTGGTCCAGTTATTATCTGGACGTAGTAAGGATTACTGCGGCATTTATCGTTCTTGTTGCACATGCGTTGGCAACCAGCAACAGGGCATTTGAATCAAACATCTTTGTTGCCCACCTGTCGCACAATGCCGTGGTGGTATTTTTTGTGCTATCGGGATTTGTCATCAGCCACACAACGTACAGCACAAAAAGAAATGCCATAGAATATTTTGCGGCACGTTACGGCAGGCTATATTCCATAATGTTTGCCGCCGTCCTCCTAACCGTATTGTGCTACTTGCTTGGGAAAGGCGTTCACGCACCAACTATTTCCGAATACGACCAAGGCAACTTTGCCACCCGGGCCTTGCTCTCGCTTTTCTACTTGAACGAAATTTGGTTTTTGTCTGCCGCGCCATTAATCAACGGGCCATTGTGGAGCTTGGGTTACGAATTTTGGTATTACATTATTTTCGGGCTATATACATATAGAAATAACCAAAAATACACAACACTTTTGCTGCTAATGGCCTTGTTGTTTGTTGGCCCCAAGATACTTGTAATGATGCTTATCTGGCTATTGGGCTTCGTGGCCTATCGTGCCAACACAAAATACAGAAATATAAAGAATAGGAGGCTGATTGCCATAGCATTGGTAGCTATCAGTTATGTTTTGGCACTTTATATGCCCGCTTTTCCACATAAAATGGGGTCGGCTCCGCTATATTGGGCAAGCCAATACATTACGGATATATTCATTGGTTTGTTTGTCGCGCTTGCTTTTGCTTTCTTGCCAACGAACCAAGAGCCTGCCGTGCCGGCAAAAACAAAAGCAAACAAATTTGTGAAGTGGCTATCCGCGATGACTTTCCCCTTGTACGTGTTCCATTTTCCCTTGTTGGTATTGGGTAAATGTTTTCTGCAAAGACTGCACGCAACAAATGTAATTAATATTTATTACTGGGCAATGACCATCATAGTGTTCGTCATTGCCATTGCCTTGGGCCATTTTCTCGAAAAAAGAAAAGGTTGGTGGGATAGTTTTTTTGCCTTGCTGTTCGGCAAGGTCCGGACAAAGGTTAAGATGGTTGAAAGAAAATAATTTTTCATTAAAACAATGAATATACTCATCTTTTCATATCGTTTTTTCCCGGACTTTGGAGGCATAGAAACCCACTCGCAAATGTTGGCAGAACACTTTGCGGCAAATGGGCACAGGGTATCGGTTTTAACCACGAGCAACGCACCCGAAACACCGGCAGAATTACCCTATTCGGTCATTTACCGGCCGGGGTTCCTCCAGGTGGCGAAAGCGATAAGGATTGCGGACGCTGTTTTGGAAAACAACCCCTGCTTTTCATACTCGTGGCCCATGTTTTTCTTTCGGAAAAAGCATGTCGTGGCATTGCATACGTGGATTACGGGAACAGGCAACGGTGGGCCGGCAACCAAATACCTGAAGAAACAGCTTCTTCACGGGGCCTCCAAGGTGATTGCTTGCAGCAATGCCGTAAAGGAAAAAACATTCCCGAACGCCACAGTCATAGAAAACCCGTACAAGACAGATGTCTTTTTCAACAAAAATGAAGAAAGGACACTTGACTTTGTTTTTGTAGGACGTTTCGTTTCCGACAAGGGAATCGATTTGGCGGTAGCGGCGTTCAACCGCTTGGTTTTGGAAATGGGCGGCACGAGGAACCTCACGCTCACGTTGGTTGGCGACGGGCCGGAGAAAAGCATAATTGAAAATAGGATTTCGGCATTGAACTTATCGAAGAACGTCAGGATTGAGGGCAGAAAAACTCCCGAAGAAATCAACAATATCCTGAACCGGCACCGGTACATACTTGTGCCTTCCCGTTGGGAAGAACCATTTGGGTTGGTGGCCTTGGAAGGAATGGCCGCCGGTTGCTGGCCCATAGTTTCGGACGGTGGCGGCCTCCCCGACGCAATAGGCGGGATAGGCAGTATTTTTGAAAGGAACAACGAAGAAGACCTATTGGCAAAAATGAGCAAAGCCGTTGCCGAAAACCTATCATTGAACCGCTACCCGGAAAAGGTAAAATTGCATTTGGAAAAACACAGCTTGCAGCATGTAGGCACCCAGTTTTTGAAAGAGCTAAATATGTAAAAATTGGAAAACAGAACAAAACATATCATTTTCTCTCACCCTACGGGAAATGCCAATTCCAGAGCAGTGCTGGAAAGTCTTGACAATGCGGGAATGTTGCACAGCTTCCATACGACAATTGCGGTTTTTAGCACCAGTTTCTGGAACACATTATCAAAATTTCCGGGACTGCACGACCTTGGCAGAAGGGCTTATCCCGACAAAGTTGCAAAGAAAACCAAAGCCTATCCTTTCAGGGAACTGATGAGGATGTTGTGCAACAAGTTGAAATGGGAAAAAGGTTGCAAACAAGAGGCAGCAGCATTTTCGGTATTTTCAATTTATAAAAACATAGATGCCCAAGTGGCAAGACACATAGCAAAACATCCAAGCATAAACGCGGTGTATGCCTACGAAGACGGGGCTTTGGCAAGTTTCAGACAAGCCAAAGGAATGGGCAAAACCTGCCTTTACGACTTGCCCATCGGCTACTGGAGGACCATGCACCAACTATTGGAAATAGAGAAACACAAGAATCCCGGTTGGGCAGTTACCCTGGGTGGTTTTTCGGACACCGAAACAAAGCTGCAACGGAAAGAGGAGGAACTAAGATTGGCGAATCACATATTCGTGGCAAGTTCGTTCACCAAAAAAACATTGGAAAGTTTTCCGGGCGATTTATGTCCCATCCACGTTATTCCCTACGGTTTTCCGCCGGTAAACAAAAACAGGCAATACCGACCTGCCCAAAATCGTAAATTGAAAGTCTTGTACGTGGGTGGCTTATCTCAACGGAAGGGGATTTCTTACCTTTTTGAAGCAGTCGAAAGTTTAAAAAATGATTTGGAGTTGACGGTGGTGGGTTCCGGGAATATAGAACAATGCCCGGCCCTGAAAACGGCTTTGGCCAAACACAATTATATCCCCTCCTTGCCCCACCATAAGGTATTGAAGCTGATGTCGGAGTTTGATGTATTTGTTTTTCCTTCCTTGTTTGAAGGCTTTGGAATGGTGATTACGGAAGCCATGTCGCAAGGTACCCCCGTCATTACCACGGAAAGGACTTGCGGGCCAGACGTTATCACACACGGCGTGGACGGTTGGTTGGTAGAAGCAGGTAACTTACAGGCCCTGCAAAACCAATTGAAAGAACTTGTTGACCAACCCGGAAGATGTGAAACAGCGGGTAAAAATGCCAGGATGAAGGCCGAAAAAAGACCGTGGGATGTGTATGGCAAAGAAACAGTTTCCATTATCGAAAAAGTAGCGTAGGATGAAAGAACGCAAATCATATAAAAACCTGTTTTGGGCTTACCTATTGCTCCTTATTTTTGAAGGCGGCTTGCGTAAATGGGTATTGCCGGGGTTGGCCACGCCGCTGCTATTGGTACGGGAGCCGTTGGCCATTTACATGTTCGTAGTTGCCATGCGGAACAATTGGTTAAACAATCTTTTTTGCGGGTCAATGATTAGCGTCGCAACCTTATCGCTGGTTACAACACTGATTTTCGGCCACCAAAATTTATTCGTGGCCCTTTACGGCTGGCGTATCTATGCCTTGGATTTCCCCATGATTTTCATCATGGGAAGAGTATTGAACCGCGAGGATATCTTGAAAATGGGACGTTGCGCCTTGTACATATCCATACCTATGACCATGCTTATCGTAAATCAATTTTTTTCGCCGCAGTCGGCATTTGTCAATCGTGGCGTAGGGGGCGATTTGGAAGGCGGTGGGTTTTCCGGTGCAATGGGCTACTTCCGCCCGCCGGGAACATTTTCGTTTACTTCGGGCTATATACAATACCAGTTTTTGGTTGGTAGTTTCTTGTCCTACTATTTGGTGACGAACAAAAGCCTAAAAAAAACATTGCAAATAAAACCCGCATTGTTGTTGCTAATGACGGCATGCTATGCAATAACCATACCCTATTCCATATCCAGGTCGCATTTTTTCCAAACGTTGTTGCTGTTGGCAATACTGTTTATTGGCGTGGTTTTAATTAACAGGAAAGATGTTGTTCGGCGCCTCCTGATGGCCTTGTGTGGATTGGCGGCAGTTTTATTCATCGTTCAACTGACCGGGATTGCGGGCACCGGGCTTGATGCCTTTACCGAACGTTTCTCCCAAGCCAATGAAAGTGAAGGCAAGGGGAATACCGGCAAAGCCATAGCAGACAGACTGGCGTATGGCCTTTTTCAGGAACTGCCCGAAAACCTTCCTTTTTGGGGTTACGGCATAGGCTTGGGCACCAATGCGGGCGCCAAATTGGCCGGTGGAACAAGTGGCATGTTTTCCTTCTTCAACGCAGAAAGCGAAACCAATAGGATTTTCAACGAATCCGGTTTGCTTTTGGGGGGATTGATTATTGCGGTGAGAATGGCTTTGGCCGTATTTATTTGCTACTATGCTTACAAATATTTACGAAGCAGAAAAGACCTCCTCCTTTGGATGTTGTTGCCCGGCACGGCAATTTGTTTGGTGCAAGGCCAATGGGGAATCCCTACCTCAATGGGATTCACCGCCATTTTCGTAGGTTTTGCACATACTTTGATTGTTGACAAGGAAAAAAAGTGGGTGTATGGGCATTAGATTTTTTTACCGCCACCCGTCTATCGGGTTCTCGATACAACACGTATTCGGGACGATAGAGAACGGAATCCGGGAGCAAAATGCGACCGTCCGAACCAAAAGCGTGCATGTACCTTCTCCGGGAAGCATGCCTTGGGACGTGGTGCGGAATTGCATGTATGTTTTCCGGCACAGGAACCGAAAAGGCATCAACCACATCACGGGACACATCCACGATGTAATCTTGGGCCTATTAGGCTGCAAAACGGTTTTGACCGTACACGATTTGGTATTTTTGGACAACGTAAAAAACCCCATAAAACGTTTTTACAAATATTTATTTTGGCTGTATTTTCCTATAAAATTAGCAGATAAAGTCACCTGCATTTCGGGGAAAACAAAGAAAAATATAGAAAAATACATCAAAACGGATAAACTGGTGGTCATACACAACCCGGTTGACCCGTCAATTCAATATGTCCCAAAGAAGTTCAACACGGAAAAACCCGTCATTTTACATATAGGGACAGGGTGGAACAAAAATTTGATGCGCACCGTCGAAGCCTTGGAAGACATTCCCTGCCATCTAAGAATCATTGGCAAACTGAGCGACGAAACGGTGGCATACCTGAAAAAATATCGGATAGAATATTCAAACGGATGCCATTTGACCGATGAAGAAATCAGGACCGAGTATGTCCATTGCGACATCGTGAATTTCCCCTCCGAATACGAAGGTTTTGGAATGCCCGTTATCGAAGGACAAAAAACGGGACGAATAGTTTTGACCTCCCAAATAGAGCCGATTGTCGAAGTTGCCGGCAATGATGCCGTACACTTTGTAAACCATTTGGATGTCAATTCATTAAGAGAAGGTTATTTACGGATTATCAACGATGATATTTATAGAAACAATTTAATAAAAAAGGGCTTGGAAAATACCCAAAGATTTGATGTGAAAGAAATAGCTATGCAATACCTGCAAGTATATAAGGAACTCAATCTATGAAAATCCTACACACCGGAACATTGGACATCAACGCGGGCGGACCGGCAATGAGCACTTACCACACTTTGTGTGGCTTGCGGCAATTAGGGGTCCGGGCAGAGCTCGTCATGTACCCGCTATCTCCCGACGGGCGGTTGCGGGGCACGGAAGTTCCCGTGCATTTTGCCCAAAAACCTTGGGAACAAAAATTTGGATTTTCTCCAAGTTTAAAAAATGAACTGATAAATGCCGGTACTTTTGATATTTACCACGCACAAGGCGTTTGGCAATGGACAACCTATATGCTGGCGGCGGCCGCAAGGCAGCAGCGCAAACCTTACCTGATTACGCCAAGAGGAATGCTCTATCCCCAGGACATTGCAAAAGCAAACGCTTCTTTCAAAAAACTTTCGTTGCGGCTTCGTCTTCTTGGCGATTTGAACCGGGCTGCTTGTGTGCACGTAACTTGCGAGGAAGAAATGCACCATATACGCAATTTGGGCGTAACGGCACCGATTGCCGTAATCCCCAACCCGATTGAGCTGAAAACTTTTCCCGAACAAAAGAAAGACAAAATATTTAGGTTGGGATATTTGGGGAGGCTTTCTCCAAGAAAAAACGTGGAAGGGCTTATCTATGCTTGGAGTACTTTAGGTGATTTGGCAAAAGATGCGGAATTACTTATTATTGGCGGCGATGACGAAGCCTATGAAAAATTCCTAAAAAAAGAAATACAAAGACTCGACCTTACCAATGTGAAATTTACGGGCTTCCTTTCGGGAACGGAAAAAGATGAAGCCATTGCTTCTTTGTCGGTATTGGCAATGCCCAGCGAGTTTGAAAATTTCGGGAATGTCATCTTGGAAGGTTTAATCAGGAATATTCCCTGCATAGCCACCAAGGGTTCGCCGTGGAAGGAATTGGAAACCCATAATTGCGGATGGTGGATTGATTACAGCCCGGAATCCATTACCCATAGTATCCAACAAGCACTCGACACGCCGACAGAAGCATTGCAAAAGATGGGGAAAAATGGCAGGCAGTTGCTGGAAGAAAAATATACGGTGGAAACCGTTGCCAAAAAAATGTACGAGGTGTACAAATGGATATTAAAAGAGGGCGCAAGACCAAAATTTGTGGACATTGCGTAAAACAACAACCGAAATTATTTTTATTCTTCATATATTTACCAACAAAAAAAAACACAAAAGCAGCGGACAATTTTCCCTCATAGGTTCATTATAAAAAAAAAAAAAAATTAAATAAATAATACAATTACACAATGAAAATAGTAGTAGTAGGTACCGGTTATGTAGGCTTGGTTACGGGGGCGTGTTTGAGCGACGTAGGGGTGGAGGTAGCATGTATCGACATAGACACCCAGAAAATAGAAAACCTAAAAAAGGGTATTTTGCCTATTTACGAGCCGGGCTTGGAGGAAATAGTGCATACCAATGTCCAAAAAGGCAGGTTGAAATTCAGCACTAGCCTCGCTTCCGAAATGGACGATGCGGATGCCGTTTTCATAGCCGTGGGCACCCCCGAAGGCGAAGACGGAAGCGCCGACTTGAAATATGTATTGGCCGTAGCTACCGAAATAGGCACCCATATCAAAGACTATACGGTGGTGATAACCAAAAGTACGGTTCCGGTGGGTTCGTCCGTAAAAGTGAAAGACGCGGTGGCCGCGGCCCTTGCCGAAAGGGGCGCGCAAGTGAACTTTGATGTGGCCAGCAACCCCGAGTTCCTGAAAGAAGGCAATGCCATACGCGATTTTATGAGTCCCGACAGGATAGTGGTGGGCGTAGAAAGCGAACGGGCAGCCAAGGTAATGGAAATGCTTTACAAACCATTTATATTAAATGGATTTCGCATTATTATAATGGACATTCCATCTGCCGAAATGACTAAATATGCGGCAAATGCCATGCTGGCCACCCGCATCAGCTTCATGAACGACATAGCCAATTTGTGCGAAAAATTAGGTGCCGACATAAATCAGGTGCGCCACGGCATAGGTACCGACCCACGTATCGGCAACAAGTTCCTGTATGCCGGTATTGGTTATGGCGGCGCATGTTTCCCCAAAGATGTAAAGGCATTGATGAAGACCGGTAGGGACCATGGCCACCCGTTGCAGATACTGGAAGCCGTAGAAGCTATTAACGGCAGGCAAAAATTGGTTTTGTTTGAAAAGTTGAGGCAGGTATTCAAAGGCCAACTGGCTGGCAAGACTATAGCCATTTGGGGGCTTACGTTCAAGCCACAAACAGACGACATGCGCGAAGCGCCCTCCATACAGATAATAAGTGCCTTGGTAGCCGGGGGGGCAAAGGTGCGGGCCTACGACCCGATAGGCATCAAGGAAGTGCATAAATATATCGACGTGCCGGTAGCTTACACAAACGATGGCTACGAAGCCCTGGAAGGCGCAGATGCGTTGATGTTGCTTACCGAATGGCGCGAGTTCAGGTTGCCCGATTGGGCCAGGGTCAAAGAGCTTATGGCACGGCACCTGATTTTTGATGGCAGAAACATATACGACCGCTCGGAGTTGGCAAAGATGGGATTTGAATGTTACTCGATAGGAGTGGGCAAGGTTTGATATACTATTTTCCGAAAAATAAATAGTCCAATTTTTCAACCCGTTGCCCGCCCCGAAGGGGCGGGCAACGGGAGCGATAGCGGCAATAGTGGGGTTACTATTGGACTATTTTTGAAAAACAAGCAGCATAACATATAGTTAAATCGCAATGTTTTGACATAATGCTATTGGAGGCGTCATTCTGAACGAAACGAAGCGCAGTGAAGCATCTCCGAGATTCCTCCTTTCGTCGGAATGGACAACTCCCCATTGTCATGCTGACGTAGGAAGCATCTCTTTGAGTTCCCTCGTTCCTTTGGATTACGCTTTAAATAAATTCAACTATATGCAAAGAAGCGTTTCAATTATGACCAATACCGACACTTACACGGGAGCATCTTTCACCATCCAAAATCGAATTTTGCGTTTGATTTGGGGCATTGTTTATTTGCTTTTTTTTAGATATTCCCCGCGACCGTTCCATTGTTGGCGTTCGTTCTTGCTGCGGCTTTTCGGTGCAAAAATCGGGAAAGGCGTGCATATTTACCCGAAGGTAAACATTTGGGCACCGTGGAATTTGGTTGCAAAAGACCAAGCCGGCGTTGCCGACGGCGTGGATTTATACACGCAGGGGAAAATATATTTGGGTTATCGTTCCATAATATCCCAAAGGTCTTATATCTGTACCGGTACGCACGATTTTACCCAAAAAGGACACCCTCTGTACACAAAAGATATTACCATTGGCGATTATGCGTGGATAGCAGCCGAGGCATTTTTAGGTCCGGGCGTTACCATTGGCGAAGGTGCGGTGGTAGGAGCAAGGGCGGCTGTTTTCAAAGACGTGGAACCCTGGTCGGTAGTAGGCGGAAATCCCGCGAAATTCATAAAGAAAAGAGTCTTTAAAGATGAATAAAAACAGCATTACCACCATCATACTCACCTACAACGAAGCAAAACACATCGAACGTTGTATAACCAATGCGCTTTTATTTTCGGAAAAGGTAATCATCGTAGATTCATTTTCTCAGGACAACACCAAGGAAATTGCAAGGGGATTGGGTGCGGAAGTTTACGAACACGAATTTATCAACCACGCAGCACAATTCAATTGGGCTTTGGAAAATGTAGATATTGCCACCGAATGGATTTTCCGATTGGATGCCGACGAATATCTTTCGGAGGAATTAATTGATGAAATCAATACAGAAATTCCCAATGTCCCAACAGAAATTTCCGGCTTGGTGATGGAACGGAAAATGGTTTTCCTGGGAAAAACCATCAACAAAGGAAATGTAAAATGGAATATGTTGCGCCTTTTCCGCACCGGAAAAGGAAAATGCGAAGAACGCTGGATGGACGAGCATATCGTGCTTTTTGAAGGAACATCCAAAATGTTGCGCAACGTTTTTTACGACGACAACCTAAACTCCCTTGGTTGGTGGATTGGCAAACACAATGCCTACAGTATTCGCGAAGCGGTTGACCTCCTGAACCTGAAATATCATTTCCTGAAAGAAAAAAAAGAAACCTTGACCGTGGAAATGTCTGCCGATGCGCAGGAGAAACGATTGAAGAAAGAAAAGTACAACAAGATGCCGCTCTTTTGGCGGAGCTTTATCTATTTCGTTTATCGGTATTTCTTCAAACTGGGATTTACCGAAGGCAAGGAAGGCTTCCTGTGGCATTTCTTGCAAGGCTGGTGGTACCGCACTTTGGTAGATGCCAAGATATACGAGATTGAAAAAAAATGCGGGAACGATGCGGGCATGATGAGCAAATATATCAGCGGGCAATACGGCCTGAAGCTATAACCCTGCCCTACGATAAAGGGGCGGCATTCATGCCCTGGGGGTTCGGGACAAGTAATACTATACTTCGCACCGGATAGTTTTGTGCAATGAATGCCGAACAAGGGGGCTAAAAGGCTTTCGATGGCACATTTTTATGCGGCGTGAAGTATAAAATGAAATTGTAGATAGCCCAATTTATTAGCCCCATTATTGCACATTTTTACCCTGTGCGAAGTATCGATGCTTGCAGCATGACAAGTGGGGTTGCCATGCTCTTTTTCACTCGCTCTTGCCACCCTGCAAGGGTCTGTTTTTGGGTTCCTTTCAAGTATGGCATTACTTGCGGCATGACAATGGGGGAGTCCGCAAAAATGCACCATTGCCGGTGTTTGGGCGAACAACGACATTCTTGGGGCGTAGGCAGCCCATTTTTACCGCTTCGGCCATAAATTGTTGCATTCCATTCATAAGGCCATAATTTTTATCTGTTTATTTACGTTAATTGCTGCGGCTGTGTACGGCTATTTGGCTTATTTTGCAGCCTAACAATAAATTAATACAACAAAGTACTGTTATGTTGAAAGTCGGTGTATTTGGTGCTGGCCATTTGGGCAAAATTCACATACAACAGTGGCTGGAAATACCGGGCATACGATTGGTAGGGTTTTACGACCCCAACGACGACAATGCCGCCGCCGCCATTACCGAATACCACTTGAAACGCTATACCGATGCCGCCGAACTTATTGATGCCGCCGATGCGCTGGACATAGTAACCTCCACCACACATCATTTTGAAACGGCCAAAGCCTGCCTGCTCCAATCTCGTCATATATTCATAGAGAAACCCATGACGCAGTCCATGGAGCAGGCCCGCGAGCTGGTGCAATTGGTGGCCGAGGCCAACGTAAAATGCCAAGTGGGACACGTGGAAAGGTACAACCCCGCCATGCTGGCCCTGAAGGGCCAAAAACTGGAACCCATGTTCATCGAAACGCACCGATTGGCACAATTTAACCCCCGAGGCACCGATGTGGCCGTGATACTCGATTTGATGATACACGACATAGACATCATCATGCACTTGGTAAAATCGCCGGTGAGGCGTATTTCGGCAAGCGGGGTGGCCGTAATAAGCGACACTGCCGACATAGCCAACGCCCGCATAGAATTTGACAACGGGTGCGTGGCCAACCTCACGGCCAGCCGCATTTCGCTGAAGAAAATGCGCAAGATGAGGTTGTTTCAAAAGGATGCGTACATAGGCATAGATTTCTTGGACAAGAAAACGGAGGTGATACGGATGAAAGGCGAACACGAAAGCAAGGGGTTTTTCGACTTCCCCATAGAGGTGGGCAACGGCCAACAAAAAACCATTTCGATAGATACGCCGCAAATAAGGCCGGTAAATGCCATAAGGGAGGAACTGGCCGACTTTGCACTGTCCGTGTTGCAGGACAAACCCGTTACCGTGTCGGTTTACGATGGGCTACATGCCATGGACGTAGCCCACCAAATATTGGAAAAAGTAACCCAACAAATGAACGCGGAGGGAAAACCCGTTACCTGAAAAAATAGCAACAGAAAAACAAACACCAAACCGGGTACTCGCCGCGGTTTATAGAATGGACATAAAAAGGGCAAAAAAGAGGGCAATTGGTTTGCTGATTGTAATAGATTACCTTACGGCAATAGCCGCATGGCTGGTGTTTTGGGTGTATAGGCAACACCTGATGCACCAGGCTTTCCCCGAACTGTACCCTTACGAACGCCACTGGAGCTGGCGCGATTATTTCATCTCCTTTCTGTTTATACCCGTGTTTTGGATTTGCCTGCATTTCCTTTCGGGCGCCTATTTTGACCTGTACAGGAAATCGAGGCTGGTGGAGGTTTACCGCTCGGCATTGGTTTCGTTCGTGGGGTGCCTCTTGGTCGGCACTATTGCCTTTTCCAACGATACCGATAGTTTTTCTTATTTCTTCGAAATAACCTTGTGGTATTTCTTGACCCAAGGCTTTTTCCTCATTTCTTCAAGGCTGCTGTTGCTTTACAGGACCAAGCGGCACCTGGAAAAAGGAAAAGTATTTTACAATACGCTGATTGTGGGCGGCAATGGCAAGGCCACGAGGGTTTACGAGGAAATAAAACACAATCCCTATGTGTTGGGCAATGCCGTTCGCGGCTTCGTGAGCGCCAACCCGGACGAGGCCACGCTCAACGTGGAAGGCGTGCCAGAACTGGGGCAATTGCCCGAATTGGAACAAATAATAGACCGCAACGAGATAGAGGAAGTGGTGATAGCCGTGGAATCGCACGAGCACAAAAAGCTCGAAAACATACTTACCCGGTTGAGCTACCGCCCGGTGATAGTCAAGGTGTTGCCCGATTTGTACGACATCATTTCCGGCTCGGTACGCATCAACAATGTGTATGCGCCGGTGCTAATCAGCATTTACCCCGAGTTGCTGCCCGACTGGCAAAAGGTGTGCAAGCGTGTTTTCGACATCATCGTTTCCGTTTTGGCATTGGTGGTGCTGTCGCCGCTGTACCTTTTTGCCGCTTTGAAGGTTAAAATGTCTTCCCCGGGACCCATTTTTTACAAACAAGAAAGGATAGGCCTTTACGGGCGGCCATTTTACATTTACAAATTCCGATCCATGTACATAGATGCGGAAAACGAGGGGCCGGCACTAAGCTCGGACGACGACCCGCGCATAACCCCCTGGGGCCGCTTCATGCGCAAATGGCGCATAGACGAACTGCCGCAGTTTTTCAACATCTTGCAAGGCGACATGTCGTTGGTGGGGCCAAGGCCGGAAAGGCAGTATTTCATTGACCAAATAATACCCACGCACCCGCACTACAAATACCTGCACCGCGTAAAACCCGGCATCACCTCTTGGGGCATGGTGCAATATGGTTACGCCGAAAACGTGCAACAGATGATAGAGCGCATGAAGTACGACCTGCTCTACATAGAAAACTGCTCGCTGGCGCTCGACATGAAAATACTTGTATATACCTTTCTGGTAATACTGCAAGGGCGGGGCAAATAGAAATTTTCGCTTTAGGTTGCGCCCCTACGGGGCGCAACGCACCAATCCAATGTTTCCCTACAAACCTTTGGCCCCCATGGGGCCGGCACCGGTAAACATGATGTGCCGCCACGAAAATTTGAACTTTTCTCGGCGAAGCTATGGTTAAATCGTAATGTTTTGACATAATGATTTGGAGGTGCCATTCTGAACGAAACGAAGTGCGGCGAAGAATCCCTGAGATACCCCCTGTCGTCGCAGGGCTGTTGTGTTCTAAGAATAGCTTAAATTTGGCAAAAAAAGTATGGG
>JASGFI010000012.1:0-33288 GCA_047605615.1 Edaphocola sp. | reverse complement strand
GCTAATATTGAAGTTGAATAATGAATTATCTATATTAGTTTAACAATGCCGAAAATAAAATTAGACAGAAACAGCATGATTAAATTAAAATCAGTCATAACGAAATATACTGAAAAAAGCATAAATTTTGATTATAGGTTTAATCTTAATGATAATGAGAATTTTTATTGCTCAGAATTTGTTGCCAAAACTTTAAATGAATTAAATGGTTTTCAATACAAGTCTATTAAAAAAGAATCCAATAAATTATTGAAAAGCATTATTAAGGCTGATGTTTTTGAATATTTCCCGGTAGATTTTTTTCTACAAAACCCTAACATCACTAAAATTTATGAAAAAAAGTTTCAATACAATACTTCAAAAAAAATGAAAACATTTAAAATATTAATAATCGTTGCATTGTTTCCAGTTGGTTTGTTTGCACAGAAATTCAGTGCGGGGGCAAGTGCAGGCTTAATTACAGTAGATAAAAACAACGGATTTAACGGAAATCTCTATGCTGGCTGGCATCTGAACGATAAAATTTCTCTGGGAGCAGATGCTTTGCTAAGCGAGAGGGGATTGGATTTCAAAACCAATGCCTATATGGTTTATGTGGAGGCAGGAAATCCAACTTGGAGCTTAGACAATAAGAATATCGTTTATTTCTCAGGGATGCTGGGTTTGGGATATGTTGAAGAAAACGTAAAACCTTACAAAGAGGGCGCATTTTCTTTTTATGCAGGAACCAAAATAAATCTGAATATAAATCCAAAATTTATATTCGGTATTAAATCAGGAATTTATTTTTCAAAGTTAGATGATGACCCGATTATTGCTAATTTATTCTTTACCTATAGGTTTTAATAAGAGCGTTGCACCGGTTTTCAAAAATCGCCTTATGGGTTAAGCGAGTAAGGCAAGGTTAGTGCTTTTGTTTCCGCAAGACTGTTTTTTCATTCGCTACAGATGATGTAGGTTGTCAAATGAAAATGTGGGATTTGCTTGCGCTGGTTCAGCGTTGGAGATTTAGGCTTCCTAATCCATTCCCCCGCAAATCCGTTCATGTTTTGGAACAAAGCAGGTTTGGGTGAAATGTCGGTGCGGTAGCCGGCACGGGCAGAACTTAAATCGTAGCAGCCGTTGTTTGGTTGGCAATGGCGGAAAATTTGCGCGTGTCCACATCGAAACCATTGCCTTTTTCGAGTATATGCACCTTTAAGTTTTCTACGGATATAGGTTGGTTAAATTCCGCATCGCCAATGTTGTTGTAGCCTATGCTGTGGCCGTCTATGATGATGACGCCGCCGGAACCTATTGCCTCCAACCTGTGGCCCTCGCGGATGACGATTCCCGTATCCTCTCCCAAACCTATCCCGATGGCTCCCGGATTGGCCGCCACCGCTTGCGCCAGCCGCATGAATCGCCCCCTTTTGTCGAAATGGGAATCTATGATTATGTTTTGCACGAAACCAAGGCCGGTGGTTATTTTTACTTCGCCCTTTAAATGCGACAGCGCGGCATTGCCCTCGTAAATCATGGTATTGCTCATGGCCATGGCGCCCGCGCTGGTGCCGCTTATTACCAAAGGTTCGGTAAGATACCGTTGCCTGATGATGGATAGTATTTCCGTGCCGCCAAATATTGACGAAAGGCGCAATTGATTGCCACCGGAAAACATGATGCAGCTACAAGCCTCGATGCGTTGGATGTACTCCAGCTTCGTGGCATCTTCCCTGTTGCGAATATCTACATGGCCCACGTTCTTGTATCCTAATTTGGCAAACGCGTCAATATAATTTTCGCCCACTTCAATCGGTATATTGCTTGCGGTGGTTATTACTTCTATCCTACTGTCGGCCCCGGCCAGTAGGTTGGTAATGGTCTTGAGTATCCCGATTTCAAAAAAGTTGAGCCTATTGCGCGCTATTACGCCCGCTTCCAAGTCCGTACCTTTGTCTTCAGAGCCTCCCACCGACACCAGAACACCTTTATTCATAGCCAATTAATAATAATTTAATAGTGCCAAAGGTATTGTTTTATGGATAAAAAATGTTAGGAAAATCATTTTATCTATCCACACTTGCGCGGCACACTTTACATGGCCCTTGGAACAAAATGGTGCAACGATGCGACGCCTTCGGGCAGTTTTGATAAAACATAATAGTAATAGTACCTTTAACCGAAAATTTTACCTAAGTTGAAAACAAACATACATAGATGTGCCTTGCTGGCTTCCCTATTGCTGGGCGGCTGCGGCATGGAGCAATCCGGCAATGGCGGCCCCCTAATCCTGGGCGACAGCGCAACCATCGTCACCGAAAAAGACAGCCAATACCTGAAAGATGACGTGATGGACATAGCACCTGTTGCGGCCGGTTCCGTAAACGCATCGCAGATGGGAAAAATTGATACCCAAAGCAGCGCACCGACTAAGGTGCTGCCTCCGGCAGACGAACCTGAACATGCACCCAATATCAATGCAGCGGGCACTGCCCTCGATTTTGGCGGAGTGAAGGTGGTATTGTCCCCTTTGTCCACCAAAGAATTTAAGAAGCAAGACCCGGAAAAAACGAACAGCCTCACCTATGGCATTACCGGTGGCAATGTGGCCAACAGTAAAATCATAGTGGCCGGTGCAGGGAACGTAACGGTCCGGTTGCGTTACCAGAGCCATGTACAAATAAAAGGCAAATTGGGTACTTTAGACCTAAGTAACTTAGGTAAGTACACCAGTGGTTGGCAAAATTTGTCTGCCATTGCCCAAAGCGGCACGCAGGTTTTCGCCATTGCGGGCTTGGCCAAGCCCGATTTTGTGCAAATAGGCAATGCCCAAATTAAAAACGCCGCCGACCGCGAACTGCGCCGCCACCGCAACAGCAGCCGAACCATTAACAGTTGGATGCAGGAAATAAGAAGCATAAGGAAACCCGGCGACGAACCTTCGGAGGTACTGTTAGACAATGTACAGCTGCAATTACGGGGCACCGATGCCAAGGGTAAAAGTTTCTCTAAATTAATACGGTTGGAACTGTAGAGGCTGCAACTTAGCCCACCTTGCGCAAGCGGGGATTTTAGATTGTTAGACTTTAGATTTTCAACCTTTTCACCCACTCTTGTCACCCTGAAAGGGTCTGTTTTTTATACTGCACGCCGGATAGTTTTGTTCATTTTTGTACCGCGCTCGCAAGTCTTGCACAGCAGACTTGCGAGCAACATCGTGAAGTCTCTGACTTCACCGCTTGCATCATTTCTTTGTTTCTCCAAAAGTATAATTTCATGGAATAAAAATCAAGTCGGAGACTTGAAAATTAACTATCACAAGTTACGCTTCGCTAAACTTGCGATAGCGGCAATATAGCTCTCGCAAGTTTGCTGCGCAAGACTTGCGAGAGCGGCGAGCGGCAATTGAAACTCATACCATTTTGACTGCGAAGAACAAACAAACACATTAATGCAATCCGAGTAAATTTATTTTTACAACTTTGCATCCAAACGAATACGGACTTTTAAAATAAAATTTAAATGAAAGCAATTAACATCACAGCATACACAGACGATGCTTCGCAAATAGATGCTATAAAAGCCTTCATGAAAGCATTGAAGATTAAATTTGAGCTTTCCAAAGAAAAAAGTCCTTATAATCCCGAATTTGTGCAAAAAATACGTCAAGGGGACGAAGATTTGAAAAATGGCAAAGGCAGACCCGTAACACTCGAAGAACTTGACAGTTTATGGAAATAATCTACCTTCCCAAAACTGATGAAGACCTTGATTATTGGGTAAAAACGGGTAATAAAGCCATACTCAAAAAGATAGCCCAATTCACAAAAGCTATTTTGGAAAATTCTTACAAAGGAATTGGTAAGCCCGAAGCATTTAAATATGACCTTGCTCCAAAATGGTCGAGAAGAATTGCGCAAGAACACCGATACGTTTACCTTGTAGAAGACGAAAAACTCTATGTTTACTCATTGAAAGGACACTATGAATAATAATAAAATAAATACATAAAAATTTGACATTACAGATTATTTGGACAACAACGAAATGATTGCCGAATATCTCAATGCTGTTTTGGAAGACGGCAATGATGCGGAAATAATTACAGCAACCGGACACATTGCCAAAGAAAGCTATCGGTATGGCCAAAATTGCGGAAGAAACCGGACTTGGCCGACCAAGTTTGTACAAAGCTCTTTCGGACGGAGCAAAACCACAATTTGCAACAATAATGAAAGTGCTAAAAGCTGTTGGTGGACAAATACGAGTTAATCCAATGACCGCTTAATAAAAACAAACGCACAACAAGAACTCGGCGATAGTATCCCATTTGGCGCAAGTGTTTTGCACTCGTGCCTCATCCCTGTCTGTTTGGCTCGTTTGCGCAGCACAAACCGAATTGCGGCGTGAGGCCTCAAGGAAAACCTGTTAGGTTGGGCAACCTAACAGGTTTTTTCGTCAAAGAAACCGCCATCAAAATATTTGAGCAAAAGCAAGTCCGCACCTACCCTTCCGCAAAGAACTTGTGGAAATAGGGAATGGTTTCTATGCCCTTGTAATAGTTGAATACGTCGTATTTTTCGTTGGGCGAATGTATGTTGTCATTGTCCAAGCCAAAGCCAAACAATACCGTTTTTACGCCCAGTTCGCTTTCAAACAAGGCCACAATGGGTATGCTGCCGCCTCCGCGTGTGGGTATGGGGTCTTTGCCAAAAGTAGCTTTTATGGCCTTGGCCGCCGCTTGGTAGGCCGCACCGTCGGTGGGTGTTACCACGGGTTCGCCGCCATGGTGTGCGGTAACTTTTACGGTTACGCCCGCCGGGGCTATTTTTTCAAAATGCGCGGCAAACAAATCGGATATTTCTTTGCTGCTCTGGTGGGGCACCAAGCGCATGGATATTTTGGCAGAAGCCTTTGAGGGCAATACCGTCTTGGCACCTTCACCTATGTAACCGCCCCATATTCCGTTTACGTCCAAGGTTGGCCTTATGCCGGTACGTTCAATGGTGGTGTAGCCGTCTTCGCCCCAAACATCGTTGATGCGTAAATCCTTTTTGTATTCCTCCAGGTCAAACGGGGCTTCGTTGAGTGCCTTGCGCTCCGGCGGTGCCAATTCCGTTACCTTGTCGTAAAAACCGGGTATGGTTATGTGGTTGTTTTCATCGTGCAGCGAGGCTATCATTTTGCACAATTGGTTTATGGGGTTGGCCACGGCACCGCCATACACGCCGCTGTGCAAGTCCCTGTCGGGGCCGGCAACCTCTACTTCCATGTAGGCAAGGCCGCGCAAGCCGCTTTCTATGGAGGGATGCGCCATGCTTATCATCGATGTGTCGGAAATCAATACCACATCTGCTTTCAGCTTTTCTTTATTGGCTGCCACGAAAATACCCAAATTGGTACTGCCCACTTCTTCCTCGCCCTCTATCATCATTTTTACGTTGCAGGCCAAGGTGTTGGTTTTGTTCATTATTTCAAATGCCTTGATGTGCATGAACATTTGGCCCTTGTCGTCGCAGGCGCCTCGGGCGTATATTTTGCCGTCTTTAATCACGGGGTCAAACGGGCCGCTGTGCCATAGTTCCAACGGGTCTGCCGGCTGCACGTCGTAGTGGCCGTAAACCAACACGGTGGGTAGTGCAGGGTCTATTATTTTTTCGCCATACACTATGGGGTTGCCCGCGGTGGGGCATACTTCCACGTTTTCCGCACCGGCGGCTACCATGTAACCTTTGATGGCATCCGCACACCTTGCTACGTCTTGCTTGTATTGGCTGTCGGCACTTACCGAAGGTATGCGCAACAGGTCTATCAGTTCATCGAGGAAGCGGCCTTTGTTGGCTTCCAAATATTCGTTCCAAACTTGCATGTTTACATATTTTGCTGCCAAAAGTAAATTAAATGCAACAAATGGCCAGTTGAAAACGTAAGGACAATTGGCCGCTTGAATAAAGCTAATTGCCTAACATTGCAACCATAAATCAGTAGAAAAATGCGCACTATTCTTTGCTTGGTAGTCTCCAATTGTTTTATGACTTATGCTTGGTACGGTCACTTGAAAAAAAACACTTCCGATGTGCCGCTTATCAAATTGATATTGGTGAGTTGGGGTGTCGCTTTTTTTGAGTACCTGTTCATGGTGCCGGCCAACAATATTTTCGGCAAGCGCGAAGGTTTTGCTCCCTTTCAGCTAAAAACCATTCAAGAAGTCATCTCGCTTTCGGTATTTTTCATTTTTGCCTTGGTGTATCTGAAAGAACAATTCAAGTGGAACTATCTAGTGGCTTTTGTATTTATCGTGGCTGCGGTGTATTTCATGTTCATGCCTTCAAAAAAGTAAGGTTCGCCAAGTTGGGATTTGGGTGTTTTTTAATGCTAAAGAATATTAGGTAATGTACGTAGAGAAAAAAGATGCCGATTTGTTGCAAAAAGCCATTGGGCATTGGCAAAGGGAAGGTATCATAGAAGCCGCCACGGCCGATGAATTGCGCAAGGACATAGTAGTAGCCGACCAAAACAGCACCGTATTGAGCGTGTATGCGCTTATAGCCTGCGTGTCCTGCGGATTGCTGGCTTTTGGCGCCTTGGTGATGGACGAAAAATGGATAGAAATGCTGCGCAAACGTTTCGGCTTCCAAGAAATAACCATTGGCATTTTGTTCCTTGCCTTGTCGGTTTTGCTGACTTGGTACTCGTGGCGGCGCAACAAGAAGCTGCCCGATGCGGAAGCCGGCAACGAAGCCTTCAATATTACCATTATACTGAGCCTGTCGGTGGCCTTGGCTTATATAGGGCGCACTACCGGTTATCAAAACGGCCATTATGCGCCCCTGTTGGCATTGGCTGCATGTATGTACGGCGTGGCCGCTTTGTTGTTGACCTCCAGGTTGCTGTGGGCTACCATGTTGGTGGCGTTGGCCGGTTGGTGGGGCGCACAGACGTGGTATTGGTCGCGCGGGGCCGATTATTTTTTGGGGATGAACTACGCATTGCGCATGACTGTTTTTGGCGTAGCCGTACTGTTGCTTAATCTTTTGATGCAGCATGTTGCAAGGTTGTCGTCATTTGGAAAGCTTACGCAAGTAATGGGTTGGCTGTTTTTTTTGGTGGCCGGTTGGAGTTTGTCCATACTGGGCAACAGCAGCAGCATAGAAGTGTGGATGCAGATAAAGCAAGGCCGTTTGTGGATATGGGCATTGTTGTTTACCCTAACTTTATTGGGTATCATCATTTATGGATTCAAAAGAAAGGATTCCTTTTTGAGGGATGTGGGTTTAATCTTTTTTTTGATGAACATCTACACGCGCTACTTTGAATATTTTTGGGACAAAACCAATAAGGGACTGTTCTTTGCCATATTGGCAGTATCTTTTTGGGGGCTGGGCCGTACCGCCGAAAAATGGCGCAAGAAGCAAGCAACAAACGAAACAGTATCACCCTAAGCGCAGGCCGTCGGCTCGCATAATCCCGCATTACGCCACGCCTTCGTATATTTGGGCTATGCAAGATGGTTGGCATTTTTTTGTACAAAATATACGGCATCGGCTGCAAGCACCCCTGCCCGGCTACGAGGCGCAAAAGAAAATGATGCGTACCGACAGGCCCACGGGGCCCGATATGCCGCCCTCCGCCCGTCAAAGTGCGGTATTGGTATTGTTGTACCCGGAAATGGGGCGGCCGCATATAGTGCTGATTCAACGTGCCGTGGGTGGGGGGGTGCATAGCGGGCAAATAGCCCTGCCCGGCGGCAAGAAAGAAGATACGGACGAAACCTTGGCCGATACCGCGCTGCGCGAAGCCCATGAAGAGGTGGCGTTATTGGCCAAGGACGTTAGCGTAATGGGATTATTGTCGCCTTTGTATATTCCCGTGAGCAATTTCGTGGTGAACCCGGTACTGGCTGTATGCCACCAACCACCCGTATTGACCCCTTCGGACTATGAGGTGGCCGCCATCATCACACCTGCGCTCAACGAATTGTTTGCACGAAAAGAAGCAGTAAGCGTAAGGGCGTCCGAAGGTGTAAACATAAAAACCATGGCCTATGCGATGCGGCCCGAAAAAACAATTGTATGGGGCGCTACGGCTATGATACTATCCGAATTGGAAGAGTTGCTCGATGGCCTATATTAGCTGCTTGCGAGGCTTATTCCGTTTTGTCCACCGCCAATACCGTGCGTACTTTGTTGGCCTGCGCCGCGCGCATTACCGCCACCACATTGTCGGCAGTGGCCAGTTTGTCGGCATTGATGACCACGGTTTTTTCTTCATCGCCGCTTTTGGCGGCGGCATCGGCTATGGCTTGGGTCAATTGGTCGGGGGCTATGGCGGTGGTGCCTATGTAAAATTGTTGTTTGGCATCTATCGAAACCACCACCGTTTGCTTGGCTTTCGTATCACTCTTGGCCTTGGGCACGGCCAATTTAATCACGTTGGGATTGGCCAAAGTGGCCACTATCAGGAAGAAGAACAATAGTATGAACAATATGTCGTTGAGCGCGGAGGTATGGGGTTCGGCATGGTTGTGCAAAGTGGGCCTCAGGTTCATGTTGAAATGATATTTGAAAGCGACAAATTTAGTGTAAAAAAATGGTTGGTGTTTAGCCTTTGCGTTTTTGCTCCTTCCACATTTGGTTGAAAGATCTTGGGGCAAAAACTATTTTGTCCCTTCGCTGGCCCCAGGCGGCAGAAAATGCCTTTTCAAATACGGCATTCTTGATTTTACCATTGGCACTGTTCATCAACGCACGGTGCAATACCCCGCGCTTAAACAGCCGCCAGGCAAGCTTTTCGCTCATGGTGGCGTATTTTTCGGCCACGTAAAGATGCCTGTTTTCCAACAGCAGTTCGTGCAGGTTTATTTTAACCGGACATACGGCCGTACAATTGCCGCAAAGGCTCGATGCAAAACTAAGGTGCCCGGCTTCGTACATGCCATTCAGGTGTGGCGATATTACCGAGCCTATGGGGCCGCTGTAAGTGGTGGCGTAGGTATGGCCGCCTATGTTTTTATAAACGGGGCAGGCATTCAAGCACGAGCCGCAGCGTATGCAGTACATCGCTTCGCGCATTTCTTTCCCGAGCATGTTGGTGCGGCCATTGTCCAGCAGTATTACGTACATTTCCTTGGGGCCGTCGGTTTCGCCGGCCTGCCTCGGCCCGCTTATGATGCTGTTGTACACGGTAAGTTTCTGCCCCGTGCCAAAGGTGGCCAGCAGCGGCCAGTACAAGCCCAAGTGTTGCAGGGAAGGTATTATTTTTTCGATGCCCACGATGGCTATGTGCGTAGGCGGGAAGGAGGTGGCGAGCCTGCCGTTGCCCTCATTTTCCGTGATGCAGACGGAACCCGTGTCCGCCACCAAAAAATTGCCGCCGGTGATGCCTATTTCCGCGGTGGTGAATTTTTCCCTTAGTTTTTGCCTGGCCACCAAGGTTAGCTCGCCGGGGCCAAGGTTGGGTGCGGTGCCGAGTTTGTCGTGGAACAATGCGGCTATGTCTTCCTTGCTTTTGTGCATGGCGGGCGTTACGATGTGGTAGGGTGGTTCGCCGTCCAACTGCTGTATATATTCGCCGAGGTCGGTTTCCACGGATTCTATTTGGTTGGCTTCCAGAAACTGGTTGAGGTGCAGCTCCTCCGTAACCATGGACTTTGACTTCACCACGCTACGGCAATTTTTTTCCTTGCAGATGGCCAACACGGCAGCCAGAGCTTCTGCGGCATTCTCGGCCCATATTACCTTGCCGCCGCCTTCGGTGAATTTTTTTTCAAATAGTTCCAGGTTTTTGTCCAAGTGTTCAATGGCGTTCCATTTTATGTTTTTGGCGGTTTTGCGCGCTGCCTCCAATGCCGCAAACTGCGTTTTGCCGTTTGCTACGGCATGGTTGTACTTGTCGATATTGAAATTGATTTTGCGCTTATGTTCCGGGTCGTGTGCCTTCTGTTCGCTTTTTTCCAAAAACGTGTGTTTGGGGCTTGTTATGCTCATTCTTTTGGTTTGTGCCATAAAGGTATTTATAATTTCGGTGGCAGCCGCGTGTATCCTGGAGTTTGCTGCGCACAATTTTTGCGCCAACGGAATTTATCCAGACAAAAGGCAAAAAGGCAAGAACGTACAATTTTGAAAACAAATTCAAAAAATGGTTTTAACTCAATTCGTCAGTTGCCGACTGGTCAATTACAAAACAATGAAAATCACATGTTTGAAATTGTGGAAACGCCATCTGCACAATTCAAAGGTGTTTTGCCCAATGATTTACAAGTTCCACCAAACAAATTGGCAAACTCTTTATCATTTCCACATTTCACCTTACTTCTTCCCATAGGAAGACCCGCTAAAACGCACTTTCTGCGGAAAAACAGATGTCTATTTTGTAGATTAAAAATTTGTTTTGGCAGATTAGATTTATACTTTTGTAGCATTACGTTATTTCTAATCAAAAATACCAATGCAATGAAAACACTGAAATTACTGCTCGCAACCCTTGCCCTGCCACTGATGCTATCGGCCCAAGACGTGGACATAGCCAAGGACGGCACCGTTACCGTGGACGGCAAAGCAACTTTTAAGATAGACGGCAAACAGGGGATGGCCGGCGCCTCGTTCTCCGTGTATAATCTCAACGGAGATTTGCTCATTTCTGCAGATGGGAGAAGCGAAAACAAATTCATGACCGTTACCTTTTCGGGCAACAATTCTTCGCTCGACTACCCGCTCACGTTGGGCACCAAAAAAGTTTTTGCCAAAGACATCGCCAAAATGCAGGTCATCAAAGATGGGGCATTGAACCCCGACGGATTGAAAAGATTCGTGGCCAAATACAATGGCAGGGCCGACCAAAAGTTGGTATTGACCGAACAAAACACGCGCAACACGATAAACATCGGCATGCGCCCGACCCAAGTAAACAGAAACCGGGAGGCCAACATATTTATTTTCGGCACTTCCATCAAACAAGACAACAAAGAGATTGGGAAAATCACGTCCAAACAAGAAATCTCCCAAGGCATCATTATCGACTATTTCACCGTTGCCGATGTGGAAGGCAACCATGTTGCGAACATTTCAAAAGCAATGAACTCGCAACAAATAGACATTGTTACTTACGACAACAATCGCTTTGCCGTCCAAGCCCCCAATGCGCATATCAACAATATTGCATTGCAAGAACTGATAACAAAAGAACTCGTGAAGCGGGGTCTGCTTTAGGGGGGCAACCCATTGCAGCAAACAGCTTGCTGCCTTGTCCTAAAATAGGTTTACGCGGCACAACGTGTAAACCTATTTTAGGACAAGGCAACCTGTCGCAGGATTAACAACAAAAAACTGTCAACTAATTTCAGGACGAGGCAATATTTACAGCACTATATTCTCCACCCTGTCGGCATGGTGGGGGTAGTCGGTATTGAAATGCAAACCCCGGCTCTCTTTGCGGAACTGTGCGCCCTTTACTATCAGGTAGCCTATGGTAATGAGGTTGCGCAACTCGCCCAACTGTGGGCTTACGGTGGTGGCTTCATAGAGCTTCTCCGTTTCTTCGTGCAGCAAGTCCAGGCGGCGCATGGCTCGTTGCAAACGTGTGTCGTTGCGCACTATGCCCACATAATCGCTCATGAGCGATTGCAGTTCCTTGAGGCTTTGGGTTATCAATATCATTTCCTTGGGTTCGGTGGTGCCGTCTGCGTTCCATTCGGGCACTTGGTACTTATAATCTATGCCGTCAATTATTTTGGCACTGTCTATGTGGCACCGATGCGCAAATACCAATGCCTCCAACAGCGAATTGCTGGCCAACCTGTTGGCGCCGTGCAAGCCCGTGCTGCTACATTCGCCGCAGGCGTATAAATTGCGTATGGAGGTGCGCCCCCATTCGTTTACCTTGATGCCGCCGCAACAATAATGGGCAGCCGGAGCCACGGGTATCATTTGCTGAAACACATCTATGCCGCCCTTCAGGCAACGTTCGTATATATTGGGGAAATGGTTCAGGAATTTCCCTTGGTCCATGTGGCGGCAATCCAAGTAAACATGTTCGGTGCCGGTGCGCTTCATTTCGCTGTCTATGGCCCTGGCCACTATGTCGCGCGGGGCAAGGTCTTTGCGTGCATCGTACCGTTCCATGAAAGCCTCGCCATCTTTGTTGCGCAATATGCCGCCATCGCCCCTTACCGCCTCGGTTATCAGGAATGAGGGGCTAACGCCCACTTCGTACAAGGCCGTAGGGTGAAACTGTATGAACTCCATGTTTTCTATGCGGCCCTTGGCCCTATATACCATGGCTATGCCGTCGCCGGTAGCTATCTTGGGGTTGGTGGTGGTTCTGTACGCCTGCCCGCAACCACCGGAGGCCATCAGCGTAACCTTGGCCAGCAGACGCTCCACTTTGCCATTGTGCATGTTCAGCACATACACGCCGTAACATTCTATGTCGGCAGTAGATTTGGACACTAAGTAGCCCAAATGGTGCTGGGTAATGATGTCGGCCACGTACCAATGGTTTTTCACCACTATATTGGGGTAGCGTGCCGCCTCGGCCACCAGCGCGCGTTCTATCTCGTAGCCGGTTACGTCTTTGTAGTGCAAGATGCGAAATTCTGAGTGGCCGCCTTCCTTGCCGCGCATGTACTCGCCCTCTTTGTCCTTGTCGAACTGGGTGCCCCAACCTATCATTTCATCTACCCTTTCGGGGCCTTCTTTCACCACTATGTCCACCACCTCTTTGCTGCAAAGCCCGTCGCCGGCTACCAGGGTATCTTGTATGTGCTTGTCAAAGCTGTCGCGTTCTTCGTCGTTTACCACGGCTATGCCGCCCTGCGCATACTTGGTGTTGGTTTCGTCCGTATTGGCCTTGGTGAGTATGGTTATTGTTTTATCCGGAAACTGTCGTGCGGTTTTCACCGCAAAGGTGAGGCCGGCTATACCGGAACCTATTACCAAAAAATCGGTCTGGGGCATGTCTGTTGTTTGCTGGGAAAAAATTGCAGCCGCGAATATACGATTCCTACCTTCAAGTGTTTGGCTGCTTGTGTCGCAAACATGCAAAATTCACGAAAGTGCCGTTACGAGGGCAAAAATTTCCCTCGTATTTAAAACGAGGGCAAAAACAACGAAATTTAACCCTCGTCCTGGGTGGCCTGTAGAATGTTTACCTTCGCCGCAAATTTTGTTGGATGTACACTTTATTTGGCATACCCAATTGCAATACGGTAAAAAAAGCACGTACCTGGCTCGACGAACACCGGGTAGCCCATCAGTTCCACAACTACAAGACCGAGGGCATTGCCGCGAAAGAATTGACGGAATGGTGCCGGCAGGTAGGCTGGCAAAAATTGGTGAACCAAAAAGGCACTACCTGGCGCGGGCTTGACGAGGCCACCAAAGCCGCAGTTACCAACCAAACCGCGGCGGTAAAACTCATGGCCGAACATAACAGCGTCATCAAGCGGCCGGTGATGACCAAAGGCCACAACATAGTGGCCATAGGCTTCGACGAGGCCGAATACGGGCAGGTTTTCCTATGAACAAAACGGGAAATCGAACATTAGCCAATCACCCATGCGGCCAGCTAATGCTTATCGGGTTCGGGAGCCACGAATGGCGGCGGCGCGCTGTTGGTATCGTCCAGCCCTACATTGTCGTTGGGAAAAGACGGCACGTTGCCCGGTTCGCTTCTGCGCTTCAATATGGAATCTATTTTGGGCTTTAGCTCTATGGGCAGTCGTTGCTTGTAATCTTCGGCTGCGTTTTGCTGTATTTTCTTCAATTTTATCCTATATATGCTATCGGCCTTTTGTTGTATTTCTTGGGGTGTCAGCTCGCGTTCCGTCTTGCCACAACCCATGAAGGCAAGTATCGTTACTGCCAAAAAAAATACCGGTAGGTTTATGTGCTTGCTCCGTTTCATTGCGGCGCAAAAATACGAACCAAGCTGCTGTCATTAAGCCTTAACTTTGCGGCGTAAAATTTTTCGCATTGTCTCTAGGTTCCTTAACTGTTCTCCGCAAATATTTCGTAAAATACAAATGGCGCTTGCTGTTGGGATTGCTGTTTGTGGTGGCTTCCAATGTTTTTGCCGTGTTGACCCCCGGCATCGTGGGCCGCACCATGAATCAGGTATATGCTGCCATCAATGCCAACGGAACCCCATCGGCAAACCTGCCAGCCGCATCTTCAACGGAAGGCCGTGCTGCCATAGCCCACAATCCGGTGCCGGACACCGTCAAGGAAAAAGTTTTTGGAATGGTAACGCGTGCAGGGCTGCTATTGCTGGCTTACACGCTGCTGCGGGGCATCTTCATGTTTTTCATGAGACAAACGGTTATCGTCATGTCGCGGCACATAGAATACGACCAGAAAAACGAAATATTCGACCACTACCAAAAATTGAGCACTTCCTTTTACAAAAGCAATGCCACGGGCGATTTGATGAGCCGCATTTCGGAAGATGTGTCGCGGGTGCGCATGTACACCGGCCCTGCCATGATGTACATCATGAACCTTGTGGCCACCATAGTGCTTTCTTTGTGGGAAATGATAGAAATAAGCCCGAAGCTGACGTTGTACGTGGTGGCCCCCCTGCCGCTGCTGGCTTATTCCGTTTTTTATGTAAACAAAATAGTGAATAGGAAAAGCGAAAAAATACAGTCCGAACTGTCTAACCTAACCGCACAAGCCCAGGAGGCTTATTCGGGCATAAGGGTCATCAAGTCTTTCGTCAGGGAAAACAGCTCGTTCGGCGTGTTTGCGAAAGCCTCGGCCGCCTATAGAAAAAGTACCATAAACCTATCTTTTACCGAAGCGGTTTATGGCCCGGCCATGACGCTGTTCGTGGGTTTAAGTACGCTGCTCACCATACTGGCCGGCGGCCGCATGGTGATGCAGGGCAGCCTTAGCACGGGCGACATTGCGGAGTTTGTTTTGTTTATCAATATGCTCACGTTCCCCATATCCGCCATTGGCTTTACGGCCAACATGGTGCAACGCGCGGCGGTTTCGCAACGCAGAATCAATGAATTTCTGCTTACCGATCCGGACATAAAAGACGATGCCCACGCACAAGCACATACCTTGAAGGGTAAGGTAGATTTTGTGAACGTTGGCTTCACTTACCCGCACACCGGCATTACGGCACTGAAAAATTTCAACCTTGCCATACAGCCCGGCGAAAAAGTGGCCATAATAGGCCGCACGGGTTCGGGAAAATCCACCATAGTCAATTTGCTGCTGCGTATGTACGATGCAAGCGAAGGCGCAATATTGGTGGACGATATTCCCATAAAACAATGGCAGCTCGAAAGCCTGCGTACCCAAGTAAGTTATGTACCCCAGGATGTCTTTTTGTTTTCCGACACCATTGCCAACAACATCAAGCTGGGCAATGAAGCCGCCACCCGACAGCAGGTAGCGCAAGCCGCCCAAACCGCCTCCATAGATGCCGAAATAGAACAACTGCCCGACAAGTACGAAACCGTGACCGGCGAAAGGGGCGTAATGCTTTCGGGCGGCCAAAAGCAGCGCATTTCCATAGCGCGGGCCATCGTCAAAAAACCGGCCATGCTTATCTTGGACGAAAGCCTCAGCGCGGTGGATACCCGTACCGAGCAACACATCCAACAGCAATTGAAACCCATGCTCGAAGGCAAAACCACCATCGTGATTACGCACCGCATCTTCAAAAACTGGGATTTCGACAAGATAGTGGTGCTAGAGCACGGCCAGATAGCCGAACAAGGCACCCACCGGCAATTGATGGAACTGGGCGGAATCTATGCCGAATTGTATGATTATCAAACGGTGGGCAATGTACGCTAAGCCCCGTGGTTAACAAACACCCGCGTTTCAGCAGCAAGCCTCGCTCGCAGGGTATTCTTTCTTTCGTTAGGTGTTCAATATGATACCGGTTATGGGAAACAGACAGTATCGGCATTACCCTTGGCATTAAATCCGGGCTTTACGCAATAAACAAGCCCCTGCAAACGCAGGGGCTTGTTTTCCTTAACGATAATCGTCCTTAATTATTGATTGCTTTCAAAACGATACTTTTCACCTCGGCCAAGGGAACACGTTCCTGCGCCATGCTGTCGCGGTAGCGAATGGTCACCGTTTGGTCGTCTTTGGTTTGGTGGTCTATGGTGACGCAGAAAGGCGTGCCAATGGCATCCATGCGGCGGTAACGTTTGCCAATGGTATCTTTTTCCTCGTAAAAACATTTAAATTCTTGGCGGCATTCTTTCATCAACGCCTCGGCTATTTCGGGCAGGCCATCCTTTTTGGTCAAGGGCAAAATAGCCAATTTTACGGGAGCCAATTTTGGGATGAATTTCAACACCACACGGCTGTCTTGTTTTTCTTCCGTACTTAAATCCTGTTCTTCGTAAGCCTCGCTCAGCAACATCAATACGGTACGGTCCAGACCTATGGAGGTTTCGATAACGTAAGGAATGTAATTGCCGTAAGCCTTGCCGGTAGCGGGGTCTATGTCCGCATCGAAGTATTGCATTTTCTTCTTGCTGTACAACTGGTGTTGGCTAAGGTCAAAATCGGTGCGGCTATGTATGCCCTCCACTTCTTTGAAACCCATGGGGAAATCATATTCAATGTCGCAAGCGGCATCGGCATAGTGCGCCAATTTTACGTGGTCGTGGAAACGGTATCTTGCATCGGGTACGCCCAAAGTGTCGTGCCATTCGCGGCGTTTGGTTTTCCAGTATTCGTACCATTCTTTTTGCGTACCGGGGCGCACGAAAAATTGCATTTCCATTTGTTCGAACTCGCGCATACGGAAAATGAACCCGCGCGCCACTATTTCATTGCGGAAAGCCTTGCCGGTTTGCGCTATGCCAAAAGGAACCTTCATCCTGCCGGTTTTCTGCACGTTCAGAAAGTTGACAAATATGCCTTGCGCCGTTTCCGGGCGCAGGTAAATGGTGCTGCTTTCGTCGGCCAACGAACCCACTTCGGTACTGAACATCAGGTTGAACTGGCGCACATCGGTCCAGTTGCAGGTGCCGCTAACGCCGCATTTGATTTTGTTGGTCTCTATAAGCGTTTTCAAACCCGCAAAATCATCGGCAGCTATCAGCTTGTCCATATCGGCCAATACGGCATCGCCCGCTTCCTTGGTCAATGTTTCGGCATGGGCTTCTATCAGATGGTCCACACGGTAGCGTTTTTTGCTATCCTTGTTGTCTATCATCGGGTCGCTGAAATTGTCCACGTGGCCGCTGGCCTTCCATGTGGTGGGGTGCATGAATATGGCCGCATCTATGCCCACTATGTTTTGGTCATTGGTTTGGGTCATCCAGCGCCACCAATAGTCGCGTATGTTGCGCTTCAGCTCCACGCCCCATTGGCCATAATCGTAAACCGCGCCGAGGCCGTCGTATATTTCGCTCGACGGAAAAACAAAACCGTATTCTTTTGCATGGGCTATGATGGCCTGCAATTTGTTGTCGTTAGTCTGTGCCATAATTTTAAAGGGTGCAAAGATAATATTATAGATTATAACGAAGCAGCAGGTATTTTTTTGAAAAAACCACGGCATTGCGCCCAAAGAAATTGCCGTATCGTATCGGCGCAAAACCTTTGCCTATATTTGTGTCATGAATTTGATAGCACCCAAGCAAATACTCAATTACATCGCCGGAAATTTTGCCGACCCCGAAAATGGCCGTTTCATACACAATGTGAATCCGGCTACGGGAGCGGTGTACAGCCAAACGCCCGACAGCGATGCGGACGATATAGCGATAGCCGTAGCGGCGGCAGAAGCAGCATTGCCGGCGTGGAGCCAAAGTGCCGCCGAATACAGGTTCAAGGTACTGAACAGGATAGCGGAACTGATTGAAGGCAACTTGGACGCATTGGCACTTGCCGAAACCAACGACAACGGAAAACCCCTATGGCTCAGCAAAAAAGTAGATATACCCCGCGCGGCCGAAAATTTCAGGTTCTTCGCCACCGGGCTTATGCACTTCGCATCGGAAAGCCACAACATGCAGGGCAAGGCCATAAACTACACCTTGCGCAACCCGATAGGCATAGTAGGCTGTATTTCGCCTTGGAATTTGCCGCTGTATCTTTTTACCTGGAAAATAGCACCGGCACTGGCTGCGGGCAATTGCGTAATAGCCAAACCATCTGAGGTAACGCCCATGACGGGCTATTTGCTTTCGGAAATTTGCATGGAAGCGGGCTTGCCCGCCGGTGTGTTGAACATAGTACACGGCACCGGCCCCAACTGTGGCGCGGCCATGGTGGCGCACCCAAAAATTAAAGCTATTTCGTTTACCGGCAGCACCCGTGCTGGCAGGGACATAGCGGCCATAGCGGCACCCATGTTCAAGAAACTTTCGTTGGAACTGGGCGGCAAAAACCCGAACATCATTTTTGCCGATTGCAATTGGGAAAAGATGATGAAGACCACCGTACAATCGTCCTTTGCCAACCAAGGGCAGATATGCCTTTGCGGCAGCCGCATATTGGTGGAAGACAAAATTTACGACAGGTTCAAGGCCGAATTTTTGGAAAGGGTAAAACAGTTGCAGCCCGGCGACCCCTTGTTGCCGGAAACCCGACAGGGAGCCTTGGTGAGCAAGGTGCATTTTGAAAAAGTGTTGGCTTGCATCAAGCTGGCGCAGGAAGAAGGAGGTCACATCTTAACGGGAGGCGAAGCCGTGTCGCTCGAAGGCCGGTGTGCCAATGGTTATTTCATAGAGCCAACCGTGATAGAAGGCTTGGCCCCCGGCAGCCGAACCAACATGGAAGAAATATTTGGGCCGGTAGTAACCCTGCAAAAATTCAGCACCGAAGACGAAGCCCTGAAACTGGCCAATGCCAGCGACTATGGCCTCGCCGCCACTATATGGACACAGGACATAAGTCGGGCCAACAGGTTTGCGGCGCAGGTGCATAGCGGCATTATATGGGTAAACTGTTGGTTGC
Organism: Edaphocola sp.; assembly: GCA_047605615.1. Classification (GTDB taxonomy): domain Bacteria; phylum Bacteroidota; class Bacteroidia; order Chitinophagales; family Chitinophagaceae; genus Taibaiella. Next base: position 14,365 of record JASGFI010000012.1, on the reverse strand, counting down.
TGCGCGATTTGCGCACACCCTTTGGCGGATTTAAAAATAGCGGCGTAGGCCGCGAAGGCGGCTGGGAAGCTTTGAGGTTTTTTACGGAACCTAAAAATGTGTGTGTGGAATTGTAATCTGCTATTAAACCTCCGGATAAATCCGGGGGCAAATCAACCGCTATCATGCGTGGGAATGGTTGAATAGAATCGGGTTTTAACCCGATTTGAGAAAGGGATTTGAATGAACAACATCATAGAAAAACAGAATGTCCCATAAAAAATATTTCACCAAAGCCTTGCTGCAATGGCATAGCATGGAAAATAAAAGGAGCCTGCCGTGGAAGGAAGAAAAAGACCCGTACAAGATATGGTTGTCGGAGGTGATATTGCAGCAAACCCGCGCCGAACAGGGACGGCCGTACTACGAGGCATTCACGAACAAATATGAAGACGTACATGCCTTGGCCAGCGCGCCGGAAGAAGAAGTTTTTCGCATTTGGCAGGGATTGGGGTACTACAACCGTTGCCGGAATATGTTGGCCACAGCCCGGCACATCGGCAAGGATTTGAACGGCCATTTCCCCAACAAATATGAAGACATAAGGGCATTGAAAGGCGTGGGCGACTACACGGCGGCGGCTATTGCCTCCTTTGCCTACAACCTTCCTTACGCAGTGTTGGACGGCAACGTGTATCGTGTATTGGCGCGCTATTTCGGCATCGGTACGCCCATTGATGCGCCTGCCGGCAAAAAGGAATTTATGGCCTTGGCCAATTCGTTGCTGGATGCAAGCAACCCTGCCGCCTACAACCAAGCCATCATGGATTTTGGCGCGGAAATATGCAAGCCTGCCAAACCGCTTTGCACCGACTGTATTTTGAACAAATATTGCGTGGCCATAAAAGGTGACATGGTGGGTGCGTTGCCGGTAAAAAGCAAAAAGCTCCAGGTGAAGCAGAGGCATTTCCACTACTTGGTATTGGAAACCGAAGGCATGGTGTTCATCTGCCTTCGCAAGGCCAACGATATATGGCAGAACCTCCACGAATTTGTATTGGTGGAAACGGAGGGCAACATTGCCGAAACCGAGCAGTGGCGGCGGTTTTCGGCAACGGCCACCACCGTAAGCCCCAATGTCTTCACGAACAAACAAAGGCTTACACATCAGGTAATCAACAGCCATTTCCACGTATTCCGGTACGGGCAACAACCCGATATAACGCTTGCCGGGAGGTGGATAGCCAAAGGGTCGATAAAAAATTTGGCCTTTCCCAAGACTATTATTTCTTTTTTTGATAGAAAAAAGTACTTTTAGATTTCTATTGCATTATGCTTGTTTGAAATTGCAACAACGAAACTTAAACAGGTTCTTAAAAAAATAATTTATCGGGTAAAACAGACAAAACATGAGAGGCGTAAACAAAGTGATGCTGGTGGGAAATTTGGGCAGGGACCCCGATTTGCAGTACATAGAAGGCGAGATACCGGTAGCCAAATTCCCGTTGGCCACCACCGAGATGCGCAAAGAGAAGAACGGCAACTTGGTGTCCGATACCGAATGGCACACGGTGGTGCTGTGGCGCGGCCTTGCCGAGCTTGCCGGCAAATACCTGCACAAGGGCAGCTTGGTGTACATAGAAGGCAAACTGCGCACCCGCAGTTGGGAAGACAAGGACAAAAACAAACGCTTCCAAACCGAGATAGTGGCCGACAACTTGGTGATGCTGGAAAAAAGGAAGGACAGCGACCACTATGTGGAAAATAGCCACGGCAACGGCTCCGGTGCGAAAACCATTGTGACCGACGATGATTTGGACTTCGGTTTCTCCAAAGAAGACGACGATATAAGCAGCAATATTTTGCCCTTTTAAGTTTTGAGGGGGCATTTGCCCTGCAGTAGCCTTATATTTGCCCAAAGACAAACTTACACGCCAGCCCCATAGTATTTATGTACGGATATAATGCGCCCATGCTGCAAACCCCAGCGGCCCATATTTTGCCGGCCACGCACGTCACGGTGTTCGTGGTGACGATTTTGATATTGCTTTTCCTTGCCGCCATTGCCGCCGGTGCCGAAGTGGCTTTTTTTACCCTGAACGTAAAAGACATAAATTACCTCAAAACCCGCGAACAGCCCGGCTCGCGGCAGGCCATACAGTTGTTGGACAATCCCGAGGTGCTGCTGTCAACCTTGCGCGCCTCCAAATATACCTTGGCGGTAGCCATTGTTATTTGCGCCATTTACATGACCCAAATATTCTTGCCCCAATGGCAGAACCCTTATCTTTCTTTTGCCGTGAACCTTGTGGGCATCACTTTCCTGTTGTTGTTGTTTGGCGAAGTGTTGCCCAAGGTGTATGCCCGCCAGAACAATGTACGGTTGGCCTTGTTTGCGGCCCCCATAGTGAAGGTGATGTTCGGCATATTCAGGCCGGCGGCCAGCATGTTGACCGACAGCCACGAGTACAGCGACAAGAAGAAAGCCCGCAAGAAGCTATTGGAAATGGACAGCCGGGAGTTTGAGGAAACGGTGGAACTGAGCATGGGCCACACGGCCACCAAGGAAGAGGTGGACATATTCAGGGGCATCATGCGGTTTGGGAGCATCACGGTGAAACAAATAATGCACCCGCGCTTAGACATAAGCGCCATACGCGAAAGTTGGAACTTTGCCAAGGTACGCGACAAGATGCTGTCTGCCGGTTATTCGCGCCTGCCGGTGTACAAGGAAAACATAGACGAGATAGCGGGCATGGTTTATACCAAGGACTTCCTGCCTTATTCCGACATCGATGATTTTGACTGGCACTCGCTGATAAGGCCGGCATTTTTTGTGCACCAACAGAAATTGATTGAAGATTTGTTGCACGAATTTCAGGAAAAGCGCAACCATTTCGCCATAGTGGTAGATGAATTTGGCGGCACATCGGGCATCGTGACGCTGGAAGACATCATGGAAGAAATAATAGGCGACATACGCGACGAGTTTGACGAGGAGGAAATGAATTACCGGAAGATAGACGAGGAGAATTATATTTTTGAAGGCCGCATGCTCATCAACGATATGTGCCGGGTGATGAACATGGGCATAGACACCTTTGACGAGGTGCGCGGCGAAAGCGATTCGTTGGCGGGGCTGGTGCTGGAAATATCGGGCAAGTTCCCCACGGTAAACGAACGCATCAGTTACGGCAAATACGATTTCACCATACTTTCCATAGACAAGCTACGCATAGGCAGGGTGAAAGTGGAGAAGGGGAAATAAGGAAATTCTGTATAAAATGGAACAACTACTCTCCCGTTTGATATATTTACTCCGTGTTTATGGCGGGGAAGCTATTATATTTGGTTATTTCGGCACCATAATCCTCTTGGGTATTGGTGGGTTACTTTATCGCAGCAAAATGGGGCTAATCAAAAGTTGTATTGCGACTGCCAACTCTTTAGTCTTATTTGCGGCATTGGCCAGTGCAATAGAAATATTGTTGCAGTTGCTTGATATTTTTACCGCATACTACGGCCAAGTAAACTATACCCGAATTGCATTTGTACAGAACGGGAGAATAGGTTGGCGGCTTGTTGTAGTAAGGGTACTCTGTTTGCTGCCACTATGCTTTTTATGTAAAAAAACACGACACAACATCTGGTTTACTTTGCTCGTTTGGACGGGAATTGGGGTGTGTTATTTTCTTTATCCCTGGCTATCTATTGTATGGAGTAACGCCCACACGGGAAAAGTTGTTAACTACGGAGAAATGCTTATATCCTGTGGCCTGTTGGCGATGTTACCTTTTCTTGTGCCCACATTATATTTTTCGGTAGCCACCATAGCAGTAAACTATGTTAGGAGGAAAATAAAAAAACATAAATCTTAGGCTTCCGCAGTAGAAGGTTTGTAGCCAAAAATAGTTTTCCTTAGCGGCGGTGCGCCCCGTAGGGGCGCAACAAAAATAGCGAGAATAGCTACTGAATAATAACCGATAGCCACAATACCGTTTAATCGCCCGGTACGGTTATTTCAAAAATAGTACCCTTGGGTTCATTGTTTCGTACGCTGATGCTGCCCTTGAATTGTTGCACTATCTTGCTGGTAAGGTACAGCCCCAGGCCGGTGCCCTTGGTCTTGCGTGCATTCTCGTTGCCGATTCGGTAAAACTTCTTGAAGACTTTGCTTTTTTCCTCGTCCGAAATGCCCGGCCCCTCGTCTGTTACCGATAGTACCAAATCATCGTCCTGCCTGCTTAGTTCCAGGGAAATAGTGGTGTCGGGCGGGGTATATTTAATGGCATTTTCGAGCAGGTTGTTAATGGCCAACCGATAAAGCAGCCTATCGCCCGACACGAAGCAATCTTCCTCGATGCGGCCCAATACCTGATGTTTGCTGCGGTGTTCGTAAGCGTGCAGGCTGTCTTGGGCTACATCGGATAGGTTTATGCGTTCTTCGGTGGCCTTGTAGTGGCGGCTTTCCATTTGAGATGCGAGCAATAGGTTATTGCACAAATCATCGAGGCGGTTGGCCTCGTCCACGCTGCGCTTAATCAGTTGTTGCTGCGTTTGCTCGTCCAGCTTGCGGCGGGCAAGGGTTTGCAGGTTGAGTTTTACCGCCGCTATGGGGCTTTTGAGTTCGTGCGTTACCGAAAGGATGAAATTGGATTGTTGACGGGCCAAAAGGTGGTTGCTCCTGATAGAAGTATATACCACGGCGGCACCTATGAGTATGATAATCAAAAATGTGGCACCTTCGCCCAGATATTGCCGCTTGCGCGAATTTTCCCGCTCTTTAATGGCCTTAAAGGCAGCTTGGTATTCGTTGGGGCGGGTCGTACTGTCCATGCGCGTGCGCAGCGTTTCTATTTCGTTGCTCACAATCAACGCACTTTGTTTATTGAGGCTTACGCCCCAAAAAACTATGGCGGCAATGATATACACCAGCAACAAAAAATACAAGAAACTTATGAGGCGCATAAAAATTGGCTTTTATCTGGTCAACTCTATGGAGGTGGTCATATTGCTTTTGATGCGGAACCTAATGGTTTCGGTGGTGCCGCTGCCGGCACCCGGCACGGTTATGTACCTTACCTGATATATTCCGGGCAGGAAAGATGCTTTTTGCGTAGCTGCGTTCCCATTTATTTCCATTTCGTAAAAGGGTACGAAACTGTCGCCCAATTGTTGGAAAAACTGCACTTTGCCCCAACGTTCGGTGTTCGTTATGTGCATGGTGCCGGGTTCGGGCAATGCCACCAAGGTAATGTTGTTGAAATCAAGGTCCACGTTATAGGTCAACGGTGGCAAGGTATTGACCTCTATATGGTAATTGGCCGCTTGATAAGGTATGAGCGAATCGCACGGATGCTTTACTACCGGCCCCGGTTCAAACCTTTTGCTTACCAACGCCCTGTATTCCACTGCCGGCCTGTCGGGCGCAGAGGGGTAATAAAATGCCAACGAACCGGTGCTTACCTGAATGTACACTTTCTTGTTCTTGCCCGCTTCTATCACTATGTTGTTGGCGCGGGCTTTTGAACCCGGCAACTCTATGTTATAGGTGCCGGGATTCATTTTGACAGGCACCGGCACGCCTCCCGATACATTTCTGAATACCGATTTCACCTCCGTTCCCTTGGCGGCATCTTTGATAATCATTTTGGGTTCGGTATTGTATTGCTTGCCATTGGCATTGACGAAATAAACCTGAAGGCTACTTTCTTTCGATGGTTCTTCGCGCACTTCGTAACTAAGGTTTTCGGTGGGTTTATTGTTTTTCCTGTCCAACAATGTTTGTCCCGCAACCTTGGCGTGAGGCCCGTCCGACACTTTGGGTTCCACAAATTTCTTGACCGGATTGGGCTTGGTGTCGTCTTTCGGGGGCGCACCCACATCGGGCGGAAATTTCGCCACTATGTCCCGATTTAATTGGGGAACGGCCACCGGCTTGCCGTCGGGCAAGGTATATAGCAAATTCATTCGGCGCAGCTGTGTAATGGCCGCTATTCTGTCCAATGGCGAAGGGCGATTAATGGAAGGTGTTGCTGCGGCCGGAGCAGCAACGGTTACGGCGGGTTTTGGCGGCGCACTAACTGCCATGGCAGGTGTCGTATCTTTGGGGGCGGGTGTGCGCTTGGGTTCTTCGGGCAAGGGCGTAGCCACAATGGGTACAGGTTGCACGGCTATCTTTCTTGCGGCAGGTGGCGGCGTTGTGGCTACGGGACGCAGGCTGGTACTGGCTTTGATAGATAGTACCCTTTTGTTGTCGTTCAGGATAGTTTTTACCGCAGGCACTATATCTTGCTCCTTGGCAACCGTAAGGTATTTGCCCAGACATTCGTACTGCAACTTTAGTGGCTCGTCGTCTATCAGGCTGAGGATATAGGGCCTGAAACTTATTTTCTTTTTCAACAAATTGGTAACGGTAGCGCAAATATCTCCGCCGCAACTCTCGCCGCCATCGGTAATCAATATGATGCTATAGGCATACAAGTTGCTTTCCACAAAATCATTTTCTGCCGTCTCTTTCAGGCTCCAGGCAATGGGCGAATATCCCAATGGCCTGAGGTATTGAAGCCTGGCCCTAATTTGTTCGTCGTTTTGCAAACGAAAAGGCACTTCCAACCTTGTATCGTAGCAGTTTTTATCCTGTGCCGGAAATTGATTGCCAAAAACCCTTACGGCAAAAGCCACGTCTTTATTGGCGGTATGTACACTGTCAATTACGGCCATCACTATGCGCCCCGCCGCTTGAAACCGAGATTCCTCTTGTGCCCAATTGGCCGACATGCTGCTCGAGGCATCTATCAAAAACAAAATGCGGGCCGGCCTTTGTTCCTGTTCTTCTTGTGCCGAAAGGCAAAAAGGGTTGACAGCAAAAATGATTGACAGCAGCACCGCCACCGCACTGCCGAAACATTTAGACACAATATTGCACAAACGATTCATCAAAAATATTAGAGGCCGCCAAGTTACGATGTATATTTGGTACTCGCGGGCTTCGCAACCGAAATGAATTAACGGCTTTTAGCTACTTTTGCGGCCGTTGATTAGTTAGCAACCCGGATAAGATGATTTTTTCTTCGAAATTGATAGAGGAGGCAGTGGAAGCCTTTACCAAATTGCCCGGCATCGGGAAAAAAACTGCCTTGAGAATGGTGTTGCACTTGTTGAAATCGGACGAGCAACAGGCACTCAACTTCAGCGACACCATAGCCCGCATGAGGACCGAAACCAAATTTTGCCCCGTTTGCAACAACATTAGCGACGACGGCCTTTGCAGTATATGCGCGGACGGCAGCCGCGACAAAAAGACCATTTGCATCGTAGAAAACATAAGGGACGTGATAAGCATAGAATCTACGCGGCAGTACAATGGACTGTACCATGTGATAGGAGGCTTGCTGTCGCCCCTGGACGGCATAGGGCCGGAACAATTGTACCTGGACAACCTGGTTAGGCGCATAGCCGAGGGCAAAGAAGTGGATGAAATAATCATGGCACTGAACCCGACAATAGAAGGTGATACCACCGTGTATTACATAAGCAGAATATTGAGGCCTTTTTCGATACAGGTTACCGGCATAGCGCGTGGCATAGCCTTCGGTACGGAGTTGGAATATACCGATGAAATTACCTTGGCCCGCTCCATAGCGAAGCGGCTACCGGTAGATGTGCATGAGGGGCGGGAAAAATAAACTTGCCTTAACTTCTTGAATTGAACAGCCCTTATGCGAGTACCGAAGTGGTTGTTAAAGACATTACGGGACGTGCGGTGCTGAGCAAGAATTTCGCAGCAAACGTAATAGGGAAAACATATTCGCTGGATCTATCGAAATTAGTGAACGGAACTTACTTCCTTATACGTAAACAATGGGGACGATAATTTTGTGTCGAAGTTTGTAGTCAAACAATAAATGCACAACTTGGTTACTTCAGGTTAGGAGGTCTATATAACGATATCGCCTTTTCTTATTCAACAATGCAAAGCATTGGTGTTTTTTAAAAAAATACGTTTTTGTTTTTTATTTTATTTTTTAATGTTTCGTGAAAATTAAAAAACAATCACTTTTCCCACATTTTTTCCTACCTTTGGGGCAATTCCTTTAATCAAAAAGTAAAAACAAAAGAAGAAAAATGAAACGTATTTACATGGCATTCGCCCTGGTTGCAGGGTTGGCATCCGGAGCAGCAGCACAAAGAAGTGCAAATCTTGCGGTATTTTACACAAGCCCAATCGAGTACACGTTTAATTGTACCGACTCGGTAGAGGTTAATTACGGCTTCATTAACGAAGGTCCCGATGTGATTAGCGCAACGGACACGATGAGGTTCTATGACGGTCTTGTTGACTCTGGCTACGTCTATCGTATTACCGGTACGGCTTATGCCGTGGGAGATACAGTCTTTGCACAAATTGGCAAAGTTGCAGCATCGGAAATTGCACGACTTGCAGATCCCGATAATAATTACGCTTGGGTATACTCATCAAGTTTTACCAATAAGACGTATCTGTATCCAGTATGGTTTTATGGATATGGTTGGTCTGTAGAATCCGCGGATGTGGTTGATCCCAATGACACGAATAATATCGCTCTTTCCGAGTTTACCTTGAACTGCTCATCACTGGGTGTTAAAGACGCTTCCGTTACAAAAACAAACTTGTCAATTTATCCTAACCCGGCTGCCGATGTACTGAACTTCGATTTCACCTCTGCGGCAGTGGCACCTGCTACATTGCGCATATTGGATATAACCGGCCGTTTGGTTAAATCGGAAGATTTGGGCAAAACAACAATCGGTACTAAAAAGTACTCTTTGAATGTAGAAAACATCCCTACGGGTACTTACATAGTTGAGTTCAACGCCGATGGGCAAAAAGCGATTTCCAAGTTCACGAAACTATAATCTACACTTAACCGAGTGGAAAAAGCCAGGTTGAAAAATCTGGCTTTTTTGTGTCCCATACCATAAAGTGCTGCTATTTGCCGCCCAGGTTTTGCCAAACCATTTTCCACCTGGCCCTCAACCTTTCCCTGCTCAAGATATTTGCATCCGGTTCGGGCAGCGGCCCTTCATAGGGTTGCCCGCGTTTTAGATAATGGTTATTGAACGTAGATTGGTTGATGCCCCATTTGTGCAAAAACTGCTTCCTGCCGTTGTTGCGTTTTATTTTGTGCAGTGATTTTGACTGGAAATGGTACACCCTGCTGGTGCCTACGCCACGAAATTCGCGACAACCGGCTTCCCACATTTTACGGGCAAAATCGTCGTCGCTGCTGAGGCCCGGCGAAAATTCGATGCTATACCCGCCTACCAATGTCCACATACGGCTGCTGACCAAAGTTGGCGGCCATGCCGAGCCGTACCAATCCGCCTTCGCCTGCTGCATATAATTTGCCAATAGCGTTTCTTCGTCAAACGTTGCGGCATCGGTGCCAAAATGCTGGTGAACGACACACGGATTACCGGTATCGTTAGGCTCTATCATGGTGGCAGAAAGCATGAAATTGTCATTGGGCAGGGTGGCAATTACTGCCAGCAACGCCTCGTCCCAACCCGGTAGCACGTACATATCGTCGTTCATGTACACCACGTAATTGCCCCTTATTAGCCTACCGGCCTCGTTTACCGCATAGCAAATCCCTATATTCCGCCCACTGCGCGTATATTCGATTCCACGCATCTTCAGGTATTCGATTGTCCCGTCGCTGCCTTCGTTGACATGCACGATTATTTGATGTGGTTGCGAAGAATTTTTCAGGATACTTTCTATGCACAAAGTCAGGTACGACAAATTGTTCCAGCTGGGAATGATGATTGAAAACATAAATTGGAAAGGAAAAGGGTATCCGGTTACAACAACAAAAATACCCACTGAAAATCAGCAGGTATCGTCTATATTTTCCAAGAAAATAAAGCCGGAATCAATTGGCCGCCTGGCGGTTCCATTCCTCAAGACCCTTGTCTTCGTAATTGGCCCATATCATGCAGGCATGGCCAACAACCAACAAAGCCCAGGCGGAAGTAATCCAAATGGGCCAAGGGTAAACCCAACCCGTGGTGCCCGCATAACAGACATACCACAAAATGGCATTTACTACAAAGAAAATCACGAGGTGCAGGAACCAATAGCTGGCCTGTTTGCCGGTTGCGGGTATTTTCTTGGGCATAATTATCCTTTTTTGTTGAAAAAGCATTGCAAAGATAAGCAGTAAGTTGGGTTTTCAAAAAGGAATTTTACCATTCCGCGGCCAACTGCGCCAAAACCAAAAATGCCGTGACAAATCAAATAATTACCTTTATGCCTTCCCTTGTCAAATGCTCATTTTACTCAAAGGTTATGAAAGCACTCTGGCAGCTGATGCTACACCACTACTCCACCATTTCGTTGACGTTCGTGGTATTGATAGCCGTGTTTACCATTCTCAGGATTATACGCGACACCAAAGATGCCACCAAAACCCTGGCTTACATATTGCTGGTATTTTTGGTTCCCGTGTTGGGTTCCATAATTTATTTTTCCTTCGGGGTAAATTATCGCAAACGAAAGCTTTTTTCCAAGAAAATAGCCACCAACGACCGGTTGTTTGCCCAAATGGAACAATCCATGATGGCAAAGAGCAGAAAAATTATTGCCCAAGAACAACCTTTGCTCCAAAACCAATACGGCCTTGCCAACCAATTGCTAACCGATGCACATGCCAATATCAGCTACAACAAGGTAAGCCTGTTGATTAACGGCGAGCAAAAGTTTCCGGAGGTACTGGCAGCATTGGCTGCCGCCAAACACTTCATACACTTAGAATACTATATTTTTGAAGACGATGACATTGGCAACAGCATCATAGACATACTGAAAGAAAAAGCCCTTTCCGGTGTGGCGGTGCGCATGATTTACGACGATTTTGGCAGCCACGGCCTCCAGTTCGGCACGCTGGCCGACATGAGGGCGGCCGGGATAGAGGTGTTGCCTTTTTTTGAAGTAAAATTCTATTTATTGGCCAACAGGATAAACTACAGGGACCACCGAAAAATAATTATCGTAGATGGCAAAGTGGGATTTACCGGCGGCATCAACGTGGCCGACAAGTATCTCAACAAAGGCGATACCGCCGAATTGTATTGGCGCGACACGCACCTGATGATCGAGGGTGCAGCGGTAAATAGTTTGCAATACCATTTCATAGCCAACTGGAACTTTTGCACCGGCCAAACGCTGGCATTGGTGCCCAATTTCTTTTCCCAAGACGAAGCGCCCCCCCACGACCACAAAGACCTGGTGCAAATAGTGGCCGGAGGCCCCGACTACCCCACCAGTACCATCATGCTTACCTTCTTCTCCGCCATCAGCAATGCGCAGGAAAAAATATACATCACGTCGCCCTATTTCATACCCAACGACAGCATCAACGATGCACTTAAAGCCGCCGCATTAAGCGGTAAAGATGTGCGGCTGCTGCTGCCGGGCATATCCGACTCCAAACTGGTGAATGCCGCCGCACACAGCTATTTCAACGATTTATTGGCCAGCGGGGTACGCATCTATCTTTACCAAAAAGGATTTGTACACGCAAAGACCCTGGTGGCCGACCACAACTTGGGCATCATAGGCACGGCCAACATGGATGTCCGCAGCTTTGACTTGAATTTTGAAATCAACGCCGTAATCTACGGCCGGCAAGTGGCCGATGCGCTAACGGCCACTTTTTTCAACGACCTTAATTATGCGGAAGAAATAGATTACGCCCGCTGGCAACAACGGAAATGGTGGAACCAATTGGGCAACGATGTGGCAAGGATGCTATCGCCCCTGCTGTAAAGTAGTGCCTCCATATCCTACTCAAACACCCTAACCGAACCGGCTTCTATTTCGTACACTTCGGTGGGCATCGTTACCGCCGATAGTTCTTCGGCACTTGCCCCGGCGGCTTGCAGGTATTCCTTTTGTTCGGCTATGCTTCGGGTCTTTTTCATCAAAATACCCTCGGCCACTGCCATTTTGCCCACTGCGGAGGTAGGCACTTCAAATGCTTTATCTTGTATTTTGACCCATAGAACCAAGCCTTTATTGTTTTTGTCGGCAGTTACTTTTAGCCAACCGCCCGCATTGTTTACATACGACACGAAGCCCATTATTTGCGTGTTGCCCAAATTGGCTTTCCCGTCCATAAGGCCGTGCAAACGGGCTGCGGAATAGACGGTGGCTTGTTGCATGGCTTTGCCGTAAGTAACCGGTTGGCCGGTTTGGGCCTGCGATGCGCCTGCGGACAAGCAAGCGGCCATGGCTATGGAAAATATTTTTTTCATAAAATCAATGTGTTTAGAAATGTATCGCTCGAAATACCAAGACCGAAAAGTTCCTTGGCTTAGTTGGGCATCAATAATTTTTACGTTTAAAATCGCCGCGTTTCCACGAGTTGAAAAATTCGCCCCATTTGAAGGGATTGAATATGCCAATAGGTCGCTGCTGGCCGTAGTAGTAGCCTTGTTCCGATTGTTGGCGTTGGTAATAACTTTGGTTTTCGGCACCGTTTTTCGGCATATTGTCGCGCAGGTAGGCCATGGCTCGTTGGCCGGTATTTTTTTGCGCTATGGCATATTTGTCGTCGGGTATATCCCAATATTTGAAGGCATAATCGAACTCGTCGCCATAGGGCAAGGGGCGTATAATGGTTTCGGGCAGGTAAAAGGTATCTTGCACCATTAGCTGCACCACATTGAAGTAACGGCCCTCTATATCCTTGGGTATCACGTATTGTTTGGAGCGGTAGCCCAAGGCACTAAAGTTCAGGGTATCGCCCTTGGAACACACCAAGCTAAACACGCCAAAGAGGCTGGAATAGGTGCCCCTGTCCTTGTTCTTAATCTCTATGGCCACATCGGGCACAGCCCTCAGGCTGTCGGCTGTCATGGTAACGCCCGTTATTTGAATGATGTCTTGCCACAGCACGTTTTGCGCCCAGGCGCCCAGGCCGTTCATCAACAACAGGCTCAAAATGGCGAAGTATGTGCAATATTTTTTCTTCATTAGGTACAAAAGTAACACAATGCTTGCTATTATGGCAACAAGCCCATTGCTAATAACAATACGATTATGTACAACCCGGTTTACCCAAACTATGGCTTATAGCTTAACTTTGCCGCACAGGCGCTGTTTCGCCCATTGAAACGAAAATTGCTTACCATTATTATATTATCAAGATGATTAACGAAGAAGCGGTACTGAACGCACTAAAAAATGTGGACGACCCGGATTTGGGCAAAGACATAGTAACCCTCAACATGGTGCGCGACCTGGTGATTGAGGGCAACAAAGTAACCTTCACCGTAGAGCTTACCACGCCTGCCTGCCCCATGAAAGAGGCCATAAAAAATGCCTGCATCACCGCCGTTAAGATTTTTGTGGACAAAGAAGCCGAAGTGAGCGTAAACATGACGGCACGGGTCAATACCAACCGCAAGGACCCGCGCGATATTTTGCCCAAGGTAAAAAATATAATAGCCGTGGCCTCGGGCAAAGGGGGCGTGGGCAAATCTACCGTGGCCACCAACCTGGCATTGGCATTGGCCCAAGAAGGTGCCAAAGTAGGCCTGCTCGATGCGGACATTTACGGCCCATCGGCACCCATCATGTTCGGCATACAAGGCGAACGCCCCATGATGCGCAACGTGGGCGAAAAAGGCATGATAGAACCCATAGAACGCTTTGGCGTAAAGGTTATGTCCATAGGGTTGTTGGTGGACGAAAAACAAGCCGTGATATGGCGCGGCCCCATGGCCACCAGTGCCATACGCCAGTTTATCGGCGACGTGTATTGGGACGAACTCGATTATTTGATATTGGATTTGCCGCCCGGCACCGGCGACATACACCTTACCCTGGTGCAAACCATACCCATAACCGGCGCCCTGATAGTGACCACGCCACAAGCCGTAGCCATGGCCGATGCGCGCAAGGGCATCATGATGTTCCGCCAAGGGCAAATAAACGTACCCATATTGGGCGTAGTGGAAAACATGGCTTATTTCACCCCCGGGGAATTGCCGGAAAACAAATATTACCTTTTTGGCAAGAATGGCGGCAAGGAATTGGCCGAGCAGTTCGAGATACCCTTTTTGGGCGAGGTGCCCATCGTGCAGAGCATACGCGAAGGCGGCGACAAGGGATTTCCGGCGGTGCTTAACGACGAACCCGTGTCTAAGGCAGCGTTTAAACACATAGCCAGCGAAGTGGCCCGCAGCATAGCCATGCGCAACGCCAACCTGGACCCCACCAGGGTTATGACCATTGGGGTGTAGTGCAGGATTTTTTAACTGCTGCAAATTTTTGTTTGGAAAGCGGGTGCATTTAAAATTGTCGCCTTAAAGGGAATGACACGAGTTCCCTCGTTGC
>JASGFI010000011.1:0-34749 GCA_047605615.1 Edaphocola sp. | reverse complement strand
ACGAGGGAACTCGTGTCATTCCCTTTAAGGCGACAATTTTAAATGCACCCCTGCCCAAACGGCCAACCCCATGGCAACGAAACAATTTTTATCATAACCCAGTCGGCTTACACAGGCAAAATACGAAATGGCGCTTAGCTGGAACGAAAAGAAAATATCCGATGAAGTCTATTTTTATTTTACCCTACCTTTGCGCCACTACAAACCCGGGTTGCCGCTGCTTTCCATGGAAAGTGGAGGAAAGTCCGGACAGCACAGGGCAACGCACCACCTAACGGGTGGGCAGCCAATAAAATGGTTGACAGACAGCGCCACAGAAAATGACCGCCACGCCAAGTGGCAAGGGTGAAAACGTGCGGTAAGAGCGCACGGCAATGCCGGGCAACCGATATTGCGGGCAAGCCTTGCGTGATGAAATGCCCAATAGGCAGGCGATTGAGGGCGGCCCGCCCGATGCCTGCGGGTAGGCAGATAGAGTATTGTTGCGAAGCAATGCCCAGATAAATGGCAACCACGCTCCCACCAAAAAGGGGAACGACACAAAATCCGGCTTATAGGGTTTGTAGTATTTCATGGCTTCCGCCACGCCCTCCATGCGCAAGGGCGGCTATTCCCAATGTCCGTTAAGTTTCAACACTTTTTCTATCACGTCGCGCACGCAGCCGGTACCGCCGTTGAATGGCGAGATGTAGGTAGCGGCCATGCGCACTTCGGCCACGGCGTCGGCTGGGCAGGTAGGCAAGCCGCATAGCTGCATGGCCTTCAGGTCGGGCATGTCGTCGCCCATGTACAACAATTGGGCTTTTGCCAAACCGTTTCCGGCTATCAATTGCTCCAGGAGGGCCGCTTTGTCTTCCACGGCTATGTACACGTCTTTGATGCCTAAATTTTGCAGGCGTTTCTTGGCGGCCTCCGTCCTGCCGCCCGATATTACCCATACGCCATAGCCTTTCTTGGCGGCCAATTGCAGCGCGTAGCCGTCTTTGATGTTCATGTGGCGCAGCAGTTCGCCGTTTTCCTGTACCAGCAAAGTGCCGTTGGTCATTACGCCGTCTATATCGAACACAAAAGCCTTAATAGGCTCGAACAAGGATAATATATTGTTCATTTTTATCGGTAAAAATCCTGGATGGATTGGGTCAACGTTGTATATACTTGCTGCCACAGGGGGGTGGCTTTCAGCAAGTTCAGGTGGGTGTCCATCGTTCCTTCGTCGTGCCGAATGGCAGGCCCGGTCTGGCTTTCGGCTGCGTTGGCAGCATTGTTCAGCGTTTGGTGTATCAAGGGCAGCAGCAATTGGAAGTTCAATTGGTGCAGCGCGGCCAGCTTGCCCGTTAGGGCCAGCAAATGGTTGCAAAAATTATTGCTCATCACGGCACACAGGTGCAATGCCGTTTTTTGTTGGGCAGTAAGGATATGCACGTTTTTAGAAATGCACAGAGCCAGTTCCATCAGTATTTTTTCCGCATAAGAGGTCTTGGCATTTACCATCAGGGGCAGTTTATCCAATCCCTCAATCGGTTCGTTATTTATGGAAAAAAGCGGCCATATCACGCCACAGTCTTGGCTCGACTGTTCGAGCACATCGGCAGGCAAAGTGCCGGAGCAATGCGCCACCACCTTGCCCTGCACCAAGAGCCATTTGGCCACGTCGGCAATTGCATCGTCTTTAACGGCCACTAAGTAAGCATCGGCAGCAGTAAGCACCTTGTCTATCCTGTCGGTAGCCTCGGTATTTTTCAGCTTGGTGGCCAATGCTATGGCATGGTCGCTGTCGCGGCTGTACACTTGCGCTATGTTGTGGCCGGCCTGTTCCATGCAGCGCGAAAACAGTGTGGCCACCTTGCCCGAACCTATGACTACGATATCCATGCTTGGCTTGCCTTGGCGGTATTTTGTATGATGAACTGTTGCATTATGTTGTACACTTTGTCCTTCAGTTCGTCCCTTTGCCCCAGCGTCATGCCGGTTGTTTCTATCGGCTCCAGGAAATGGTATTGGATGGCGTGCGGCCTGGCCCAAAATTTTGGCTTGCCGGGCAAAATAGGTTTGGTACCCAATATTACCGCCGGGACAATGGGTTTCTGCGCCCTGATAGCCACCACAAATGCCCCATCGTAAAAAGGGATGAGCGGTTGCGCCGTTTTGTTGCGCGTGCCTTCAGGGTAAAGGCATAGGTTGATGCCTTGCTTTAAGGTTTGCTGCATTTTGGTAAAACTTTCCTTTCGGCTGGCCTCGTCGTCGCGGTTTACCAATATGGAACCTGCACGGTATATTACCCCGAAAAACGGCATTTTGGCAAATTCCACCTTTGCCAGGGTCTTGTTGGGGCCGGGTATCCAAGGGGTGCTTACCGGTATGTCCACCAACGAACTATGGTTGACCACCACCACGTAATTGGCATCTTTTTTAAAATGCTTTTTGCCCTTTCTCGACACGGGGCAGCCCATCAACGGCATGAAGATACCCATCCAGATACGACATGCCGGATGCACTATGCGCGCCCTATAGGGCTCCTTGATCAGCAAGGATATGAGGCAGGGCACAAACGCAATAGGCAGCATAGTAACGAAGAACATCAAAATGCCCGTAAAAAAATATACGTGCCCGGCGACTTTCTTAATTAAATTCATAACCTTCCAAAGTGCGCCAAAGTTACGCAAGCCAAAGTTTTTGGAGCAATAAATTGCTTTCCGGCCATCATTTATTTGCCGCCAAACATACCGGTTAGTTTGTCGAGCGGGCTGTCGCCGCCACCGCCAAACATGGAACCAAGGTCAAATTTGCCACCCATCAGGTCTTCCACCTTGTCGGACAGGAAAGGGGGCAGTTTCGATTTCACGAAGTTCATGGTGGTTTCTATTGCCTTGGCCGCTTGTTCGGGGCTAAGGTTGGCTTTTTCGGTCAATTCTTTGATTAAGGCTTCCATTGTTTTTTTGTTCGTTTAAATAATTAATAAGCGTAAGGTGCTATTTGGTGGATTAGGGGCCGTTGATTGTCCCAAATCATGATTTGAAAAAAATAACAGTACCTAATGCGCATAATTTCATGTTCGGTTATTTAGGCCGCCTTCATGTACTCCAGCTTGGCCCGTTCCAATTTTTCCTTGGCATAATCCAGGGAAAGGTGAAAGGTGTCGGTGTGTTGTTCGCTGCTGGGCAGTTCAAACATGGCATCGGTCAATATCATTTCGCAAATAGTACGCAAGCCGCGGCCACCTAATTTGTAGGTGAAAGCCTTGTCCACCATATAGTCCAGCGCATCGTCGTCCACTACCAATTTTGTGTTTTCGTATTCAAACAAGCGTTTGTACTGGCGTATCAGGGCGTTCTTGGGTTCGGTCAGGATGCGTTTCAGCGAATCCTTGTCCAAGGGGTTGAGGTAGGTAACCACGGGCAAGCGGCCCAGCAATTCGGGTATCAAACCAAAGGTGCGCAAGTCTTGGGGGTTCACGTATTGCAATAGATTGCCGCGGTCCACCTTGTTTTTTTCATCATTGTGCTTGAAGCCTATGGTGCCCGATTCCATGCGGCGGGCTATCATTTTGTCTATGCCCTCAAAGGCCCCGCCACAAATGAACAGGATGTTTTGGGTGTTTACCTTTATCAGCTTTTGCTCGGGATGCTTGCGGCCGCCTTGGGGCGGCACCAATACTTCCGAACCTTCCAGCAATTTCAACAGGGCTTGCTGCACGCCCTCGCCGCTCACGTCGCGGGTGATGGACGGGTTGTCGCTCTTGCGGCCTATCTTGTCTATCTCGTCTATATACACGATGCCTTTTTCCGCGGCGGCCACGTCGTAATCGCAAGCCTGCAACAAGCGCGACAGGATGCTCTCCACGTCTTCGCCCACGTAGCCCGCTTGGGTAAACACGGTGGCATCGGCTATGGCAAAGGGTACTTGCAATATGCGGGCTACTGTCTTGGCCAACAGCGTTTTGCCGGTACCGGTTTCGCCCACCATGATGATGTTCGATTTTTCGATCTCCACATCGTCGGTAGTGGCGTGCATTAGGCGTTTGTAGTGGTTGTACATGGCCACCGCCATTACTTTTTTGGCATCGTCTTGGCCAATGATGTATTGGTCCAAAAATGTTTTGATTTCCTTGGGTTTATATACCTTGTGCTTTTTCACGTCGTATTTGCCCGAAGTGCCGGTTTGTTTCAAATTGCTGTCGCCCAGCATAAGGTGGGCTTGTTCCACACATTCGTCGCATATATTGCCTTCCACGCCCGTAATCAGCAAGGCTGCCTGGCTTTCGGGTTTGCCACAAAAGGAACATTTTCTTTGATTATTCTGTTTTGCCATCGTATTTAATGCTGCTGGATATTTTGCAATGCCGCAAAGGTACGAAATAAGGTTCGTGTTATTTTTTGAAAAAAGCATATAAAAACCCAATGGGTGCATTTAAAATTGTCGTAGCATAGTATGCCCCGATCGCAGCGAGGGAGCTCTTGTCATCCCGAACGCGCAGTCATCCCGACACTAAAAAAAATCCTAAAAAAATTGGAATACAGTTGTTTGTGGTTTTTTATTTTCTACAAGAACGGCATGGGGTGCAAAAAAGGGTGCAATTTTGTAGCGGTTCGTGCAAAATTGCACCCTGAATAGTATCGGGCTATTCGGCTGCCGGTCCGGGATTGTCGGGCAATGCCTGCATTTTGCCAGTAGCCCAGTGGTATAACATTGCAAGATATAATCGCAGCAATTTGGGATCTCTTATAATCTAACCTCACTGAGAGGCAGCCTCAAAAGTCCGAGGCTGCCTTATTTTTGCAAAATATGCTCCAGGGCGAATTTGATACGGAAGATATTTTCCCCAAGGGTTTATGCTGACGTTGAAACGTGTATTTTTAAGAGCAAAAAATTCGGAAATATTTACACAAAATGGCTGCTTATGCGATACCTATTCGTCGTTTGTTTCATTTGCCTATATCTAAATAGTGGAACCGCGCAAGGGCAGGATAATAAAATTGGGGCAATCGAGTACAACCTAAAGATAAAAGGGGCCATACCCAAAAAGAAAAATGCAATCCTATATTTCAATGGGCACGAATCCTTGTTCGTCTATGACAAACAAGGGTTGAGCGACTCTACGGAAACCAGTATGCAAATGACGTATTCACAAGATTTTGCGGTCGTAACCGTTTCGTCTGTTGATTCGGTTGGTGCCCAAGTTTATAGGAATTTTGACACGAAAGAAATCGTCTTTAGGGAAACAGAAACGAAGCCTACAAAGGCTTTTGTCGTCGAAGACAGTTTCATCCCCATAAGATGGACTATCTTGAATAAGTACAAATACATTGACTCTTTTAAGGTGCAACAAGCCGTGGGAGTTTTTAGGGGGAGAGAATATTGCGTATGGTTTGCGAAAGACATCCCATACCCAATTGGGCCGTGGAAACTTTATGGATTGCCCGGTGTCATACTTGAAGGCAACGACAAAGACCATTTTGTTGAATTTACGTTTAAGGCTTCAAAACACGTAACAGGAACAATAGAACGACCGAACGAAGCAATAAAAAAGAGCTTGAAAGAATATGTCGAGTTTACGGACAATTACATGCAACACGTGGTGGACGAGCTGCAAAAAAATCAACAAAACTTACATTTACATTGGCAAACCCAATCAACAGTAAGGAACAATTGAGTAAACGGGAAACCTAGCTCGAAAGAGTATATGAATGGGAAAAATGCGATACCATTAAACCGAGCGTACAGGTAAAAGTAGAGTGATTAAATATGCAGCCCACACCAATTTTCCCCGGCATTTTTTTGAAAATCATTGGCCAAAATAAAGTCAACCTATAGTAGGACAAGGCTGCATCCATAAACAAAACAATGGCAAATGCCTTACTTTCGTTGCATGGATGCAAATGCCTTAATCAGCTACATAATAGAACAATGGCGGGCCGTAAGTTTATTGGAAATAGTGGCGGTGTCTTTTGGCGTGGCAGAAGTATTATTGTCTTACAGAAACAGCGTATTGCTGTATCCGGCGGGCATTGTATCGTGTGCTTTGTTCATTTACTTGTTGGCTGCGGCGGGTCTTTACGCCGAGGCTGTTTTGTCGTTGTACTACTTGGTCATGAGTTTTTATGGTTGGTATAAATGGGTGCAACGCACCAAGGCCCAAGCGCAGCTACCCATAAGCGCCTGTACCCCGAAAGATCGGGGCATAGTGTCGGCCATCATATTGGTAGCTTTCGTGGTGTTATATGCCACCTTGAAAATGTACACGACAAGCGATGTGCCGCTGTGGGACGCAGCAGTGTCGGCCACGGCCTGGGCGGGTATGTGGCTCTTGGCAAAACGCAAGTTGGAAAATTGGGTGTTGCTCAATGTTTCCAACATCATGGCCATTCCTTTACAGTTCCACAAAGGCTTGCCGCTTACGGCTTGCCTTACTGCGTTCTTGTTTGTGGTGGCAATATTTGGCTATTTCCGTTGGAAAAAAATCATGCTTTCGGAGGCTGCCACCGCATGAAAGGTTACAGGGCAGCCACGATTTTTTGCCTTATGGCTTCAAATTCTTCTTTGCCCAATTGTAGTTTCGGATTGGCAAAATTCATGTCGCCCATTTCGGTAAGGGGCATGAGGTGTATGTGTGCGTGGGGCACTTCCAAGCCCATGACGGTTATGCCGCAACGGTTGCAGTCAAAGGCTCTTTCTATGGCCTTGCCTATCTTTTTTGCAAATACGAACGCACCCGCCAGCCATTCGTCGTCCAAGTCGAAAATCTTGTCCGTTTCTATTTTTGGCACCACCAACACATGTCCTTCCACGAGGGGCATTATGTCCAGAAAGGCGTAATAGCGTTCGTTTTCGGCTATTTTGTAAGAAGGTATTTCGCCTGCTATGATTTTTGAAAAAATGGTCATGTTTTTTTGTTTAAAACCCAAAATCTTGTCCCTGTTGGCACGAAACTATTCTATAAACGGCAAAACGAAACAGCACGAAATTAAAAACGAAACAGCACATTTTTTCGTGTTTATTGATTACTTGGTTATTCATGGCCACCTCCCTTTTCTTCCATGTATTGATCAAAAGGCAATAGCAGTTGCACACCGCCTATTATGCGGCCTTTTTGGTCAGTGAGATAGTCGGCATACTCGTTGGATATGAGCAACCTGCCAAACTTTTTGATAAAAGCATCGGGATAAAGGCGGCGGCGCAGGTAAACAGTGCCGCTTTTGGTACTAAAGCCTATGGCCTTCGATATGGCCGTGTACAGGAAATAACGCTTGCCATTGTGCAGTACCACATCCAAGCCGGTAAAGATGCCCGAACCGTTCACCTTTTCGGGTATGTAATAACCATTTTTGCGAACAATTTTGCTCGAACAATAAAAGCAGTTTTTTCATTCATAACCTTTCATTTGCCTTAAAGCTAATCACAGTAAGGCTTTTGAATGATTTTATCAACTTTTTTGTCCATTAACCCCGAACAAAGGAATGCACACACGCCACATGAACAAGCATATCGCAACAAAAAAACCGTCCGGGATGTATTCCTTCCCGGACGGCTTTTCTTCAATAAAGGAACTTCGCGTTTAGCCCTCGCAGCTCTTGCAGCTGACAAGGCTGGTCACCAATTCTTTCGACACGCTTTGGCTGCGTTGGTAATACAAGGTTTTTACGCCCAGTTTCCAGGCTTCTATCATCAGCCTGTTTACGTCCTTTACCGGTAGGTTGGCCGGTATGTTCAGGTTCAGGCTCTGCGATTGGTCCACGTATTGCTGGCGTATGGCGGCTTGCTGTATTATTTCCAACTGGCTTATTTCCTTGAAGGTTTTGAACACGTCTTTTTCTTCTTCCGTAAGGCCGTCAATGTGTTGTACGCTGCCGTGGTTCAGCATTATGTCGCGCCATACGTCTTCGTTGTCCAATCCTTTTTTCTCCAGCAATTCTTTCAGGTATTTGTTCTTGCGCATAAAGTTTCCTTTGGACAGGCCGGCCTTGAAATAGTTGCTGCTAAAGGGTTCTATGCCCGGCGATGTTTGTCCCAGTATGGCCGAAGACGATGTGGTGGGGGCTATGGCCAGCAGGGTAGTGTTGCGGCGGCCGTAGCCTTTCAATACTTCCGGTTCGCCATATATCCAGGCCAGTTCTTCCGATGCTTTGTAGGCTTGTTCGTTTATTTGCTTGAATATTTTCGAGGTAAGCGCTTTGGCTTGCATACCTTCAAATGGTATCATGTTTTTTTGGAGGTAAGAGTGCCAACCCAATACGCCCAAGCCCAATGCGCGGTGCCTGCGGGCAAATTTATTGGCACTGGCCAAGTAATGGTTGCCTTCGGTCTTGGAAATAAATTCTTGCAACACGGCATCTAAGAAAAATACCGCCAAACGCACGGCATCCGTGTCTTTCCACTCGTCGTACAGTTCAAGGTTCATGGACGACAGGCAGCAGATAAACGATTCGTCGTCGGTGGAAGGCAGCATTATTTCCGAACATAGGTTGCTGGCATGTATGGTTAGGTTCAGGTCTTTATATACCTGCGGTTTGTTGCGGTTTACATTGTCGCTGAAGAAGATGTAGGGCAAGCCTTTCTGCTGGCGGCTTTCCAATACTTTGGCCCATATCTTGCGCTTGTCCATGTCGCCGTCCACCATGTCTTGCATCCAGTAATCCGGTACGCATACGCCGTAAAACAAGTTTTGGATTGGGTGGCCTATGTCCTTTATGGATAAAAATTCTTCTATGTCGGCATGGTCTATGTCCATGTAGGCGGCAAAGGCTCCGCGGCGCACGCCGCCTTGCGATATGGTGTCCATGGCCGTGTCGAACAGGCGCATGAAGCTTACCGCGCCGCTGCTCTTGCCATTGTCCGTCACCGCGCTGCCGCGTTCGCGCAGCGCACCGAAGTAGGCCGACGTGCCGCCGCCTATTTTGGTTTGCATTATTACCTCGCCCAGTTTGTGGGTAATGCCCTCTATGTGGTCGGGTATGTGTACGTTGAAGCAGGATATGGGGAAGCCGCGCTGCGTGCCCATGTTGGCCCATATAGGCGAGCTAAGGCTCATCCAGCCGCGTTCCACCATTTCTATGAAGGCGGACTTCAATTCGGGTTTGTACAGGCGTTGGGCCGCCGCGCCACATATACGGTCTATGGCGCCTTCCACGGTTTCTCCTTTCAACAGGTAGCCGCGGTTCAGTATCTGTTCGCTTTCTTCATTTTTCCACCATAATTTTTGGGCTTGTTCGGTAGTGTTGCCTTGCAGGCCGGGCAGTTGGTCGAATACGGTTGCTTCCATAAATATAAAATAGTTGTACTTGGGTTTTGTTGTGATGGACAGTTATTGGTTGGGTTGCTCGCTATGTTTAGAACAGGTCGCTGGCCGATATGCTTTTGTCGTGCTTGGTATAGTCCACCGGTCGTTTGGCAAAGAAATCGTCGAGGCTGTTGCTGAATACTTCTTCTTCGAACCACAGCATGGGCTTTATTTCTTCGGTACTTATGTTGTACAAGGGTTTGAAGCCTATGCGTTTCAAGCTGTCGTCGGCGCGGTATTTCATGAAGTTGACCAAATCGCGTTTGTTTACGGTGCCAATGTCGCCGGCAGAGAAAATCCAGTCCAAGATGCGGCTTTCCACCGCTATTGATTTTTCCACCAAGCTGCGCACATGTTCCATGGTTTCTCCGTCAAATAAATCGGGATATTCTTCGCGTATCTTGTTCACCAGGAAGATGCCCGCGTTTGCATGTATTTGTTCGTCCACCGAGGTCCAGGCTATGATGTTGCTCACGTTTTTCATCAGGCCCTTGAAACGGGCAAAAGACAAGATGATGGCAAATTGGCTGAACAGGCTCACGTTCTCTATGAGTATGGAAAACAAGATGAGCGACAGGGTGTATTCGCGTTTGTCGCTGGACTTGGCAGCGCCCAAAGCATCGCTCAAATAATCTATTCGTTCCTTTATGACGGGCACGTCCATCAATTGGGCAAACTGGTTGTTGTAGCCCAATACTTCCACCAAGCGCGAGTAGGCTTCCGAATGGCGGAACTCACATTCGGCAAAGGTGCTGCCCAAGCCGTTCATTTCCGGTTTGGGAAAATGGTTGTACAAACTTCCCCAAAACGATTTGACGGCCACTTCTATCTGCGCAATGGCCAAAAGGCTGTTCTTTATGGCCGTGCGTTCCGCATCGCCCAGGTGCGAATGGAAGTCCTGCGTGTCGGCAGTGAAGTCCACTTCGGAGTGTACCCAGAACGATTTGTTGATAGCCTCGGTGAATTGCAGTATCTCGGGATACTCAAAGGGTTTGTACTGTATCCTTTTGTCGAAAATGCCCATCTTTGCTTGTGGTTTTTGCTATTAGAAAGAAGGAAAGCGGGTAGCCTGCCTTGCTTGCTTTGCAAAAATGCCAAAGAGTGCCGCCTTTTCCTAAAAATTAAATGCACTTAGTGTGGAAAACCCACAAGCACCTAAAGGTCAACATGTTTGGAGGTATAGGATAAATTTATTCTATCGTTTAAAACGAAATGTTTTAGTGTGGACACGGGAAAAACAGGGTGTGTTTTTTGCTAAAGGCCGGGTGTGGCAGCGCCGCGACGGGAAAATACGAAAGGGCAATCAATATCTGCTTTGTACCTTTGGTGTTTTAGGGAGGTGAAAACATGAATCCAACATTCCAAAATATCCGCAACATCATTTTCGACTTCGGCGGGGTAATACTCAACATTGATTATAGAAGGACGGAACGGGCTTTCGTGGGTTTGGGCATAGTAGATTTTGGCGACCGTTTTTCGCAACTGAGGCAAACCACCATTTTTGACGATTTGGAAACGGGAAAAATAGGCAGGGTGGCCTTTTTGGAACAAATGTCGGAGATAGCGGGCCGCAACGTAACGCACCGGCAGTTGGAAGATGCCTGGAACGCCATGCTGATAGATATTCCGCTGCGCAGGTTGCAACTATTGCAACAATTGCAGTTGCATTACCACACCATTTTGTTGAGCAATACCAACGAAATACACGAAACTTGTTTCAACAAACTGTTGAAGCAGGTTTGCGGTTACGAGAACATGGCCGTTTTTTTCGACAAGGTTTATTATTCGCACCGCATGGGCATGCGCAAGCCGCACAAGGAAACTTTTGAAGCTATACTGAAGGAAAACAATTTGGACCCGCAACAAACTTTGTTTATAGACGATAGCCCGCAACATATAGAAGGGGCAAAATTGGCCGGCATCCATACCATTTACTTAGCTCCGGGCATGACCTTCGAAAACGATATTTTTAAACCAAAGACTACAAATTAGCTGCCAGACAATTTAGCTACACAAAGCTCAAACGCTCCATCTTCTTGCCCAAGATAGCCTCGTCGTCGGCATCCAGCCAATTGTTCAATACCGTAGCGTACACGCTTTTGAAGTCAACTTGATATTTTAAATCGCCTTGCTCCAAATTGCCAAGGTCGGGCATGGCATTTAGAAGCCCTTTTTCTTTTAGGCCGCCGCCTATGAAAAACATATTGTTGGCCGTGCCGTGGTCGGTACCGTTGCTGGCATTTTGCGCTACGCGGCGGCCAAATTCGCTAAAGGTGAAGAGCAGTACGTCGTCAAATTTGTTGTTGGCTTTTAGGTCCGTTACAAAGGCTTCCACGGCTTCGTTTATTTGCCTGAACAGCTTGGCCTGTTGCCCGTCTTGGTTTACGTGCGTGTCGAAACTGCCCACGCTTACATAATAAACTTGGGTATTTGTGTCGGCCAAGATGAGGCTGGCTATGGTTTTCAGGTTGTTGCCTATTTGTGTTTTAGGGTAGTTGCCGGCACTTTTGTTGCCTGCTTTGCTTTCTTTGTAGATATAGTCCGCACTGTTCAAGGTGCCGGTCATGGTTTTGTACAGATAATCTACGGGTTGCTCGTGTGCCATGTCGTGCAGGGGATTGCCGTAGCTTTTGCCCAGCCTGCGCAGGTATTCCTGGTTGCTGTTTTGGTACAGTTGGCCGGGGTTTTGCAAGGCCAATGCTTTTTCCACCTCACCTTTAAGTGCCAAGCTCAGGCTGTCGTCTATCTCTATGGCCTGTGTGGGCAGCTTGCAGTTTTTACATTCATGGTCGAGGTAGCGGCCTATCCAGCCCGTTTGCCATACTTCCTTGCTTGCGCTTCCTGTCTGCCATATATCCATGCTCCTGAAATGGCTCCTGTCGGGTTCCGGATACCCAACATTGTTGAGTATGCCCAAGCCGCCATCGTGGTACAAAGATTGGAAAAATTTCAATTCAGGATGCAAGCTCACCTCGTCTGTCAAGGCCAGTGCCTTGTCGGGCTTGATGCCCAATGCCGGCCTCGATTTGTAATATACATCGTTCCCGATAGGGATAACGGTATTCAGGCCATCGTTGCCGCCGGACAATTGCAATACTACCAACACCCTATTGCTCTTGTTGGTGGGGTCTATTATGCTTTTGCCTGTGGCTTGCAGCAGTCTTGGCACCAGCAACGAAGCTGTGGCCAACGAACTCACTTTCAAAAAATCTCTTCTTTTAAGCAACATGATTTTCCGTTTAAGAGTATTAGCAAAGTTGATATTCGGGCGTGGCCATCAAGGCTATGGTTAGGTTTTCGAGGTATTTTTCCGGTTGGGTGTCTTTGAGCAATGGCCCCATGCTCTCTTCCGTAACGTAGGCATCGGTTGTTTGCAACAATAGTTTTTTCATGCCTTCAAATGTTTCGGGTATATCCTTGTCCTTTTTCAGGGCCTTGGTATAGGCCGCCCAATCTATGGTAGCCAGTATTTGGTAGCCCTTCCCGGTTTTTTGTGGCTTGTTGCCCTTGCCTACGTCCAGCATTTCCTTTTTGCCCATCTGTATGTCGTCGTTTTGTTTGGGCTTGAGGTCAATGGGAGCTTCTTCCTTAATTAAATTAGGTATCCGTAGGCGCAGCATGAGGCTGGAACTATCTATCCACGCAGTGCCGCCGGGCCATCCGGCTACATTGGGCGGGTTGAACAGCCATTGGCCCAATAATCGTTGCAACACGATGAATACGTCTTCGTTTTTTACCGAAATGGGCAAGAAAGATTGGATTCCCGCCAGCAATTCCACCGGAGATTTTATGTGTGCGCCTATGTTCTGTTCGTCATAAAACCAGTCGGCACTAAATATTTCCTGCATCAAGGCACTTATGTCATAATTGCTTTTGTAGAAATTGTCGGCCAGGCCTTTAGCCCTTTCCTTGTCCACTTGTTCGTTCACGAAATAGCGATACAATTTGGTGGTGATGAAAAGGGCCGTTTGTGGCTGTTTCAAAATAATGTCGAGTACTTGGTCGCCGTCAAAATTGCCGGTGTGTCCCAGCAGGGTTTTGCTGTCGGCATCATGGATTTTGGGTTTAAAGGCAAAGGAACCGTCCGGCTGGTATTGCCAACCGGTAAAGGCCCTTGCGGCTTCTTTCACGTCATTTTCGGTATAATTGCCACGCCCCAGGGTAAACAATTCCATGACCTCGCGGGCAAAGTTTTCGTTGGGATGCTGCTTGCGGTTTTGTTGGTTATTCAAAAACGCCAACATGGAAGCACTTTTGCTTACGCCCCTCAACAAGTCGCCAAAATTGCCCAATGCGTTTGTCCTTATCACGTCCAACAATTGTTCTTGGTAAAGGCTGTTGTTGACGCGGCAGGCGAAATGCCCGTGCCAAAACAAGGACATTTTTTCGCGAAGCCGCTGCCCGGCCACCATTTCGCGCATCCAGAGTTTTGTCAACTGTTGTATGTCTTTGTTGCTTTGTTTGTTGATGAGCCTGCGCTGTTCCGTGCGGTATTTTTTTTTCTCCTCGTCGCTCAGTTGCATCATCGTTTCGCCAACGGATTTCTCCACCCCCCTGCGTACTATGTCGCTGGCGGCGGCCAAAAGTTTTGCCGGTTCGCTGCTTTCCTTGAAAAGTTGCTTCAACAGCTTATGCGGGGCCGCATTGTCCAAATTGGGCAAATCCCTCGTGGTGATGCCAAACCCGGCTCTCCACAGCAAATGCTGGTTCTTTAGTTGACGGCTTATTTCCATAAAACAATTAATTGGCTACCCATTATAATTCAGGGAAAGGCATTTTGTTTAATGGGAGCAAAATTTTATGCAGAGGTTAAGCAGAAAAATGTTAAAGTTTTTTCGTTGCCGAACACAGCGACTCCCGCCGCATCCATAATTTGGGTTCAACATTGAGTAAACGTAAGCAAAAAAGTTTGTACTTCCTGCTTTATAGCCTTACCTTTGCGGCCAAATTGCCTGTTTAAAATTATTTTCTTTGTATGTCCGGACAGCTTAAAGAAGTTCGCCTCAGGATTGCCTCCGTTACTTCTACGCAACAAATAACCAAAGCCATGAAAATGGTGAGCGCCGCAAAGTTGCGCCGTGCGCAGGATGCCATATTGCAAATGCGTCCCTATACGCAAAAAATGCAAGGAATGTTGAGCAATATAGTTAGCAGCATCAGCGGCGACATGGATTTACCCTTGGCCGAGGCTCGTCCGGCAGAAAAAGTGCTGATAATACCCATTACCAGCGACCGCGGCACTTGCGGGGCCTATAACGCCAACGTAATAAAGGCGGCCAGGAACACCATAGAAACCAAGTATGCCGAGCAATATGCCCGGGGCAATGTCTATATAATGCCCATAGGCAAGAAAGGCTACGAGTATTTTCAAAAGTATGGCTATAAAATACACGGTCAATTTTGGAACTTGTTCGCCGATTTAAGTTTCGATAACGTGCGCCGTGCCGCAGTACATGCACAAGAAGGCTTTTTGAAAGGTGATTTTGACAGGGTGGAGCTGGTATATAGCCAATTCAGGAACGCCGCTACGCAAGTATTCGTGAGCGAGCCTTACTTGCCCATACCTAAAGTGGAACAAGGGGGTACCGGCAACAAGCAAACGGAATTCATCTTCGAGCCATCGAAAGAAGTGTTGATTAAAGAGTTGATGCCCAAAATACTGAACACGCAAGTATATAAAGCCATATTGGACGCACATGCGTCGGAACATGGCGCACGTATGACGGCCATGGACAAGGCCACCGAAAACGCCAACGAACTGTTGCGCAACCTGAAAATATCTTATAACCGTGCCCGCCAGGCCGCCATCACCACCGAGCTTACCGAAATAGTGAGCGGTGCTGCGGCTTTGCAGGGATAGCGGTTTTCGCACTCTATTCTTTACCTAATGCCCCCAAAATAATAAGCCCCACTCATGTGGGGCTTATTATTTTGGTTCAATGGCAAGACATTATCTCACGCCATGCATCATGGCCACAAGTTTTTTGCTCAGCAAGAACAAAACGATGGAGGAAATGCCCGCCATAAATACAAACAGCATAAAAAAGTCGTAAAGGCTCGCGATTTTGAAACCCATGAAAGACTTGGGTTTCACCACTTGTGCACGTTCTATTTCAAGTTTCACCGATTCTTTTACCGACTCGTCTTTAATGTCTGCAAACGAAACTTTGTCGAAAGGTATGGATTTTGTGCCTTCCACCATTTCGCTGTTTTTCTCTACGTCGAAATCCTTGTTGAGGAGCTGTATTCCCGAATTGCTGCTTACCGATGCTATTTTCTCGACCGATACATAAGATTGGGGATAAAAAGAACTTAAAGTGCCGGCGAATTTATTGGCCGAGGCCGTACTCAAGAACCAAACACCCATTAGCAGGGACGCAAATTTTACGGGAGCCAGTTTGTTTACCATGGACAAACCGATGGGTGACAGGCACAGTTCTCCAAATGTATGGATGGTGTACAAGCTTACCAGCCACATCATGCTCACCTTTATGCCGGGTTGCAGCCCCTTCACGCCAAATGCTATTACCAGATAGCCCACGGCAAGTAGGAAAAGGCCGATGGCCTGTTTGTAAGGCGAGGCAGGTTCGGCATTGCGCTTGCTAAGTTTGGACCATAGCATGGCAAATAATGGCGCGAATATTACAATGGCTACGGCATTGATGGACTGGAAATACGATGCGGGTAGTATCGTGTTGAAGAGATTCCTGTTGGTTTGTTCTTCGGCGAAATATGTAAGCGACGCGCCCGCTTGTTCAAAGGCCGCCCAAAAGAAAATAACAAAAAATGCCACGATGTATATCACCCATATACGTTGCCTTTCTATTTTGTTAAGCGTGGGATCCGATATGATGAAGCCCGGTGCGGCTATGGTCAACGAGAATATAAACGCACCTATCAAATCTTTGTTTCCGTCTTCGCCTTTCAACAAGAAATAGAAAAGGCCCAAAAGCACCAGCCAGATTACCGACCATATTGTTGCCAGCTTGGTGGTGCTGGTGTTGGCAGCAAGGGTTTGTGTTTCTTGGTATTGGGGTGCCTCTTTCTCTTTCTTCCGGGCGTTATTGGGGGCTACGCCTATTTGTTCGCCTTCGGGGGTAACTATGTATTTGTTTTTGAGGATAACAAACAGTATCACGCTAAGTATCATGCCGACACAGGCAGCAAGGAACCCCCATTTAAAATCCTGGGGCCTGCCGGTATCGCCCAAAAAACCGCAAAGCAAGGGTGCTATGAAAGCTCCAAGGTTGATACCCATGTAGAAGATGGTAAATGCGCCGTCAACCCTTTTGTCGTTTTGGGGGTATAGCTGGCCAACCATGGTAGATATGTTGGGCTTAAAAAAACCATTGCCGAAAATCAGCAATCCCAAGCCGCCAAACATGAGCGTGGGCGCCGTGGGCGTATCGTAAACCGAACCCGACAAAAACATGAGGAATTGGCCTATGGCCATCAATATGCCACCTATAATTATAGATTTCCTGTTGCCCCAATAGCGGTCGGCCATATAGCCGCCTATCAACGGGGTCAAGTACACTAATCCGGTATAACTACCATAAATCTGCGAGCCAAGTTCTTTGTCGAACAACAAGGCTTTGGTCATAAACAAAACAAAAAGCGCACGCATGCCGTAATATGAGAAACGCTCCCACATTTCGGTTACGAACAATACGTACAACCCTTTCGGGTGCGCTTTTTCTGTGCCGGTAGATGAAGTTTGATTCATTCAATAAATTTTTATAGTTTATAATTTGAAGGATGGGCCAAATTGCCGTTGCAAGAGTTTCCCCTGTCCTCGTTTTTGAAAACAGGGCGTAAAATAGTTTTTTTTTGTCATCGGCACCATTATTTGTTTAAATTTCTCCCAATACCCTCTCCAAACGCTTGTTTCGTGTACCAACTACCCGGCGGTAGCGTTAAAGTTATTGGATTTGGTGCTGCCTTGCTGTGCCCTTTCCCAACTTTGTATGCCGGGCTTCCAGCTGTGCATCGTCATCCCGAACGAAGTGGGGGTGAGGGAACTCAAGAGATGCTTCCTTCGTCAGCATGACAAGCAGGAGGTGTTATCGCATGGCGGCTAATGCAGTGCCTGTATTGCCAATTAACGAATTAATCATTGGTTAATCGGTTTACGGAAATGCAACTTTTGCTACTTTTGACCCCGAAGCGAGCGCCAAGCCTCGTCTTTTAAACCAATCATTAGGTGTAGTGGCCGAATAAAAAGGCTTCAATCTTAGGCATAAGCCCCGCAATCGTATCATGAAGTTGTTGTTTCGTGTTTTCTTTTTATTGAGTGCCGTTGTATTGGGCAACAACCATGCCCATGCTGCCGTGTTGGGCGATGGAGGGAAATTGGTAACTATCGGACAACATGCCAGCCCGGCTTGCCGCCCGAGTATCGATAGGGAAAATACCGACCCAAGCGTATTTTTTTCCAATGCCGGTACCCATGGGAATGAGTATGCCGAAACGACAGAACAATACTCCGACGATGATGACGAAAGGAGCGATTCCGGTTTGTCGCCGGTGCGCAAAATGCAGGGCGGCGTATCTTCCTTGCACAATTTTTCCCTGTTTCTACAAGTGTTATTGGGTTTCGTTTTCAGCGACGAGCCTACCGGTGCCTATGTTGTGGGCAACCATCCCCTGAAGCCTGTTGACCACCTCACTTTTTTCCAAGTTTTCCGTATTTAGTTTTTTACGGCGGTATGCTGTGTTTGCGGTTGTCCGTTAGTGGGTAACGGCAATGGTTCGCCTTGCTCCCTCGTGGGCTTCTGGCTTCGCACGCATCCGCTTTTCCCGTCAATCTGCCCGCCGTTTGTTATGCGCATCGGTACGGGGTTCTTTAGTTTTCACCGATATATTTCAATACCAACGTTTCATTGCTCAAAAGCAAATCTTATGAAGAAACTGCTCGTGCCCATGGGCTTGTGCGCACTTTTGTGCTACACAAGTTGTAAATCGAACGAAGAAAAGGAGGAGGCCACTACCTATCTGGTAACTACGCCCATAATCAAAGACACCGTCATCACCAAGGATTACGTGGCCCAAATAAGGTCTATACGCAACATAGAGCTAAGGGCGCAGGAGCGCGGCTACCTCGAAAACATTTACGTGGATGAAGGTAAATACGTGAAGAAGGGCCAATTGCTCTTCAGGGTCATGCCCAGGGTGTATCAGGCAGAGGCGCAAAAGTCGGCTGCCGAAGTGAACGCCGCAGAAATAGAAGTACAAAATACCCAGGCTTTGAGCGACAAAAACATAGTGTCGCCTACCGAGCTGGCACTGGCCAAAGCCAAGCTGGGAAAGGCCAAGGCAGAATTGGCACTGGCCAACACGCACCTTTCGTTTACCGACATACGGGCACCTTTTGATGGCATAGTGGACAGGCTCCACTTGAAACTGGGCAGCTTGGTGGACGAAGGCGATTTCCTCACCAGCCTGTCCGACAACAGCCAGATGTGGGTGTATTTCAACGTGGCCGAGGCCGAATACCTCACCCTGAAATCGCACCACGATTCCGCCGGGAACGTAAAGGTGAAATTGCGCATGGCCAACAACGAAATATTTCCCTACGAAGGCAAGGTGGAAACCATAGAAGGCGAGTTTAACAACGAAACGGGCAACATAGCCTTCAGGGCTACCTTCCCCAATCCCAACGCTTTGTTGCGCAACGGCGAAACGGGTACCATACTGATGGACGTGCCCATCAAAAATGCCGTCATCATCCCGCAAAAGGCAACCTTTGAAATACTGGACAAAAAATACGTGTACGTGGTGGACAAAAACCACGTGGCGCATTTGACCTTGATAACCGTGGCCGCCGAAATGCCCGACCTCTACGTGATAGCCGGCGGGCTGAAAGGCGATGAACAAATAATATTGGAAGGCATCAGAAAGGTAAAAGACAAGGATAAAATACAGTTCAAAACCGAAGACCCCTACAAAGTGATGCAGACATTGCAAGTGCCTTCGGAATAAATTGTTCATTTCAAAAAACAAGATAAATGTTTCAAAAATTCTTAAAGCGCCCCGTACTGGCAATAATCATGTCGTTGGTCATTGTATTCATGGGTGTGCTGGCCATAAAAACACTACCCATTTCGCAATATCCTTCCATAGCCCCGCCGGTGGTTATGGTGAACATAGCCTATCCGGGTGCCAGCGCCAACGTATTGGTAGAGTCGGTATTGATACCCATGGAAAAAGCCATCAACGGCGTACCCAACATGAAATACATGACCTCCGACGCCACCAGTGCGGGCGAGGCCACCATTCAAATAGTATTCGACCTGGGTACCGACCCCAGCCAGGCAATGGTGAACGTGAAAACGAGGATAGAACAAGTAACCAACCGCCTGCCGCCATTGGTACAGCGCGAGGGCTTGGTAGTGAGCTATACCGCACCGGCCATGTTGATGTACGTCAACCTGTTCAGTAAGGACAAAAATGCCGACCAGAAATTCTTGTACAACTTCGCCAACGTAAACATCGTAAACGAAATATCGAGGTTGAACGGCGTGGGTAGTGCCAAGATATTGGGCAGCCGCCAATACGCCATGCGCGTATGGTTGAAGCCCGACCGTATGCGTGCCTACAATGTAGGTACGGACGAGGTAATGGAAGCCCTGGCCAAGCAAAGCGTGATAGGTGCGCCGGGTAGGATAGGGCAGGCCACCGGCAAACGTTCGCAGGCACTGGAATACGTATTGACCTACCAAGGCAGGTACAACAAGCCAGAACAATACGAAAACGTAATTATCAAAGCCAATCCGAATGGAGAAATACTGCGCCTGAAAGACATAGCCGACGTGGAGCTGGGCAGCGAATTCTACGATATTTATTCCAATATGGACGGCTACCCTTCGGCGGCTATCACCTTGAAGCAAACCTACGGCAGCAACGCCAGCAAGGTAATAGAAGAGGTAAAGGAAAAATTGGAAGAACTAAAAAAGAGTTCCTTCCCGCCCGGCATGGATTACGAGATAAGCTACGACGTGTCGCACTTCCTCGATGCTTCTATCGAAAAGGTGATACATACCTTGGGCGAAGCGTTCATATTGGTGGCCATAGTGGTATTCTTGTTCCTGGGCGATTGGCGCTCCACGCTCATTCCTACCATTGCCGTGCCGGTATCGTTGATAGGCGCATTCATGTTCATGCAGTTGTTTGGGTTGAACATCAACCTGATAACGCTCTTTGCATTGGTATTGGCCATTGGCGTGGTGGTGGACGATGCCATTGTGGTAGTAGAGGCCGTACACGCCAAGATGGAAGAAAAACATTTGTCCCCATTTAACGCCGTAAAAGAGGTGATAGGCGAAATAAGCGGCGCCGTGATAGCCATTACCCTATTGATGACCGCGGTATTTGTGCCGGTGGCCTTCATGAGCGGCCCCGTGGGCATATTTTACCGCCAATTCTCCATTACCATGGCTTGTGCCATAGTAATATCGGGTTTCGTGGCCTTGACGCTCACGCCGGTATTGTGCGCCATGATTTTGAAAAACAATCACGGCCATGCCCGGCGCAAAACGCCCATCAACCGCTTCCTGGACGGGTTCAACCATTTGTTTGAAAAAGTTACCGGCAGGTACACCAACCTGCTTGCCAAAATAGTAAACCGCAGGTTGTTCACTTTTGGCATCCTGATAGCCTTCAGCATTGGCATCATGGGCATCACCAAGGTGCTGCCTTCGGGCTTCATACCCAACGAAGACCAAGGTATGATATACGCCATTATCCAAACCCCGCCGGGTACTACCTTGGAACGTACCAACGATGTGGCGCGCGAGCTGCAAAACATTGCCAAAAAGGTGGAAGGCGTACAATCGGTATCGGCACTTGCCGGCTACGAAGTGCTTACCGAAGGCCGTGGTTCCAATGCGGGTACCTGTATCATCAACCTTAAAGACTGGAACGACCGCAAGCATACCGTAAAAGAGGTGATAGAAGAACTGGAGCAAAAATCGAAAGACATACCCGGTGCCACCATAGAGTTCTTCGGGCCGCCGGCCGTGCCCGGTTACGGTGCTGCGGGCGGGTTCTCCCTGCGGTTGTTGGACGAAACCAACACGGGCGATTATAAGGAGCTGGAAAAGGTAAACGATGAGTTTATGGCGGCCTTGTACAAAAGGAAAGAATTGACGGGCTTGTTCACCTTCTTCAGTGCCAATTATCCGCAATACGAGTTGATAATAGACAACGATGCGGCCATGCAGAAAGGGGTGAACATCGAAAAAGCCATGGACAATTTGTCCATACTCATTGGCAGTACCTACGAACAGGGTTTCATCAGGTTCGGCAATTTCTTCAAGGTGTACGTACAGGCCGCGCCCGAGTACCGCCGCCTGCCCGAAGACGTGTTGAACCTGTACGTGAAAAACGACCGTGACGAAATGGTGCCCTATTCTTCCTTTATGAAAATGGTGAAAGGCCACGGCCTGAACGAAATTACCCGTTACAACATGTACCCGTCGTCCGCCATCAGGGGCGAGCCTGCCAAGGGTTACAGTAGCGGCGAAGCCATGGCCGCAATTCAGGAAGTGGCCGACAAAACCCTGCCGCGCGGCTTCAGCATAGGCTGGGAAGGCTTGTCGAAAGACGAGGCCGCGCGCGGCAACGAGGCTTTGTATATTTTCATCATCGTAATGGTATTTGTGTACATGGTGCTTGCGGCGCAGTACGAAAGTTTCATTTTGCCCTTGGCCGTGGTGCTGTCCTTGCCCGCGGGCATATTCGGTTCGTTCATGTTGTTGAAGGCCATGGGGCTGTCCAACGATATTTATGCGCAGGTGGGCTTGGTAATGTTGGTAGGTTTGTTGGGCAAAAATGCCGTATTGATTGTGGAATTTGCGGTGCAGAAATTCCGGGAGGGGAACACCGTGTTCGAAGCGGCCATCGAAGGTGCCAAGGTGCGTTTCAGGCCAATTCTGATGACCTCCTTTGCCTTCATAGCCGGTCTTATACCCTTGGTGTTTGCACATGGTCCCGGGGCTTTGGGCAACCGTACCATTGGCACCTCTGCCGCAGGCGGCATGCTGTTCGGTACCATATTCGGGGTCATCATCGTACCCGGTTTGTACTATATATTCGGTACGCTGGCCTCCAAGCGTCAAATGATAAAAGACCAAGACGACAACCCGCTTACCGAATCGTTGGTAGATAGGAAAAAGAAAAATCGAAACCTGCGCAAAATGAAAGTAATGCTCCGCAAGCTGAAGGTCGGTAGGCAATCTTCTAACCCACAAAATGACAATAATGAATAAGAGCAGCATCAATAAAATAGTGGCGGCAACGGTGTTGGCAGCAAGTCTTGGAGCTTGCAAATTGCCGTCGGTGGCCACCAAAACAGAAAACAACGCGGTACCTGCAAGCTACAACGGCTTGCAGGATACCGCCAATATGGCCACCATAAATTGGCGGTCGTACTTCACCGACCCTTATTTGGCGGCACTTATAGATACCGCATTGGCCAATAATCAGGAATTGAACATCACCTTGCAGGAAATACAAATAGCCCGCAACGAAGTACGCGCCAGGAAAGGCGAATATCTGCCGTTTGTAAAGGCGGGTGGGGGTGCCGGCGTGGACAAGGTGGCCCGTTATACCAACATAGGTGCCATGGAGGCCAATACCGAAATAAAACCCGGCAAGGAAATGCCCGAACCTTTGGCCGACTACAACATTGGCCTGTCGGCAAATTGGGAGGTGGATATATGGCGCAAATTGCGCAACGCAAAAGATGCGGCGGCAAAACGCTATCTGGCTACCACCGAGGGCAAAAACTTTGTGGTAACTAACCTGATTTCCGAGGTGGCCAATTCCTATTACGAGCTATTGGCATTGGACAACCAATTGGCCATCGTGAACCAAAACATAGAAATACAAAACAATGCCCTGAACGTAGTGAAAATACAGAAGCAGGCAGCCCGCGCCACCGAACTGGCGGTAAAAAAGTTTGAAGCCGAGGTGTTGAAAACTACCAGTTACCAATATGGCATAAAGCAACAGATTACCGAAACGGAAAATAAAATAAACTTCCTGTTGGGGCGTTTCCCGCAACCCATAGCCCGCCGCGGCGGCGGCTTGCCCGATGAAGTACCTGCCTTGGCCCAAGAAGGCGTACCGGCACAATTGCTGGAAAACCGGCCCGACGTAAAACAAGCCGAGCTGAACCTATCTGCCGCCAAGTTGGACGTAAAGGTGGCCAAGGCCCAGTTTTACCCTTCCTTGGGCATCACCGCCGGGGTGGGCTACCGGGCGTTCAACCCCGCTTATCTGTTCAATACCCCCAAGTCGTTGTTGTACAACCTTGCTGGCGATTTGGTAGCCCCATTAATCAATAGGAATGCCATCAAGGCCACCTACATCACGGCCAACAACAAGCAAGTGCAGGCCGCTTACGATTACGAACGCACCATATTGAACGCTTATGTGGAGGTGGCCAACCAATTGGCCAAGGTCAACAACCTTACCAATAGCTATGACCTCAAGTTGCGGCAGGTAGCGGCTTTGGCCCAGTCAATCGACATATCCAACGACTTGTTCAAATACGCCCGGGCCGATTATATGGAAGTGTTGATGACCCAACGAGATGCCCTCGATGCCAAACTTGAATTGGTGGAAACCAAGCGCGACCGCCTCAATGCTTCGGTAAACCTGTACCGCGCCTTGGGCGGCGGCTGGCGATAGCCTAAATGTTCAAGTCTCTTGCTGCAACCAACACAACTTTTCAATAGCAACATTCCCTTTCTGCTTAAACTTTTTCCGTCTTAGATTGTAATTTTTTCGTGACAAATAAGATGATAAACTAAGAATCGTTATGGTTTTCGACATTGAAATGATCAAAAAGGTGTACGCATCCATGTCCGGACGCGTGGCGGTGGCTCGTGCACTGGTGGGGCATCCGCTTACGCTGGCAGAAAAAATATTGTATGCCCATTTGGACAAGCCCGCCACCCGCGCTTATGGGCGCGGAAAGGATTATGTGGACTTTCGGCCCGACAGGGTGGCCATGCAGGACGCTACGGCGCAAATGGCCCTGCTGCAATTCATGACCTGCGGCAGGGACAAGGTGGCGGTGCCTTCAACGGTGCATTGCGACCACCTTATCCAAGCAAAAATAGAGGCCGGTAAAGACTTGGCCATAGCCGTTGACTCCAACAAGGAAGTGTATGATTTTCTTTCTTCCGTTTCCAACCGTTATGGGTTGGGCTTTTGGCGTGCGGGTGCGGGCATCATACATCAGGTGGTGTTGGAAAATTATGCCTTTCCCGGCGGTATGATGATAGGTACAGATTCGCACACACCCAATGCCGGAGGCTTGGGCATGATAGCCATAGGCGTGGGCGGTGCCGATGCTTGCGACGTAATGGCCGGCCTGCCTTGGGAGCTGAAAATGCCGAAATTGATAGGCGTTCATTTAAGAGGTAGCCTGAACGGCTGGGCCACGCCCAAAGACATCATCTTGTGGGTGGCCGGGAAACTAACCGTAAAAGGCGGCACGGGTGCCATAGTGGAATACTTCGGCGAAGGTGCCAGGAATATCAGCTGTACGGGTAAAGGTACCATTGGCAATATGGGTGCCGAAATAGGAGCCACCACTTCTACCTTTGGTTACGATGAAAGCATGGAACGCTATTTGCGGGCTACCGGCCGCGCGGAAGTGGCCGATGCCGCCAACCAAATAAAGGAATACCTCACAGGCGACCCCGAAGTATATGCCGAGCCGGAAAAATATTTTGACCAGGTAATAGAATTGGATCTTTCTACTTTGGAGCCTTACGTCAACGGGCCTTTTTCTCCCGATTTGGCCACGCCCATATCGAAGATGAAAGATGCTGCCGCCGCAAACGGTTGGCCTACTAAGCTGGAAGTGGGGTTGATAGGCTCCTGCACCAACTCGTCTTACGAAGATATAAGCCGCGCGGCCAATCTTGCGGAGCAAGCCGTAGCCAAAGGTTTGAAAGCCAAAGCCGCCTACACCATAACGCCGGGCAGCGAGCAGGTGCGCTTTACCATAGAGCGCGATGGCTTTATAGATACTTTTGGCAAAATAGGCGGTACCGTATTTGCCAACGCTTGCGGCCCCTGCATAGGCATGTGGGCGCGCGAGGGGGCAGATAAAAAAGAAAAGAATGCCGTCATCCATTCTTTCAATAGGAATTTTGCTGCCCGCCAGGACGGCAACCCCAATACTTATGCCTTTGTAGGTTCGCCCGAAGTAGTTACCGCATTGGCCATAGCAGGCGATTTGACCTTTAACCCATTGACCGACAGCTTGACAAATGAACATGGCGAACAGGTAAAACTGGACCCGCCCACCGGTTTTGAATTGCCCCCCGGTGGCTTTGCGGTAGATGACCCCGGTTATCAAGCCCCGGCCCAAGACGGTAGCCACGTGCAGGTGATAGTGTCGCCCGAAAGCCAAAGGTTGCAACTGCTCGAAACCTTTGCACCTTGGGAAGGTACCGACCTGAAAGGCTTGAAAGTACTGATAAAAGCCAAAGGCAAATGTACCACCGACCACATCAGCATGGCCGGGCCTTGGTTGAAATTCCGGGGCCACCTCGACAATATCTCCAACAATATGCTGATAGGTGCCACCAATTTCTACAACGAAAAAACCAATAGCGTAAAAAATCAATTGACCGGCGAATATGGCTCCGTGCCCGATACGCAACGCGCCTACAAGGCAGCAGGCATAGGCACCATAATCGTGGGCGACGAAAACTACGGCGAAGGCTCCAGCCGCGAACATGCGGCCATGGAGCCCCGGCATTTGGGCGTAAGGGTGGTATTGGTAAAATCGTTTGCCCGAATCCACGAAACCAACCTCAAAAAACAAGGTATGTTGGCCGTTACCTTTGCCAATCCCGACGATTACAACAAAATTTTGGAAGACGACAACATAGACATCGTGGGGCTTACGGAGTTTGCGCCGGGCAAACAACTTGCCGTGACAGCGCACCATAAAGACGGTACGGCCGATGAGTTCCCGGTGAACCATACCTACAACCAACAACAAATAGAGTGGTTCAAAGCCGGCAGTGCCTTGAACATCATCCGCAAGGAATTTGGGGTGGCGTGAGTGTTGCCAACCTTAGCCGTACCCAAGTTTGTGATGGTTGTGTAGCGGCATGTCGTGTCTTTTGTTTACCTTTCGGCTTCAAAATATCTTAGGAAGTGGTAAGGCGTATTTTTAAAATGTTTGTTGGCTGCGTATTGATGCTTTTTGCCGTGGGCGTAGCTGCGCAAACCGAGAAGACGGGAAAAAACAACCCGGCAAAGCAAGCGGCCACGGACGATGGCCTGAACAAGACCGACCCCAAAAACAGGAAACAAGGATTGTGGTTTTTTAAGCACGAAGCACATCTGGGCGAGCCGCTTTTTTATGAATTTGGCAATTACAAGGACAACCGGCGCAACGGCATCTGGACACGCCTCGACAGCGAGCAAAGGCTGGAAGCCACGGAAAACTATAACCACGGCGTGCTGAACGGCACGGCACAGTACTACGAACGCGGCAAATTGGTGGTAGTGGGCAATTACAGGGGTTTGGACCAATCCAAACCCTTCGATTCCGTAATGGTTACCAACCCCAATACCTTGGAAGATACCTTGGTGATAGTGCCTACCGACGTGGGTTATACCAAGCATGGTTTATGGCGATATTACGATGCCGCTACCGGCCAGTTGACCCGCGAAGAAGAATATCAGGTAGATAATTTATTATACAGGAGAGAATACACCCACTATACACATGCCGACAGCTTGGCCATAAAAGCCAGGATAGAACAGTTGCCGCACAACCAAAAGAAAACAAACAAAGCACCACGGGGCAAGCGCAGCTTGATAGAGTAGTAAAATAACCTTTTGGCAAACTGCATTACTTTACTATTTTCGTGCCTGATTATTTTTTGTTTAAAACTTATTCATTTGTTTTCTTATGGCTCCTTTCGGCGAAAGGCTTCGTCGAAATACATTGCTTCAAGCCACACTTACGATGCGGACGTGTATCCTGAATTGTCGGGGGCAATACATTTCGGAAAACATACGAAACCGTATTGCTAAATTCAGTACAGTATGAGGTGCAGTAATCATGTTGTTCTATTCTTGGCTATTTTTTGCTGCTTGTATTTTGCCGCTTGTGCGCATAAAGAAAGTGATTTCTTCAAGAGTGGCAGAACTTGGGTTTATGGTGCCACATTCTTTGATGAAGACGGACGGGTTGAAGATTCCGTATCCTCCATTCTGTTGACGGTGGAGAATAATTGGGTTGCCATGCTTACAGGTCAAATCCCCATCGTATATACATATTCAATCAAGGGTATCTCGTACAGAGAACCCACGGGTGCAATAGATGACACGGAAGGGATAAGTGTGCATACGCCCCGTTTGGATACATTTGCTTTTACCGAAGTATTGCCCATGCCCCATGTTGCCAAACCTTTT
Organism: Edaphocola sp.; assembly: GCA_047605615.1. GTDB lineage: Bacteria > Bacteroidota > Bacteroidia > Chitinophagales > Chitinophagaceae > Taibaiella. Next base: position 7,019 of record JASGFI010000011.1, on the reverse strand, counting down.
GGCCGGAAATTTGAGTCAACCGTTGAAACAAGGATTGCCAAGTCAACCTTCAAAACTTTGAATGGGAGAACTATTCGGCAGCAAGTAGTTTTTGAAGGGCGGGATAGTTTACTGTTTTTGGACAAGTGGACTCCCTGTTATAAAGTGAAAATGGAGAACGTCGATTTACACGAGCAGGTAGGCCATTATGTGGCCTATTACTGGTTTAACGAAGAATATGGCTTTGTGCGGTTTTTGTACCTGTTGCCGGAAGGCAAATCGGTGGATATAAAGCTTACGGAAGTACCCTATTTTGTGGGGAAAAGGAAAGGGCAATAAAATGGGGAGTAGCCCTCGCCGAATTTCTAAAAGACAAATGGAGCCTGTTTAAAATTCATTAATTCTATACAGGCTCCGAGAAAATAACTTTTGGGCAAACTGCATTACTTTACTATTTTTGCGCCCATTTAACGAGAGCCGAATGCAACAGTTAACCATAAAGAAGACAAAGGACATAAAGGAATATCCGAACGGGTAGGCTGGCGTTGTCTGTTGCTTTTAAATAAGGAAATAACAAAACCGGAGAGCTTACCAAAATTGGTAAGTTTTTTTTATGGAAACAAAATTCAAGCACCCTGTACCTTTTTCTTGATACCGACATCTAAAATCTAACGTCTAAAATCCAAAATCTAAAATGGAAACCTCCATCAACCCCCGACAGTTACTGAACCTGGCAGCCCAGTACGATGCGCCTTTGTATGTGTACGATGCCGCCGTGATGCGCAAACAATACCACCGCCTGACCAGTGCCTTTACCGATTGCAACGTAAAAATACATTACGCCGCCAAAGCCTTGACCAACCTGCATGTGCTGAGGCTGTTTCAAGAATTGGGTGCGGGGTTGGACGCAGTTTCGATAAATGAAGTGAAATTGGGCCTAATGGCCGGTTTTGCACCCGAGGAAATACTCTACACCCCCAATTGCGTGTCCCTGGCCGAAATAGAAGCCTGCGTGGAACTGGGCGTTAAAATCAACATCGACAACATTTCCATACTCGAACAATTCGGCAATAAATATGGCGGCAATGTACCGGTGTGCATACGCGTAAACCCGCACATAATGGCGGGCGGCCATTACAAAATTTCTACCGGCCACATAGACAGCAAATTCGGCATCAGCATACACCAAATGAGGCACGTGGAGCGTTTGGTAAAATCGCTCAACATCAAGGTGGAAGGCATACACATGCACACAGGCAGCGACATCCTGGACGTGGAAGTATTCCTGAACGGAGCCGAAATATTGTTCGATTTGGCTTTGCAATTTCCCGATTTGTCCTACATCGATTTTGGCAGCGGCTTCAAGGTAGCTTACAAACCCGGCGACGTAACCACCGACATAGAACAATTGGGCGAAAGCCTGGGCGAACGTTACCGGAAATTCACCAAGGAATACGGCCGTGCCATAGCCATACACTTTGAACCCGGTAAATTTTTGGTAAGCGAAAGCGGGTTTTTCCTTGCCAAAGTAAATGTCATCAAACATACCACCGCTACCGTGTTTGCGGGTTTGGACACCGGTTTCAACCATTTGATAAGGCCCACTTTGTACGAGGCGTACCATCATATAACCAACCTTTCCAACCCCGAAGGCAAGCAACGTGTATATACCGTGGTAGGCTATATCTGCGAAACAGACACCTTCGCCTGGGACAGGCCGCTGCCCGAAGTGCGCGAGGGCGACGTGCTTTGCTTCCATAATGCCGGCGCTTATGGTATCATGATGGCATCCAACTACAATTCACGCCCCAGGCCGGCAGAAGTTTTGGTTGACGGGGAAAAAGCCACACTAATACGCAGGAGGGAAACTTTGGACGATTTATTGGTGACACAGGTATCGTTGTAAGGTATCGATTTTATGGCCGCATAGTTTCAAAAACTTTGCCAACTTTTAAAAAGTTGGCAAAGTTGAAAATTACGCACAAATATATTTAGACAGGTATTCTATATTTGTGAAGCCATTTCAGTAACAACACTCGAAATACATAGATACGCAAAAGCCCCTATTCCAAAGGGGCTTTTTGCGGACTGGACGGGACTCGAACCCGCGACCTCCGCCGTGACAGGGCGGCATTCTAACCAACTGAACTACCAATCCTTGTTGTTGTGTGTTTTTTTAAATCGTTTACACTTCGATTGATTTCAAAACCAAACTCTGCTGCTTGCTCGGTCTTCCACGGACTGGACTTGGGACTCGAACCCGTCCCCCAACCCCGTTGGGGATGACAGGGTATTCTCTAACCAAGTTCGATTTTTGCGGACTGGACGGGACTCGAACCCGCGACCTCCGCCGTGACAGGGCGGCATTCTAACCAACTGAACTACCAATCCTTATTGTTGTGTGTGTTTTTTTTAAATCGTTTACACTTCGATTATTCGCAAAAGCAAACTCTGCTCCTTTCCAAATATTATGCTCCCGCACACATTCCAAAGTGCCAATTCACCGTTGAACAAACACTTTAAACGCCGCTGGTTTTGCACTAAAAAAAGAACTCATTTCCCCCCTTTTCAGAAAGGAGTGCAAAGATAAGCCCTTGTTCTTATTTTCCAAATTTTTGGCTAATTCTTTTCAATAAAAAGCCCCGAAAGATTTTCGGGGCTAATGTAAAATGGTGAAAATGGTGCTATTAGTACGTTGCTTTGTACGAACCATCGAAAGTTCCGTTGGTTACTTTGTCCCATGTAGTGCCATAGTCTTCGCTGCGGTAAATGCCTTTGTTGGTGCCGATGTACACGTAATCTTTCACTGCGTCATTTTTGTAGGTGTTGGATTTTACGGCCATGCTGTACACGGTGGTATTTTCTTCCAAGCCTGTGCTGGAAGCTACCATTTTGCCATACTCGTTGCGGTAAACGCCGAAAGTGTCCGTACCTACCAATATGGTTTGCCCGCCGCCCGGAGATACCGCGCAATTCCAAGAATGTTTGTAGGGCAATTCGCCTTGCGCCACCCTGTACCAATGCAACCCTGCATCTTCGCTGTACCATACGCCGCCTATCGCATTTTTATCGGTCAAGAACAAGGTCGTTTTGTTGGAACAAAGGAAAAACGCGGTGCCGTCAACCGGGAAAAGCCCTTCGGAAGTCACCGGTGCCCAGTTGGAGGTTTTGCTGTCCCTCCTGAACATCACATTGTTCTCGTTGGAGTAGGCAAACAATTTTCCGTCGTAAAGGCCGCTAAAGCTGGAAATGGTAAAAATCGGGGGAATGTTGCTTTCCCATGCGGTATCCGCCGCCCACGTCGCACCATTGTCGTCGCTGATGCTTATGCCCCTGTAAGTGTTGGAGGTGATGTACAGCCTTTGGTGTTGCAGCGAGTTGTAGGCCATTGTCTGCCAGTCGAAAAAACGGACATTGGTGAAGACGGGGTTGAAGTTGCGGCCGTTATTGGTGCTCATGTGGAGGTTCGCCTTCAACATCAAAAGATTGTCCCCGGAGGTTACAATCAAACGCGGCGCATAACCGTCCGGCGGAAATATGCTGTTGAATGTTTCACCGTCCGTAGAGTTGATTAACCAACCCTCGTCGTTTGCGGCATAAAGGCCATAGGGCGTTTTGACTACCTGATCGTTGTCTATACCTACCGAGCTTTCTTTTTTGCATCCTTGTATGGCAAACAAAGTAGCAAACGAGGCAAAAATTACAGAAGGTAGAAGTCCTTTCTTCATCTATTGGCAAATTTTCTCCAAGATTATAAAAAAATCCTCAAATCTCAAAGCAAGACGCATAATTTTATCTTCAACGTTGGGAAGGCATCGCTTTTTTGCGCCTCGCATTTATTTCCCTTTAAAATGTGCCGCCCTTTTTTCCAAGAATGCCGCCGTGCCTTCTGCCTTGTCTTCCGTGCCAAAGCAGGCGCCAAATGCGGCTATCTCGTTTGTTAAGCCCGTGGCACTGACGGTGGCGGCTTCGTTGGCCAAATTTATTATTTTGGCAATGGCCAACGGCGCTTTTGAAATTATTTTGCCAAGTATTTTGGTAGTCCCTGCCAACAAATTTTCTTGGGTAAAAACATGGTTCACCAATCCCAATGTGTGGGCTTCGCTTGCGCCTATCATGTCGGCTGTCATCAGCAATTCCATGGCTTTGCCTTTGCCTATCAGTTGTACGAGGCGTTGCGTGCCGCCATAGCCCGGTATCAGGCCCAGGTTTACTTCCGGTTGGCCAAACTTTGCATTGTCCGCCGCCGTCCTGAAATGGCAGGCCATGGCCAATTCGCATCCGCCGCCCAGGGCAAAACCATTTACGGCAGCTATTATGGGTTTGGGGCAATGCTCAATTTTGTTGAACACCATTTCTTGTCCGCGGGCAGCCAGTGCTGCGCCGCCCCGTGCGTCCAAATCCGTAAACTCGCTTATGTCCGCACCGGCTACAAACGCCTTGTAACCCGCACCGGTGACGATAGCCGCTTTTATGTCGTTGTTGTTATACACTTCGTCCAAGGCAGCGGCAAGTTCTTCGATGACCGTTTTGTTGAGGGCGTTCAATTTTTCGGGCCTGTTCACGGTTATGGTGCAAATATTGCCTTCTGTCTGTACGGCTATTGTTTGGTACATGCTTGGTCTTGTTTTTTTATTTATGGCCACAAATGTATTGAATACTGCCCAACTGTAACCCATTTGCGGATTGATTGAAACGAGAACCCCTGCCGTTGTTGGCGGCAGGGGGTGCGGAGATGTATTGGTTTGTACGTGTTGCACCGGATAAAAATGCGTAATCAGATTTCTTGGTTTTAGATACCTACCGCTTCACCATTTTCACGCTGCCTTGCCGGCCTTCCTTGGTGGTGAAGCGGATGATGTAGGTGCCGCTGCCGATGCCCGAAACATCTACGGGCTGTTTATCTTGGGCGATAGTGGTTGACAGTACCTGCTGGCCGATGGCATTGTACAACGCTACCACGGTGCCCCTGCCCGCGCCTTCTATCAGGATGCTTTCGTTGGCCGGGTTGGGGTAGATGCTTACCGAAGAGGCCGGATCTATGCCATCTATGCCGGTACCACCTCCGCCGGTGGCCACTTCTTTGTAATAGACGATGATGCCGCAACTGTTATATACCACGATGCTTACGCCATAGGTGCCGGCGGCGGCATAGGTGTGGCTGGCGGTGAGGCCGCTGGCCATGCCGCCGTCGCCAAACTCCCAGCGCACGCTGTCTATGGGGGTGCTGCCGGTATAGGTGAAGATTACCGCGCCGCCCGATGCGGCGGCGTAGGTGAAATTGGGGCTGGCGGGGCTGCAGTTGCAGTCCGCGGTGCCGTACTTGGCCACGAAGAAATCGAAGGTGCCGCCGAGGTTGGTGAGCGTGACGGAGGGCAATATTACCTGCGAGGCAAACTGGCCGCCCACGTATATGTTGCCTTTCCCATCGGGTGCCAAGGCTGCGGTGCTGGAACCGGGACCCGACAGGCCGAAGGTATCTATTTTTTTTATGGGTACACCCGTATAGGCATTGAAGCTGGCAACGTGGTCGGCGAAGCCTAATAACGGTGTAGTAACGGTATCGGCCCCCCAGCAAAGGAAGTACTCCCAAGCAGTGCTTACCGATACGATACCGTTTGCATAACATGAACCCATTGAAAGGGTACCCATTCCGTTCCCCGAATTTCTTGCCCACCTGAGGCCACCGGCACTGTCAACAGACAGTACATAGTACGACGAATAACCCGCATAGGCTCCCGTATAGGTATTGGCAAACGTATGGCCAAAAAATACACTGCCCGGACTTGCTCCTCCACATAGATAAATATTACCAAATTCATCTATTCCCAGGCGGCCCAACGCCCTCCCCACGCCTCCATCGGGGGACGACTGTTTTACCCAAAGTAGGTTGCCGCTGCTGTCGAACGCCGTAAGGTACCTGGGTGCGGCGGTCACGGTGTCCGTGGTAATTATGGGGGTGTTGCCAAAAGCCAAGGAACCGTAACCTGAGTAATAAGAACCCGAAATATAGAACTTGCCCGAATTGTGGTCGCGGGTAAAGCCGGTTCCGTAGTTTGCGAAGTTGCTTAAATTGGGTTGGCCGAAGCTGTTAATCGATACGGTAATAGGTATCGGTACCGCACCCATGAAATTGCCGTCCTTGTCGTATTGCATCACCCTGAACGTATTCATCGCAGTGCTCACCTCCGAACCACTGTATATGCCGGGGGCCAGATGCGCCAGTATATAGGCATCGCCGTTGGTGGCCACGTCCAAGCCCAAAGCCCAGGTGCCATAGGTCGCATTTGAATTGGTCACGGTATCCGCCTGCGGCATCTTGAGCCATTTGAACGTGCCGGAGGTGTCGTATTTTATGATATACCAGCATTTGGCGGTATAAAAAGAAGGTACATCGGTATCGAAATAGACCGTCTGCGGGCCGGAGGGCGTGCTGGCCGCCATGCTCATCCTCCCCGTAAAGTATAGGCCGCCCATGCTGTCGATGGCCAGGGGGGAAGCCATGGAGGCAGCCGACAAGGTACCCACCCCCCCGAAGAACTTCGTCCATTTGCGGTTGCCGTTGCAGTCCCATTTGGTAAGGCTCAGCTGCTCGTTGGCAAAGGGGCAGGCATAGCCGTCTATGTTGGTGCCGCTGTTCTTGGACAGCTCGGCCAGCACGTAGAGGTTGCCGTTCCGGTCGGTCACCATCTCCAGCACGTGGTCATCGCTGCCGCTGCTGCCACCGCCCCGCTTGCCCCACTGCCAGCCGGTCTGGGCCTGTGCAGCGAGCGTGAGGAACAACAGGCTTGTTATGATTGTAATGATTCTGTGCATGATTTTTTATGGATTTTTTTGTGGTTGTAAATTGTTGAATTATGTACGCTTGCAGCGTTACAACGGTTTATTTTGTCCCGTTTCTGTCATTCCGCAGGAATCTGTTTTAGTTCCTTACAGGATGACATTGCTTGCAGCATGACAGCGGGGAGTGATACAGTTGCTTGCAGCATGACATTTCGTACAAGATGACATTGCTTGTTTTTCCCCTGTTTGTCATTCCG
>JASGFI010000010.1:0-35824 GCA_047605615.1 Edaphocola sp. | reverse complement strand
AAATGTACGCATTTGTTTCGATAAATGTCGCCTATCTAATGAAATAGTTAGTACAATCAAACTTTTTGTATTGACAGAATGAACCCATATCCTTATCACCATTGATAAAAATTGCTCCCACAAGTAAAACGTGTTTGCAAGGGTAATGCGTTTCTTTTACCAAAACTTCTATGCGGTCGTCAATAGCTTTGTACATTACTTCGGTAGCTTCAAAAATTTGATTTTCGGCTTTTAAAATTCTGTCTTTTTGATGCAGGAAAACTTGCTCAATGGTGTTCATCTGAAAATCCAATGAAGAAATATTTCCTTCAATAATTTTTCCGTCAAGTAGCTTACCCAATACTCCTTTTGCAGCACCGCAACAAGCGGAATTATTGCTTTGCCCGAAACGATGAATTTCCCCGATTGTGCCGTCTTTGTCCCGTGAAAATAGGTTTGAGCAAAAGGTGCTGGGATATGCAGTGAACTTGCTTTATCGTCTTTGTTTTCAGTTGTCAACCATCGCCATAAGAGGTAAACGTGCTTTGTTGGTTTTGGGATCCCTTTTGGAAATATTTTCTTTGAGCAATGTGGACAATTGCTTACTTTTATCGTCACGACTGGTATTATTTTGCATGTAGTAATGTGTGGTAATATTCCTATAAGATACTGAATATCAGTCGTTTTTAAAAATTCTCAACAACGCATTTCTCTGATTGTTAATTGATTGTATTTTTGTCATGTAGTGAAATGATTTATTCTTTCAAAGGTTTTGTACCCGTGGTGCATCCAAGTTCGTTTGTGCATCCGCAGGCGGCTGTTACGGGCAATGTTGTTATCGGCGAAAATGTGTACATCGGGCCGGGCTGCGCGCTCAGGGGCGATTGGGGCGGCATAGTGATAGCCAATGGTTGCAACGTGCAGGAAAATTGTACCATCCACATGTTCCCGGGCGTTACGGTAAGGCTGGAAGAAGCCGCACACATAGGTCATGGTGCCATTGTACATGGTGCGCACATCGGCAAAAATGTAATGATAGGCATGAACGCCGTAATCATGGACGATGTAGTTATTGGCGACGAATCAATCGTTGGCGCGCTTAGTTTCGTGGCGGCCAATACCGCAATTCCGCCGCGCTCCTTGGTAGTGGGCAACCCGGGCAGGGTAGTGAAGCAAGTAAGCGACGAGATGATAGCCTGGAAAACAAAAGGTACGCAGCTTTACCAATCATTGCCCCATGAAATGCAACAACATTGGCAGCCATGCGAACCATTGGCAGAGCTGCCATTCGACCGTCCCGCCCAAGAAAAACTTTACGATACTTGGATGAAGATAAAAGGGGCGTAATTGCCTGCTCGGCACCAAGGTATTCGGTATTGACAGAAAAAATGCCAGACGATAAAGTCTGGCATGATACTCAATTTTATTAGGTATTTGTTCACACGGTTGCTGCCTCTTCGTAAGTGGCTATTTCGTTGTAAAAAGTATCCCTTTCCACCGGCACCTTTCCTACGGCGGTAATTAATTGGCACAAATCTTCGGTACTCATGGCGGGGTTTTGTTCCTCGCTGCCGGCCATGGAATATATCTTGGTAGTGTCGTCAATGGTGCCGTCCAAATCGTTTACGCCATAGGCAAGCGTCAGTTGTGCCGTTTGCCTGCCCAGCATGGGCCAGTAGGCTTTCAGGTTGGCTATGTTGTCCAAGAAAATACGCGATATGGCATACAGGCGCAGGTCTTCCACTATGGTGGTTTCGGGCAGGTGGGCCATGTCGTTGTCTTTGTTCCGAAATTTCAATGGAATGAAGCAATTGAAGCCTCCGGTACGGTCTTGCAATTCGCGCAGGCGGTTCATGTGGTCTATGCGGTGCGCATAGGTTTCTATATGGCCATACAACATGGTGGCGTTGGTGGGCATACCAAGCTTGTGGGCGGTTTCATGTATCCTTAGCCAACCTTCCGCATTTACCTTGTCGGCACATATTTCGTCGCGCACCTCTTGTGCAAATATCTCCGCACCGCCGCCGGGCAACGATTGCAAGCCCGCATCTTTAAGCTGTTGCATGCCTTCTTCTATGCCGAGTTTGGCTTTGCGTATCATGTAGTCAAGCTCCACGGCCGTAAATCCTTTGCGTGCCAATTCGGGACGGTGTTCTTTAATCCTGGTAAGCAAATCGCAAAAGAACTTCAGGTTCATGCGCGGATGCACGCCGCCCACTATGTGTACTTCCGTTACCGGTTGGCCATCGTACTTGCGCACTATGTCCATCATTTGTTCTATGCTCAGTTCCCAGCCATCTTCCTTGTGCTTGTACTCCCTGCTGTAAGAACAAAACCCGCAGGTGAATATACAAACGTTGGTAGGTTCTATGTGGAAATTTTTATTGAAATAGGTCTTGTTGCCGTGCAGGCGTTCGCGCACGAAATTGGCCAAGGCACCCACGAAATTCAACTCGCCTTTTTCAAACAATAAAATGCCTTCCGCTTCGCTCAAGCGTTCCTTGGCTATCACTTTTTCGGCAATGGCTTTTAATTCGGGCGCCAAGGCGGGCCATTCTAAAAATGTTTGTGGAAAAATGCCGTTGTTGTTGTTCATCTGAAATCTCAATTTGGTTACATCCCGAAGCTTGCTACCGATGCGCGAAGGTACTTGTTTTGCGCCGGTCATCGCCTTCTTGGGGTCATTGATTGTTTCTATCGTGGCCCGGTTGCGTTTTTATAGTTGTTCGTAGAGGGCACGAAGTTTTTCCTTGGTCATTATTGTTTTCCAGCCTTTTCCCAAGGCATTTTCCCAAAGCGGGGCCATGCCCAGCGATACATCTATCATTGTATCAAAATCTGCGTCGGTAAGTCCCTTGGTAATTCCCTGCGGTATTGATATGTTGTGCAGCTGTACCATTTGCTTGAATTTGGCCACGCCATCGGGGTAATAGTCTTCCAGCTTGTCAAAAACAATGCAATTGCCTATGCCATGTTTGGTGCCCAACAAAAATGCCAAGCCATAGCTCACGGCATGGGCCACGCCCACCTGCGAATAGGCAATGCTCATGCCCCCTGCATACGAAGCCATCATCAGTTTTTCATCGCTTTCTTCGTTCCAATCGGCCGTATGGAGGAAAATTTCCTCGCACAATGCTTGCGCCTTTTCGCCATAAGATTTGCTGAAAGCATTGATATAAGTGCCATTCAGCGATTCCACGCAATGTATGAAGCAATCCATGGCGGTGTAAAACCTTTGGTTGGCGGGCACCGTTTTGCACAATTCCGGGTCCAGTACTATTTGGTCGAAGGTGGTAAAGTCCGAGTTCATGCCCAGTTTTCGTACCGGGCCGGTCAATACGCAGGTGCGGCTTACCTCGGCACCCGTTCCGCTTATGGTAGGTATGCCCGCTTTGTAAACGCCGGGTGCTTTTACCAAATCCCAGCCTTGGTAATCGGCAGACGAACCGGGGTTGGTCATCATTAGTGCCACCGCCTTTGCCGTATCCATCACGCTGCCGCCGCCAATGCCTATGATGCCGCTTACCCGGCCAAATGCCGCTTGCAGTTCGTCGCGCAATTTATCTACGCCCGTGGTCTTTGGCTCGTGGGTTACGTCTATGATTACTATTTTGTCCTTGCCGCGCAAGGGAATAGTGGATAAGAATTGTTCGTCATTCTTGAAATATTCGTCCACGAAAAAAATCATGGGTGCATCGCCTTTGCGTTGGGGGGCCAGTATTTCGTCCAATTGGTTGAAGCAACCGCGGCCATACACCACGTAGTCCACCATTTTAAAATTCCTGAAAGTCATTTTTATGTCTGTTGTTGAATATTGTTTTGGGTAATCAATGTTGGCCTAATTTACTTAGGTATGCTCCTGCTTTTTGCAAATCTTCGGGTGTATCTATCTCCACGCCCATATATTGGGTAGGTACCATTTTCATCTTTATGCCGTTTTCCAAGTAACGCAAACATTCTATCTTTTCGGCCAGTTCCAGCGGGGTCATTTCCATTTGGGTAAAATCTATCAGGGTTTGGCGGCGAAAGGCATAGATGCCTATATGTTCGTAATAGGTAATGGCTGTCGAAGTGTCGCGGGGGTAGGGTATCACGGACCTGCTGAAAAAAAGCGCATTCATCCTTTTGTCCACGGCCACCTTTACGTAATTGGGGTCGGCTATGTTTTCCGGGTGCTGCAAAACTTGCATCAGCGATACTACTGCCACGTCTTTGCCTTCCTCGCCCTCAAACGCCTGCAACAGTTTTTGCAAGGGTTCTTTTTGGGTAAAAGGCTCGTCGCCCTGCACATTCACTATTATGGCCGCATGGGGAAAGTGTTCCAAGGCTTCGGCTATACGGTCGGTGCCGCATTGGTGTTCGGCCCGGCTCATGATGGCCTTGCCGCCGTGGCGGGTTATTTCGTCATAGATTATCGGGCTGTCGCACACCACGGCCACGGCATCAAACAAGCCGGTGGCCACGGTATTGTCGTAGGTGGTGCGTATCACCGTTTTATCGCCCAGCATTTGCATCAATTTTCCCGGGAAGCGGCTGGCGGCGTATCGGGCGGGTATGAGCGCTATTTTTTCCAACAAAAAAGCCAATGAAAAGGATTAAACCAAAAAACCGGCAAATTCCACGAATGGATTGCCGGCGCAAAGTTCGGTAAAAGGAAACGAAAATGGACGGATGAAAGTTGGATTAAGGGAAGATGCCCCATGATATTTTAATACAACGGAGCTGGGTTTCCGGCCAATCTGCTATTTCCGCGATATTGATTAATCTTCCCCTTTCTTCTTTTCCCCCTCTTTGTCGTCGCCCTCTTTGGCATCTTTAAATTCTTTTATGCCCTTGCCCAGGCCCCTTGCCAGTTCGGGTATTTTTCTGCCGCCAAACAACACGACTATGATTAAGACAATCCAAAGCCACTCTGCCCCGCCGGGGAGAGAAAGCAAAAAATGGGGCATTATTTGTAGCAGGTTCATAGATGCTTATTTTGAATTACTTGTTGATAGCAACGGTGCGAAGTTACGAAGATGGGGCCACAGTAAACGATGAAAACCCGAAAGAATATGGTAAAAGTTCCATAGCCATGAATTACTGTTCAAATAGTATTGATGTTTGGCGCAAAGCATGTAAAAGAGCGGTATATTTGGCTTTCTTTTCTCTAAATAAAGAACCAATGGCGAGGCTTTTCCGTGTGCTTACAATCATTGTCGGCGCAATATTGCTAACATTCAATGCCCGTGCCACGCACCTTTTTGGCGGGGAGCTGTACTATACATGGGTAAGTGGCAACACCTATCAGCTCACGCTTGTGCTGTATGGGGATTGTAGCGGTACCGCCACCGCATTTGCGGGTTTAAGTACCGCCACGCCGCAGATTCAGGTATTGAACGGCACCACAGTGGTCAATACCGTTACGCTCTCGGTGCAAAACAGCGGCGTGGGTGCCAACGTGTCGCCGGTATGCCCGGACGAGGCCGCCAATACCACCTGCGACAACGGCACCTTGCCCGGGGTTAAGAAGTTTACCTATAAAGGCAACGTAACCTTGACCGGCGCATCGGCCAATTGGAAGTTCAGGTCTTTGTCCGATTTTCTGAACAATACCGTTGCAGGAAGAAGCAATAACATTACCAATGTAGTGGTGGGAACAAGCAGTACCACCCTCAATTATTTCTGTTTGGAAGCAACGTTGAACAATACCTCCGCTACCAATTCTTCGCCGACATTCACTTCCATACCCACGCCGTTTTTTTGCATCAACAAACAACAACAGTACAACCAAGGTGCCGTTGACCCGAATGGCGACAGCTTGGCTTTTGCCCTGGTGCCGGGTATCAATGGCGCTTACACTGCTTTCCCCAATGTTACCTACATTTCGCCCTATACGGCCACTGCGCCCTTGGCCACTTCTACGGGAAGTTTTAGTTTCAACACCGCTACCGGGCAATTGAATTTTTACCCAAATCTGGTTCAACGTTCGTTGGTGGTTACCCGTGCCTCGGAATACAGGAATGGAACATTGGTGGGTACCAGTATGCGCGAAATGGTATTTGTAGTGTTGAACAACTGCAACAATACACCGCCCAGCGGCACCATATCGAACCCATCTACCGGCACCGTAAACGGCAATACCATAGACCTTTGCAAATTCGGCGGAACGTTTAGTTTCGGCATAGCCACCCAAGACCCCGACAGCGACAATGTAACCTTATCGTACAACGGTTTGCCAACAGGGGCCACGGCCACTATTAGCAACAACGGAACGTCCTCGCCTACATTTAATTTCAGTTGGGACATTACCAACGTTACGCCGGGGTCCTATACTTTCTACTTGAACCTGGAAGATGACGGCTGCCCGCTGACCAGTAAGCAAACCGTGGCGTATGTCATCAATATCCACGAGGTACCCGGAATAAATTACAGCTTAATATCGGAGGCAGAGTGCTTGAAAAAAGGAGTGTTCACCGTTGCGCCCGTTGGCACCGACACACCCTATACTTTTACTGCCCTCCAGGGAACCACTACGGTGTTGACGAGAAACAACGTAACAGGCACTATTACCGATAGCCTATCGGCGGGTACCTATACCTTTAGGCTTACAAGTGCCGAGGGCTGCATAAAAGACACCAGCATCACCTTTCAGGTCAATGTACAAATTACGCCAACCGTGGCCATGACCTTGCCTTATTGTGTGGGAGGCAGTACGGGTACCATTACGGTGAGCGGTACCGGCCCCAATACGCCCATGCAATACGCCATTGGCAGCCAGGCTTATACCGGCAGCGGTACTTTTACGGGGCTAACCGCAGGTACTTACACCGTTCATATCAAGGATGCCACAGGATGCGTAAAAGATACCACCGTGGTATTGGCCGACCCATTGGCAATGATTCCGGTTATTGCCGTGAAAAGACCTATTTGCAGTCCTGTCAGCAATGGTATCATTACGGTCAACAGCGTAACAAATGGCACGGCACCCTATCAATACGCCCTGAATACCGGAAGCTATTCAACCAGCAACACCTTTACGGCACTTGGCACGGGAACTTACACCGTTCACATCAAGGATGCCCACGATTGCGTGAAAGATACCACCGTTACCTTGACCGATTCCTTGCAAATGAGTTTGGCCGCTACGGTTACCAACGTATTGTGCTATGGCGGCAATACCGGACAGGTGATATTGCAAGCCTCCGGCACTACATCGCCATACACCTATGCGCAAGGAGCAGGCACATTTGGCACAACAAATTCTTTTAGCTCGCTCACCAGCGGCAGCTATGTTTTTCATGTTCAAGATGCCAATGGTTGCCTGAAAGATACTGCCATAGCCATTACCCAGCCCACGGAACTGCATTACTCCTTGGTGGTGACACCGGTTAACTGTCATGGCGGCAGCGATGGTTCCGTAACCATTACCGCTACGGGCGGCACCACGCCTTACAGCTATGCCGTGGGGGCGGGCAGCTATCAATCGGCCAATGTATTGACGGGGTTGGGCGCGGGCACTTATACCATTTACATACGAGATGCAAATTTGTGTTTGAAAGACACCGTAATAACCATAACCCAACCCGCAACCGCCATTACGTTTACGCCGTTTACCGTAACCATGCCCACCTGCGAGGGATATGCCGACGGCAAAATAATAATGGGTGCAACCGGCGGCACCCCCGGCTATTACTACAAAATCAACGGAACGGCTTACGGCGCCTCGCCCGAATTCGATTCATTGGTAGAAGGCACCTATACCCTTTACGTAAAAGATAGCAGGGGATGCGTGATAGATACCAACGTTACGCTTACCGGCTACCCGCATATATTGATAGACGGCGTAAGCATGACCGAACCAAGTTGTAACGGTTATAACGACGGCAGCATAGGCATGAACGTTTCGGGAGGTTTGCCGCCGTTTACGTACCGCATCAACAACAGCAATGTATGGCAGGCTACGCAAACTTTTAGCAACAAAGCTGCGGGCACTTATGTATTGTCGGCAAAAGATGCCAACCAATGTATAAAGGACACCACGGTAGAGTTGTTGCAGCCGGACGTGTTGCTGATGGGTACCACCGCCGTAGGCAATGACTGCAACGGCGTGGACGATGGCGGGATGATAACGCTTACGGCCACCGGCGGCACCCGCCCTTACAGCTATTCGTGGGCGCATAATTCCTCGCTTACCGATTCCATACTTACCGGATTGGTGAACGGTGTTTATAAAGTAACCCTTACCGATGCCAATGGCTGTACCGACGAAGCCACCATCACCATTGCCTACAACGATTGTTGCAGGCCCTTTTTGCCCAATGCTTTTTCGCCCAATGCCGATGGTATCAACGACGAGTTTAACGTGATTTACAAAGGCGATATGTACCTGCAGGAACTGAATATTTTTAACCGTTACGGCCAAAGGGTGTTCTCCGCGTCCAGCCCCGACAAGAAATGGGACGGTACGTTTAACGGTGCGCCCTGCGAGGTGGGCACTTATTTCTACTACGTAAGGCTGCTGTGCGGCAACCGTAGCAAAAAGGAAATCATCTTCAGGGGCGATTTGAACTTGGTGAAGTAGGAAAAACAATCACTTGGCAAACACTTGGACGAGGCAGGAAACCTTATCCCAATTCGTCCAGCATTTTTTGATAGCCAAACATTTCGTCCCTTAACCGGGCGGCTTCCATGAAATCCATGTCCTTGGCGGCTTTCTCCATGGCTTTTTTGGTGCGGGCCATGGCTTTCTCCAATTCGGGTTTACTCCAATAGCCCGCTGCCTGTTCGGCGGCAATGGTAGTGGTTCCTTCCATTTCTTCGGGCACTGCATAAGGGCTGTTTTCGTCATAACCCTTAATGTCCAAAACGGAGGTTTGTTTCATTATTTGTTCTACCGATTTGCGTACCGTAACCGGGGTTATATTGTGTTCGGCATTGTAGGCCATTTGTTTTTCCCTGCGGCGGTTGGTTTCGTCCATGGTTTTTTGCATACTGTCGGTTATCTTGTCGGCATAAAAAATAACCAAACCGTCCACATTGCGCGCCGCGCGCCCGGCCATCTGCGTCAACGAACGTGCATCGCGGAGAAAGCCCTCTTTGTCCGCATCCAAAATGGCCACCAGCGATACCTCCGGCAAGTCCAGGCCCTCGCGCAAAAGGTTTACGCCTACCAATACATCTATGTGGCCCAAGCGGAGGTTGCGCAGTATTTCCACCCGTTCCAGCGTGTCCACCTCGCTGTGTATGTAGCGGGAGTTTACGTTGATGCGTTGCAGGTATTTGTCCAGTTCCTCGGCCATGCGTTTGGTAAGCGTAGTCACCAAAACCCTGTCACCCTTTTGTACCGTTTTGTCTATTTGGTCCAGCAAGTCGTCTATTTGGTTAATGGAAGGGCGCACTTCAATGGGTGGGTCGAGCAGGCCCGTGGGGCGCACCACCTGCTCCACCACTATGCCTTCCGAATGTTCCAGTTCGTAGCTGGCGGGCGTGGCACTTACAAAAATGGTTTGGTTCAACAGGCTTTCAAATTCATAGAAATTCAGGGGCCTGTTGTCCAGTGCGGAGGGCAAGCGAAAGCCAAAGTCCACCAAGTTCAATTTCCTTGAACGGTCGCCGCCGTACATGCCGCTTATCTGCGGGATGGTTACGTGGCTTTCGTCCACGAACAATAGAAAATCTTTTGGGAAATAGTCTATCAAACAGAAAGGGCGCGTACCGGGCCTGCGCCTGTCGAGGAAGCGAGAATAATTTTCTATGCCGCTGCAATAACCCAATTCCTGGATCATTTCTATGTCGTAGCTCACCCTTTCCTTTATGCGCTGCGCTTCTATGTGCTTGCCCACACTTTTGAAATAGTCCGCCTGCGCCGTCATCTCGTCCTGGATTTCGTAGATTATCTTGGCCATTTGGTCTTTGGGCGCCATGTACATATTGGCAGGAAATATGGCGGCACTGTCCATGCGGCCTATGCGCTTGCCGCTTTCTATCTCAAAACTTTCTATCTCCTCTATTTCGTCGCCAAAAAATGTGACCCTGTAACCATAGTCCACATAAGGCAGGTTGACGTCCACCGTATCGCCCTTTACCCTGAAGCTGCCTCGTGTAAAATCGCCCTGGCTGCGGTGGTACAAAGAATTGACCAAAGAATGCAGGAAGCCGTTTCGGGCTATCCTGTCGCCGGTATTGATGCGGATAATGCCGTTTTCGTATTCCGTGGGGTTGCCCATGCCGTAAATGCAACTAACCGAAGCCACCACCAGTATGTCGCGGCGGCCGCTCAATAGATTGGTGGTAGTCCTGAGCCGCAGTTTTTCCAGTTCTTCGTTGATGGACAGGTCTTTTTCTATATAAGTGTCGCTAACCGGCATGTAGGCTTCCGGTTGGTAATAATCGTAGTAGGAAACAAAATATTCCACGGCATTGTCGGGGAAGAATTGTTTGAACTCGCCATAGAGTTGCGCCACCAAGGTTTTGTTGTGGGTAAGCACCAAGGTAGGTTTTTGCACCTCTTGTATGACGTTGGCCATGGTAAACGTTTTGCCCGAACCCGTAACGCCCAGAAGCGTCTGGAATTTTTCGCCGTCTTCTATGCCCTTCGACAGTTCCTTGATGGCATTGGGCTGGTCGCCGGCCGGTTGGTAGGGGCATGCTATGTTGAAATTCATGTCTTATCTCCTTGCCTTCCTCCTGAGATGGAGAATGTCCAAAGTTACGGAATGAAATTTAGGGTAGGGGATACCCAACAGATTTATCTGTTGGCCAAGAAAAGCCGGACATGGATTTTGCAGAATGACAAGAGCGGGTGAAAAACATTGCGGCACTTCACATTCTTGTCAAGAATCCTGGGGCTTCCAACGTTTGTGGCCACAAAGCCCCCTTTGGGCTCGGCCCCCAAAAGGGTGGAGGCGTTTCTATAAAAATTCGACCTTTTCAAGGTATGGTTTTTTGCTTATCCCGAACTATATTCGTGTTGTTGGGAACAAGCAATGGACACACTTAAAAGTGTGTCCATTGCTTGTTTATTGAGAAAAACGAATCCCTATCTTTTCTCCACTTTCTGCCGCCAGCCCTGGCCTTCGGCGGTGGTGAAGGAAAGCCAATAGATACCGGCAGCATGGCCCGACAGGTCTATGTATTGCGTGGCGTCCGAGGTGGCCTCGCCTTGCAGCAGCTTGTGGCCCAGCATGTCGTACACTGCCCACTGGTCGCCTTTTCGGAGGCCTTCCACCGATATTTTTTCCGTGGCGGGGTTGGGGTAGAGCTTGAAATTGCCGGGTTTGTCGGCATTGTTTATGCCGGTGGTGCCCACGGTCATGGTTACTACATTGCTCACCGCGGAGTCGGGGTCGGCGCAGGGCGACACGCTTTGGAAGCGCACGTGTATTTGGGCATTGTTGGCAAAGTCCACGCCGGCGGTGGCCGCCCAGGTGCTGCCGGTAACGGCGGGCATGTGCTGGCCGTTCTTGTACCATTTGTAATACGGGTTGGTGCCGCCATCGGTGAGGGTGGCGGTAAACACCACCGCCGTGCCGGAGCTTACGCTGCCCGAGGGCGATACCGACAGGCTCATGGAGGGGCTGGTGGAGGTTTCCACCGACATGGGCACCACGTTGCTGATGGCGGGTGCGGCACAGGTAACGCTGCTGGTCATCTGGCAGGTAACCATGTCGTTGTCGGTGGGGGCATAGGTGTAGGTGGTACCGTTGGCGCCGCTCACGCTTGCGCCGTTCACCATCCATTGGTAGGCGGGCGAGGTGCCGCCGTTCACGGGGGTGGCGGTAAGGGTGACGGGGATGCCGGAGCATACGTGGTTTTCAGGTACGTATATGCTGACGGAGGTGGGCGCTAACTGCACGGTCACCGTGGTGGAGTCGGAACTGCCCGCACAACCGTTGACGGTGGGGGTTACGGTATAGACTACCGAGCCGCTGGAGGTGGTGGTGAGTGTCTGCGCGATGCTGGTGCCGCTGCCCGCAGATGCCCCGGTAACGCCGGTGGCGTAGGCCGTCCATGCAAACGTGACACCGGTGCCGGTGGACGACAATGTTATGTCGGTGGTGTCGCCCGGGCATATCGAAGGCGTGTTGTTGGTAATGGTTACATCCGGGATTGGGGTAACGTGTACGTAAGCGGTGTCGCTGGTAAGGGCAGTATTGCCGTTGCACAGCACCAGCAGCCTATAATATTTGCTGGCCGATACGCCTACGTCGGTGTAGGAGGACGTAGAAGATGCAGACCCCAAATTGCTCCAAGTGCCGGTCGTGCTGGAGGCGGTTTGCCATTGGTAGGTGATGCCGGTAGCCGAGGGCATGGTGGTGGAAAGCGACAACTTCACGCTGTCGCTGCCGCAGATGGAATCAACGCTGGTGGTGATGGTGGCCGATGTGGGAAAGGTGGCGGTGGAACAGTCGGATAGTGCGTTATTTTCGTACGCACCTATGGTGGGGGCAGTGGGACGGTAGGCCAAGAGGATATCCTGCGGCACGATGGTCTGCAAATTGGTGCCCGCCCCGGTAAGTGCCGTGTTTGCAGGTTTTAGGTTGCCGGTAGTTACGCTGGTATATTGGGGGTCAACGCTCAGGCCGTTTGTTTGCAGGCTGGTACCGGTTTGGAAGGTGGCCTGTGTAGCGTAGGTGGTACCGCCCCAATAGGCATAGTTGGCAGTACCCACGGAGGGGCTTATGTATATATCGTTATAGTCAATAGTTGGCGTTGTGTAGCTGGTGGAGGTAGAAGTGTTATACATACCGTATTGGGTACCGGAGGTGCCGCCCGTCAAGGTGATTATGTTGTTTTTGATGTTCACGGTGCCGCTGTTGTAGCCCATGTACATCAAATAGGTAACACTGGTAAGGGTGCTGTTGGCTATATTGGCCGAGATGGTATTGTGGTAAAAATTCAAGTTTGCGCAATAATAGGCTATGTAATTGTAATATATGGGCATGTTGTACACTGCATTGTTGGCGAACAAGGAAGGTTCGGCGGCGGAGATAGCCTCCATCCTGTAATTATAGAAGGGGTGGAAATAGGTGTAAGTGTAGGAATAGGTGCCGGAACCCAGGAAATCGTGTATCCTGTTGCCTATATATGTGTTGCCGGGCAAGTCATTACAAGCGTAATAGTTGTAAAAGCCATAACCATAGCTATATACGCTGGTTTTGGTGGCACGGTTGATGTCGTTGTACAAAAATTTGCAGCGAGAGGAATAGTAGTAGTTATAAATACCGTGGTAATAAAAATTGGCGATGGTATTGTGGTCGAACACGTTGCCCGTACTGGGGCCGTATTGGTATATGCCGTAATACATGCCCCCCGCGCCGGTAGGCCCGTTGAAACTGTTGTAGCCGAAATAACAAGAATCGGCCCCGGAAACACTAGTGGATTGGGTTGAGGTGGTAGCACTTATCCTCAACCCTACGGTGTTGGCTGCGGTGGTAGAAGAAGATTGTGTTACGTTAAAGGTACAGCGGGTAATGGAGTCGAACTTGGCGCCATTGGCCACTATGGCCCCATAGGCATAAGTGGTACCCAAGGCGTTGAACGTAAGGCTGTCGAATTTCACGTACTTGGCACCGTCCAACTGCAACACGGCCATGTATGTTGTAGATGCGGTGTAGTTCACCGTGGCGCCGTTGCCGTTGAACTTGATGGTGTTGGTGGCGCTGGCGCCGGTTATGGCACCCATGCTTACCTGCCCGGTGTAGCTGGTACCCGCGGCAACGTTGAACACCACCGGCCCCGAAACGCCGCTGGAGGTAAGGGCGCTGACGGCCGCCGTAAAAGTCTGGTAATTGGTGCCGCCGGTAGCCACCGCGCTATTGATGGTGTAGGTACCGCTAAGCTGCGCCGCGGCCCTAAAGCCCATGGCGGCAGCCATCATCAACAACAGGAGCGTGATTTTTTTGTTCATCCTTTATTTGTTTTTAGATATAAATTTACAACGCACACTTTCGTGCCATGCGGCGCAAGTTAGGGAAAAAATCATTGCATATATCACTGCGGATTTTATTTGGGTGCATTTAAAATTGTCGTAGCATGGTATGTCCCGATCGCAGCGAGGGAGCTCTTGTCATCCCGAACGCGCTGTCATCCCGAACGCAGTGAGGGAACTCAAAGAGGGGAACTAATAGAGATGCTTCCTTCGTCAGCATGACAATGGGGAGTATAGGCATGACAAGCGGCGGGTGTCATGCCGAACGCAACGAGGGAACTCGTGTCATTCCCTTTAAGGCGACAATTTTAAATGCACCCTTTTATTTTGGGTATTGCTAATGGGGTCTGTTTTTTCGGATGCTTGCAGGACGACAATCCTCATTGTTGTTTTCCCGCTTTTTACTCGCTCTTGTCGCCCCCTGCAGCAACAAAAATTAAAGTTGGTGGAGCGCGGCAATAAAAGCCTTTATCAAGTGTGCTGTTGCCGGGATGTTTTTCAAACTTAACGATTCTGCATTGTCCCAAACATCGTGGTAATAACCCTTGCCGCCCTTGCTGAACAGGAAGAATGCCGGAACGCCTTTTTCCGTGAAATGGTAATGGTCGCTATTGGCCGCGGGGCCGCCCGCAGTAAGGGAGGGTACAAATTGGTGTTGGTCGTTTATGCTTTTCAATAGGTTGAACGCCCCGGTCAATTGGGCACCGTTGACCACGGCTATGCCGTCCGTGGCATCGCCCATAATGTCGATGTTGATCAGGAATTTGATTTTTTCCAAGGGAAACAGGGGATGGTTGGTGTAATAATCGGAACCCAACAGCCCCGCTTCCTCGCCCGCAAAGGCCATGAAGGCAATGGAATATTTTGCCGGGTGCTGCGCATACCATTGTGCCAGGGCCAGGAGCATGGCCGTGCCGCTGGCATTGTCGCTGGCGCCGGGAAACATGGCTTTGCTGCCCATTTTGCCCAAATGGTCGTAATGGGCGGCCAATACCACGAAACTATCGGGCATGGCCGTGCCGGGCACGTAGGCTATTACGTTGTCGGCCTTGAACTTGGGCTGGTATTGGTTGATGACAGTGGCCGACAACAGGTCTTTTTTCCCTATTTGCAAGGTAGTGTCGTATAGGTCTATAATGGCAGCGGCTACGGGTTCGCGGGCTACCGACCATATAGCTTTGGCTTTGTGTGGCAACAG
The DNA here is from genome assembly GCA_047605615.1 of Edaphocola sp. GTDB lineage: Bacteria > Bacteroidota > Bacteroidia > Chitinophagales > Chitinophagaceae > Taibaiella. Next base: position 20,735 of record JASGFI010000010.1, on the reverse strand, counting down.
CATGGTACCCCCGGGCAACAAAGTGGCAAAATACCGTTGTCGCCAGCCATATAGCTTGCAGACGCTATCGGAATTGGCCAAGTACCAAGCATATTTTTGTTTGCCGGTTTTGGATTGTAGTTTTTTGACAAATGCGGTGCTGTCTTTGCTTTTGGCCGTCAACGACAACAAGTCGAGCACCTTTATTTTTTTGTCTTCCACCTGGGTGCCGTTGCTGGCGGGCGATACGAGGAATTGGCTGCAAGGTTGCAGGGTTTTATCGTTGACGCGCACATTGACCACCCCCGGAAAAGTATTGACAGGATAGGAAAAGGGTTGCACAAAAGAATTGCCAAACGAACGCAGGCTATCTGTGGCGAAAACATCGGCTATGTAAGCTGCCGCTTTCTGCATGCCGCGGCCCACGTAGCCGCGCCCGGCCATGTTGCGTGCCGTAAGCGCGCCTATGTATTGCCGGATGGTGGTGCTGTCTTGTGCCTTGGCCATAACGGGCAGAAGCAAAAACATTAGTACCGTTGTCGTTTTCCTGTTAAGCAATGCCATGTTGGTTGTCGGTTATTTGGTCAATTTTTTCTATCATCCGCTGTGCCAATTCTTTTTGAACCGGGTTCAGTTCGTTGTCGGCTTCGGTTACTTGGTCGGCGGCGTACATAAGCAGGCACATGGCCAGGAAATCCTGGTCGTCCTTGCCCGCAAAGCTGTTGCGCAGTTCGTTTACGCGTTCGTCGGCAATTTTTATGGCCAACCTCACGGCGGCCTCGTCTTTGGGTTTTATCCTTATGCGGTAACTGCGGCCAGCAAGCCATAAGGTAACGGGTATGGTTTCTTCCATGGAAGCAAATCTTTTTGGCCGATAAAAGTAACGAATAAGAAAAAGTTTTCCCTTACTACGCTAAAAAAGTATTTTTGCAGGCGGTATGCGGCTATACACCGCGGCTGCATTATTCTATGGGATTTTTCGACAAATTATTCAAGCGCAATAAAGAGCAAGAGGAGCAAAAGGTGGCTTTGGACGAAGGCCTCCAAAAGACCAAACAAGGTTTTTTCTCCAAAATATCGAAGGCCATAGCGGGCAAAAGCACGGTGGACGAAGAAGTGCTGGATACCGTGGAGGAAGCATTGATAACTGCCGATGTGGGTCTCGACACTACGGTGGCCATCATCAAAAGGATAGAAGACCGCGTGGCCAAGGACAAATACTTGGGCACGGCGGACCTGAACACCATTTTGCAAGAAGAAATGGCGGGCGTATTGACCAATGCGCCCACCAACGAATTTGAAACCTTTGAAACGCCGCCGGGCAAAAAGCCCTATGTAATATTGGTGGTGGGGGTAAACGGCGTGGGCAAAACGACCACCATCGGCAAGCTGGCCTATAACTTTAAAAGAAACGGCAAAAGCGTGTTGCTGGGCGCGGCAGATACCTTCAGGGCCGCGGCGGTGGACCAATTGACCATTTGGAGCGAAAGGGTGGACGTGCCGATAGTGAAAAAAGAAATGGGCAGCGACCCCAGTTCGGTAGCTTACGACACCATAGCAAGCGGGTTGGCGCGCCAATCGGACGTGATAATCATAGACACTGCCGGCAGGCTGCACAACAAGGCCCACCTGATGGAAGAGCTGAGCAAGATAAAGAGGGTAATCAGCAAAAACATACCCGATGCCCCGCACGAGGTGCTGCTGGTGCTGGATGGCAGCACCGGGCAAAACGCCTTGGAACAAGCCAAACAATTTACCGCCGCCACCGAGGTCACTTCGCTGGCCATAACCAAATTGGACGGTACCGCCAAGGGTGGGGTAGTATTGGCCATAGCCCATCAATTCAAGATTCCCCTAAAGTACATAGGCGTTGGCGAACGGATGCAGGACTTGCAGATTTTCAACAAATATGAGTTTGTAGATAGCTTGTTTTCGTTGCAAGAGTAGGCTATAATCCTAATGTGGTTTCAACCTATTTTACCTTATCAACATCTGCCTGTCTGCATCCAAGCGCAACAGTATGAATAGCAAGATACTAAAGGAAAGTAAAGATGTGCCGCCATAGCTCATCATTGGCAAGGTAATGCCGATAACCGGTGCCAAGCCCATGGTCATACATAGGTTGATGGCCAAGTGGAAGAAAAGGATGGATGCCACGCTGTAAGCATAAACCCTGCTGAATAGAGAACGCTGCCGCTCGGCAATATCTACAATCCGTAGCAGCAAAGCCACATACAGCAGTACTAATATGGTACTGCCAACAAACCCGAATTGCTCGCCGATGCCGCAAAAAACAAAATCCGTATGTTGCTCCGGCACAAAAGAATATTTCGTCTGTGTGCCCATTCCAAATCCTTTGCCAAGCAAGCCTCCGCTACCGATTGCAATCTTTGATTGGCGCACATTGTAGTCTGTATTATTTTTGTGTACAGCTCCCGGTTTTTGGTATTCGGCAGGCACATCTTGGCCCAACAAAGAGTAGATTCTCTCTGTTTGATAACCTTGGAACACGTTTTTAAAAACGTATGGAACCGCTATTTGAGAGAAAATAACGGAAAAAAGCCAAGCCCCCAATATTATCAAAACGATGATTTTGTTGCGTTTTATTTGCTGTCTCAATAGCCAAACAGACAACAACGGTATGACGGTAATGATGATAAACAACGGAAGGCGCTCAACCAATAGGGTAGCCAGCACCAGCCCCGCTACGGAAAAGCCAATGAGCAATATCGCATTGGGCAAACCCTCGCGGTACATGGCCAGGAAAAAGGAAAAATATACCAAGGCCAAGCCGGTTTCGTTTTGCTTGATGATGATAGCCGCCGGCACCAATACTATTGCCGCCGCAATCAACCTGTCTTTCAGGGTCTTGAAATTGGTTTCGGGCGTAGATAGGAACCGTGCCAGGGCCAAGGCGGTAAATATCTTACACAGCTCCCCGGGCTGAAAGGTGAAAGAGCCGAATTTTATAAAGCTGTGCGACCCCTTTACGTCCGAGCCCAAGGCAAAGGTTGCGAACAACAATACTATGCCCAACAAATAGGAGAGGTACGAAACCGACAAGAAAAACTTGCTGTCGGTAAGCATGATGATAAGCCCCACGACCAGCGATATGCACAACCATGTAAGTTGTTTCATGTGGCTCTTGCCCATGTCTAAAAAAGGTTCTTCGAAGCTAATGTACTCGGTAGAGTAAACGGCGGCTATGCCTATGCCTACCAAGGTAAGGTAAAGAAATATCACCGGCCAGTCCATGCGGGCTGAAATAGGTTTGCGGCCTGTACTCATATAAGATTTATTCGTTGGCTTGGTTGCTTGTTTTTACTTGTTTGTCGTTTCCCGGCCATTGGGCTTGCGGCCGTTGTAATAAAAATCCTTGATGACCTGCCGCACCAAAACGGTGTCGCGCATTTTGCGCACGCTGTCGCGGGTGCGTTTGTCGGCGGTGCGCAATAGTTCGCGCATCAGGTCGCGTTGGCGTTGCAGGCTGTCTATCACTTTTATGTATCCTTTTACGGTATTGGCGTTGAACATCTTGTTCTGCAAGCCCGCACGTTTGGGGGAACCCACGCTGTCCAACAAGTATTTTTCCATCATCAAGCTGGCTACCGGCCCGGCCCAGGTGGCGCCATAGCCCGAATTTTGGACTATCACCGCTATGGCTATTTTTGGGTCGTTTTTGGGTGCAAAGCATACGAACACCGAATGGTTGTCGAGCTTGGTGCGCTGGCCGTGCAGCACGGCGTAGTTCTCCACCGTGCCCGTCTTGCCGCATACCTCCACGCCGGGCAGTATGGCCACCTTGCCCGTGCCTTTCGTTACCACATCTTCCATGCCGTCTATCACCGCATTGAAATAATCGTTGGTAATGTGCGTGGGCACGTGCTTTTCCAGATAAGGCTTCAATACGGGGTCTTGCTTGTTTCCGCCCACGCTTTTTACGAAATGCGGTATGTAGTAATAGCCCCGGTTGGCTATCAGCGCCATGGCATTGGCCATTTGCAAGGGTGTCATTAATAATTCTCCTTGGCCCATGCCTACCACTACCATGTTGCAGCTGTTCCAATGGTTGTTGTAAAGATTGTCGAAATAACCGGTGTCCGGTACGTTGCCGGGGTTTTCACCGGGAATGTCTATGCCTAATTTATGCCCCAATCCAAATGACGAAAGGTAATCGTACCATACTTGCAAGCCTTGGTGCGTGCCGCCCGTCCATTTGGGCGCATCCACCGTTTTGCGAAATACGTCGCAGAAGTAAGCGTTGCAGCTGTTGGCCATGGCAATGCGCAAATTGGCCGCATGGCCCGCATTGTGGTGCGTGCAACCTATTCGCCTCCCACAAGCGTAATAGCCACCCCTGCAAGGGTAGCCAAAAGCCGGGGTTATCACGCCCACATCCAAGCCTATCAAGGCGGTAAGCGGCTTAAAGGTGGAACCCGGGGGGTATTGCGCCAGTATGGCACGGTTGTACATGGGCGTGGTATAGTCTTTGTAGAGTGCCGTGTAATTTTTCCCGAAATCGGCTCCCGACAATAAATTGGGGTCATATTCCGGCGCAGACACAAAGGCCAGTATGCCGCCGGTCTTGGGGTCTATGGCTATGGCGCTGCCTATCTTGCCCTGCATCAGCTTCTCGGCATAAGCCTGGAGGTCGGCATCGAGGTACAGTTCCAAGGTTTTCCCGCCAACGGAGGGGGTATCCAATTCGCCGTTTTTGTAAGCGTCCCGTGGGCGGTTCAGTACGTCGCGCACCAAATACTGCACGCCCCTTTGGCCGCGCAACACCTCTTCGTAGGTGCTTTCCAAGCCCGATTGGCCCACGTAGTCGCCTTGGCGGTACGAGGCATAGCGGGGGTTGGAAAGCATCCGTTCGCTTACCTCGTTGAGGTAGCCGAATATGTGGGCACCTATTTTCAAAGGGTACGAACGGGTAGTGCGTTCCTGCAATTCAAAGCCTTCAAATTGGTACAGGTTTTCCTGCAAGCGGGCGTTCTGTTCGGAAGATAAGTCTGCCGCATAGGTGCTTTGCCTTTGATAGCCGTTCCTGAGGGTCAACTTTTTCATGGTTTTGATAAAAGTTGCCTTGTCCGTTCCCATTACCGAGCAAAATAGGTTGGTGTCTAAGTTCTTGATTTTGTTGGGGGTGAAATTGAGGTCGTAGGCCACGTCGTTGGTGAGCAGGGGCTTTCCCTTCCTGTCCACTATGGCACCCCTTGCCGGGTATATCACTTTGCGGAAAATGGCCTGGCCCTCGGCCAACACTTTATATTTGTCGTCCATTATTTGCAGCACAAACAGCCTGGCAATAAGAATTGCCGCCAACAGTACAAACACACCCCTGATAATCCATGGCCTTGGATTTTGACTTATTCCCGACATTATTGGAGAAAGAGAAAAATTGAATGGCACAAATATAGTGCCATAGGCCGAGAGCCGCGCAAAAAAATAACGGCGCAGTTCCGAAATTAATGCAAAATTCCGATTACTTTTGAAAAAAGCACCGTGCTGTGTCCATAGCAACTTCCAAGAATACGTCGCCCGTCCGCCTGTCATTGTTTACCGCGCTTTGCCTGGCTATGTTCATTACCCTGCTCACGCTTTTTTTGCACCAGCCTTGGTATGTGGATTTAACCGCCTTCGCCTTGAGTTTCGCGCTCTGTTATTTCGTGTATTTCTATACGCTCCAATATTTCATTTACCGAAAAATAAAGCTCATCTATAAATTTATCTACCAAACCAAAGCCACCAAGCGCGAGGAGTTTTTTTACCAAAACATCCTGCCGCAAAAATCAATCGACGAAGTAAGCCAGGACGTGGAAAGGTGGGCCAGGGAAAAAAGCGGCGAGATAGAAATTTTGCGCCAAAACGAACAATTCAGGAAAGAATTCCTCATGAACCTGGCGCATGAATTGCGTACCCCCATATTCACCGTGCAAGGTTATGTGCACACCCTGCTCAACGGTGCCATAGACGACCCGGAGGTGAACAGGAAATTCTTGAGCAATGCCTCGAAAGGCGTGCAGCGGTTGGTGCAATTGGCCGATGACTTGGACAATATTTCCAAGCTGGAATCGGGTAGGGCGCCGCTGGTGTACGAGTCGTTCGTGATACAGGAATTGGTGCGCGACGTGTATGAAGAATTGATGTTGAAAGCCAAGGAAAAAAACATATCGCTGCTGAAAAAGAAGGGCACCGAAGCACCCATTTATGTCTATGCCGACAAGCAAAAAGTAAAACAAGTAGTGGTGAATTTGGTGGAAAACGCGCTGAAATACGGCCATGAAGGCGGTACCGTTACCACGGGTTTTTACATGATGGACGAGGGCAGGGTATATATAGAAGTGTCGGACGACGGACCCGGCATAGCCGAGTACCACCTGCCCAGGATATTCGAGCGTTTTTACCGTGCCGACCGCAGCCGCAGCCGCGAAATAGGCGGTACCGGTTTGGGCTTGGCCATCGTGAAGCACATCGTGGAGGCCCACGGACAAACCATAACCGTGCGCAGCAAATTGGGCGTGGGTTCGTCGTTTGGTTTTACTTTGGAAAAGGGAAAAGCGTAGGGGGGAGCGGTGGCATTAAAAAAGCCTGCCGTAAAGTTTCTGTATTTTACAAATTCCCCCGCCATTAACCCCTATTTAACCCCATGATTGCGGTTTTAAAATAAAGTTTGCAAATCAAAGCCTGATATTTGCACAACCTTTTTCAACACAAGCTTATAATCCTTACTTTTACGCGCATTTTTTCTTAAATACTATAACCCGCCGGCTTCTGCCCGTGCAGTTTTAATTTTATCTGATACGTAGATTATGGATCAAAATTTGGCTCAGTCCGTTACTTCTTCGGTTGACATTCGCGAACTGAACGACCGCATTCATCGCCAAAGCGCATTTATCGATTTGCTCACCATGGAGCTGAACAAGGCCCTGATAGGCCAGAAACACATGGTGGAACGCCTGCTCATAGGCCTGTTGACCCAAGGGCATATTTTGTTGGAAGGCGTGCCGGGCTTGGCCAAGACACTTGCCATCAAGTCGCTGGCCTCGGCCATCAACGGCAGGTTCAGCCGCATACAGTTCACCCCCGACCTGCTGCCCGCCGACGTGATAGGCACCATGATTTACAACCCCCAGGAACACAAGTTTGAAGTGCGCCGCGGGCCCGTGTTTGCCAACTTTGTATTGGCCGACGAAATAAACCGTGCGCCCGCCAAGGTACAAAGTGCCTTGCTGGAAGCCATGCAGGAAAAACAAGTAACCATAGGCGACAGCACGTACAAATTGGAAGAACCCTTCCTTGTATTGGCTACGCAAAACCCGGTGGAGCAAGAAGGCACCTATGCCTTGCCCGAAGCCCAGGTGGATCGTTTTTTGCTGAAAGTGGTCATCACTTATCCCAAAAAGGAAGAGGAAAAATTGGTGATACGCCAAAGCCTCGACCCTGCCGGCGCACCCAAAATAAACCCGGTAGTAAGTACCCAGGACATACTCGATGCCCGCAAGCTGGTGAAGGAGGTATATATGGACGAGAAGATAGAGCAATACATCTTGGATATTGTGTTTGCCACCCGTTTCCCCGAAGAATACAAACTGAATAAGTTGAAACCATTGATTGGCTTCGGCGGTTCGCCCCGTGCCAGCATCAGCTTGGCACACGCGGCCAAAGCCTATGCTTTCATCAAGCGGCGCGGGTACGTGATACCCGAAGATGTGCGCGCCGTGTGCCACGATGTGTTGCGCCACCGCATTGGCCTCACCTACGAAGCCGAGGCCGAAAACATTACCAGCGAACAAATTATCAACGACATCTTGAATGTGGTGGAAGTGCCATAGTGCTTTGCGGCTATTTAGAGCCTGTTTAAATTTTATTGTTGGAATTTCGTATAGGCTATTTTAGAGTGAAAACGAGGCGAATTTTGCAGGCATAGCGAGTACTATGACGAAAAATCCAACGAAGTTTTTCGCCGAAAAGGGCCATAAGAAAACTAATGAATGAATTTTAAACAGGCTCTTGCTTTACGGCAGTTCTTTTTACCAAAATAAAAAAGAAGCAAAACATGACTACGGCAGAAATACTGAAGCGGGTAAGGCGCATAGAGATTAAGACCAAGGGGCTGAGCAACCATATATTTTCGGGCGAGTACCATTCGGCTTTCAAGGGGCGCGGCATGTCGTTCAGCGAGGTGCGCGAATATGCGCACGGCGACGACGTGCGGGCCATTGACTGGAACGTTACCGCACGTTTGTCCACACCTTTCGTAAAGGTATTTGAAGAAGAGCGCGAGCTAACGGTAATGTTGTTGGTAGATATTAGCAGCAGTTCCTTGTTTGGCACGCAAAAGAACCGCAAGCGCGACCTGATGACGGAAATAGCTGCGGTGCTGGCTTTTTCGGCCACTACCAACAACGATAAAGTGGGGGTCATATTTTTTAGCGACAAGGTGGAAAAATACATCCCGCCGCAAAAAGGCCGGTCGCACGTTTTGCGCATCATACGCGAACTGATAACCCTGGAACCCACCGATGCAAAGGGTACCGATGTGGGTGCCTGCCTCCGGTTCTTCAACAATGCCTCCAAGAAGCGAACCATTGCTTTCCTGTTGAGCGATTACATAAGCGCGCCTTACGAAGAGCCGTTGAAACTAACGGCCCGCCGCCACGACTTGGTGGGCGTACAGGTGTACGACAAAGCCGACAGGGAATTGCCCGCCGTAGGATTGTTGCAGGTTCAGGACAGCGAAACCAAACAACTTAACTGGCTCGATACCGACAGCAAAGACGTTCGCAACGCTTATGCCGCCGCTTTCGACCATCACCGGCAATACAGCACCAATGCCTTCAGGCGCAGCGGCGCAGCCTTTCTTTCGGTGCGCACCGACGAAAATTACGCGAAGGCATTGCAAGGCTTTTTTGTGAACAGGTAAAAAGCAAAAAAAAGTAACATAGACATATCGAAATGTTCATGAGTTTTTTGAAGAATAAATTATTGTGTGCCGGTTTTGCTTTTGCGCTGCTGCTGCCAAGCCACGGCTTCGCCCAGAGTGTGAAAGCCTATACCGATGCCCCGAAAATAGTGATTGGCGACCAAGTGAAATTGTGGCTGGAGCTAAACCTGCCCAATGCCCAACAACCGGCGCAATGGCCTGCCGTACCCGAGCAATTGGGCAGCGGGCTGGAACTGGTGGAAAAAGGAAAAATAGATACGCTGAAAAGCGGCGGCGGCTTGGTGTTGAAGCAAAGATTGCTGGTAACGGGCTTCGATTCGGGCAGTTATTTCATCCCTTCCTTTTCCTTTCAAGTGGGCGGCAAGGTGCTGGCCACCGATTCCATTGCGCTATACATCCAAACCATAGCCGTTGACACCACCAAGGATTTCAAACCCATCAAGGAAATTGTAACCGTGCCGTTTTCGATATGGGATTATTGGTACGTCATGCTGGCCATGGCCTTGTTGGTAGCCTTCGGCATATTCATCTGGTACTATTTCAAGAAAAACAAAGCCAACAAAATACCCGTCGTGCAAAGGGTGCCGCCCGAAAAAGCGCACGAAAAAGCCTTGCGCCTGCTGTCGGAACTCAAAGGCAAGGACTATTCGCTCAAGGGCAACAGCAAGCAATTTTTCTCCGAATTGAGCGATGTGTTGCGTACTTATTTGGAAGAGCGTTTCAACATACCGGCCATGGAACAAACCACCGACGAGCTGATGAACAACCTTAAAAAATTGGACGACAGCAAAGCCGAATTGAGAAAGGTGCGCGGCGACCTGAAAACGGTGTTGAACACCTCCGACTTGGCCAAATTTGCCAAAGCCAACCCCTTGCCAGAAGAATTTGACGAAAGCATAGCTACCGCCGCCGATATTATCAACCGTACCCGTGTAAAAACAGAGGAGGTGAAAAAATGATGAGTTTTTTAGAAAAATTCCACCTCACCTTGGCGCATCCCTGGTTCTTGCTGCTACTGCTGCTGCTGCCCTTGCTTATATGGCTAAATGCCCGTGTGAACAAGCAAAGGGCGGTGGTATTGAGCGTATCTACCACAAAAGGAACAGAAAAGATACCGCAGGGCCGTAAGGTGCGCTGGCAGCCAATATTGACGGTATTGCGCAGCTTGGCATTTATAACATTCGTGATAGCCCTGGCCCGCCCGCAAAAGACCAACGTCAGCGAGTCGATAGACAGCGAAGGCATAGACATCGTTATCAGCATGGACATATCGGGCAGTATGCTGGCCGAAGATTTTAAGCCCGACCGCTTGGAAGCCGCCAAGGAAAACGCCATGAAATTTGTGGACGAGCGGCCAACGGACAGGATAGGTTTGGTTATCTTTTCCGGCGAAAGTTTTACCCAATGCCCCATAACCATAGACCATAACGTACTGAAAGAGCAAATAAGCCAAGTAAAAAGCGGCATGTTGCAAGACGGTACGGCCATAGGCGACGGCTTGGCCACGGCTGTTGACCGCCTGCGCGACGCCAAGGGCAAAAGCAGGGTAGTGATATTGATGACCGACGGGGTGAACAATCTGGGCAAGGTGGGACCCGAATTGGCCTTGGAAATAGCCAAAGCCTACAAAGTGCGGGTATATACCATCGGGATAGGTACGGAAGGCGAAGCGTTGTCGCCGGTACAAACGCCCATGGGCATACGCAAACAAATGGTGCCGGTGCAAATAGACGAAACCTTGCTGAAAAAGATAGCCAAAGAAACCGGCGGCGTGTATTATCGTGCCACGGGCAACAGCAAATTGGCCGGCATCTATAAATCCATAGATAAATTGGAAAAAACCAGCGTGGAGGTGAATGCTTACAAGCACTATGCCGAAAAGTTTTACTGGTTTGCCTTTGTGGGGGTAATGGCATTGGTGCTGGAAATATTTTTGCGCTTGCTTGTGTTCAGGAAAATACCTTAATCGGTTTCTTCTTGTTGTCCGATTTTTTTTGCCCCCCCAAAAAACTTCTTTTATACCTAAAAATGAACGACATGAAGTTGCTGCGTCAGGTTTGCTTGTGGGTGTTGGTTTGTGGGTTCGTGCCGGTTCGTGCGCAACGCATCTTGCCTCAAGACAATCCGATTTTTAACGGCGAAAGGAAGTTTGCCGCGGGTATTTGCCTCGGCGCCAATTTTACCCAAGTGGATGGCGACTATATGAACGGCTACCACAAAGTAGGCTTGAATACCGGCTTTACGGGTTGGGTCAGTCTCAGCAGGAAATGGGGCTTGGCACTCGATTTGCTTTTTTCGCAAAAAGGCAGCAACAGCGCTACGGCGCGCGAATCGAGCGCGGTGGGTACCTATTTTGAACACTATCGCATAAGGCTCAACTATGCCGAAGTGCCGGTGGTGGTGCAAATGCGCATAAAGGAACAATTTTTGTTTGGCATAGGCGCATCGTACAACTCCTTGATTTCTTCAAAAGAAGAAATGAACGATGCGAGTTCCGACAAGGTTTTCGATAGTGGCGTGTATCCGTTCCGGCGCAGTTCCTTCGATGGCATTTTGAACGCAAGTTGGCTGTTTTACAACAATTGGGTGTTGAATGCACGCTACCAATATTCTTTAACTCCCATCAGGAAAATACACGACGTTCCGGACGGCCTGGGCTACAAGGACCAAACGAACAACCAATTCACCTTCCGGCTTGTCAGGATGTTTTAGGGGGGCAATTCTTTTTTTTTTTGAATTAACCACCTACCCTGCGAACTTCAGTATATCTTCCAGATAAGTGCGCTCATTGCTCAGCCTCGGCACCTTGTGCTGGCCGCCCAGTTTCCCTTTGCTTTTCAGCCAAGCGTTGAAACCGCCGGGCTGCATTTGGTGCACTATGGGCATACGCAGGGCAATGTCCTTGTGCCTCTTGGCTTCGTAGTCGCTATTGGTTTTTTGCAATGCGCTGTCTAATTCGCGGGTAAAAACTCCAAGCGGCACCGGCAGGTGGTCAAATTCAATGACCCATTCGTGCGCACCGTTTTCGCTGCCGCTCATGTACACCGGCGCGGCGGTATAATCGTTTACCACGGCATCCGTATTGCGGCAAGCCTCTTTTATGGCATGGTCGCTATTGTCAACTATTAATTCTTCGCCAAAGGCGTTGATGAAATGCTTCAACCTGCCGCTTACTTTTATCCTGAAAGGTTCCAGCGAGGTAAACTGGATAGTGTCGCCCACCAAATATCGCCAAAGGCCGGCATTGGTATTGATGACCAATGCGTAATTTTTCCCTATTTCCACGTCGTGCAGCGACAGCGTTTGCGGCTTGTCTTTCCCGTATTCTTCCATCGGCATGAATTCGTAATAGATGCCGTGGTTGAGGAAGAGCAACATGCCTTCTTCGTCCAAATTGTCCTGTGCGGCAAAAAAACCCTCGCTGGCGTTGTAGGTTTCCATGTAGTTCATGCCAAAGCCAGGTATCAATTCCTCGAACTGTTGGCGGTATGGCTTGAAGCTAACGCCACCGTGTATGTACAGCTCCAAGTTGGGCCACACCTTGCGCAAGTCGTGTTCGCCGGCCACCTCCAGCAACCTTTTTATCAGCACGAGGGTCCAGGTGGGCACCCCGGCCATGAAGGTAATGTTCTCGTTAAAGACACTGTACACCATGGCTTCCAGTTTGGCTTCCCATTCTTCCATCAAGGCCACCGATAGTTCCGGCGCGCGCATTACCTGCCCCATCAAAGGCATGTTTTGCAGCATTACCGCCGATAGGTCGCCGTAGAACGAATCGGCGTTCAATTGGTTTACCTGGTGGCTGCCGCCAATGGTCAGGCATTTGCCGTTCATCATGTCCGACTGGGGAAACTGCCGCAAGTAGAGCGCCAGCACATCTTTGCCCGACTTGTAATGGGTATCGTCCAAGGCATCTTTGCTTACGGGTATGAACTTGCTTTTGTCGCTGGTGGTGCCGCTGCTTTTTGCGAACCAAGATATGGGGTCTGCCCACAACACGTTTTGTTGCCCCTCCAGTATTTTTTGGATATAAGGTTTGAGGCTGTCATAGTCGTTTATGGGTACCCTGTTTTTAAATTCCCTTATGGAGTTTATGTGTTCAAAGCCAAACTCTTTGCCGTAATCGGTAAATTGCGCAGAGCCGACAAGATTGTTGAATACTTGTTTTTGGGTATCCAATGGGTTCAGGGCGAAATTGTCTATCGCGCTGATACGCAATTTCATGTAGCTTCTTATTGCCGGCGAAATAATACTCATGCGCAAGTTTTTGGTCAGGGAGAGGAAAGCCCCGTAAATACCCTCCAAAAATAGCAAGAAAAAACGGTACCGCCGCCATTTGTATGTTTTTATACAGTTTGCAAAAAATAAGTACTCCCAAATCGTGACATTCATATTCCCGCCAGCACTCCCGTCCCCCAGCTTGCCCCCAATTTTTATCCCCAGCTTTTATCCCCAACGAAGTTGGTGGTGGGGAGGGCCGGGGTGGAGTATAGTAAAAAAAACCTTTCAGCACACTTGATGCCGAAAGGGTTGAAAAAAATCATCGCCGGAAACAACCTGGCGGCGTGCCTACAATTTGTTCACTTTTATCACCCTGATTGCCATGCCGTATGTATATGTCGGGTGCTTTTCTTGGCCAATAGATAAATTTGTCGGCAACGCAACCGAACATCGGTTGCGTTGCTTCCGGCCTTAGCCGGAGGTTTTTTTAGGTGCTTGCAGCATGGCCAGCAGGAATACGGCGAAACTGTATTGACCAACAACGAAGCCCAGAGCCAACAAAAGAAGCCGCCCATTTCCGGACGGCCTCTTTCGGCAATTCAAAAATCCGATAATCTTTTACGCTTTCGGCTTGCGCATTATGGCCGCCGCCTCTACCACGAACCCGGCAATCACCAAAATGGGCGCCAGGGTAATGCGGCGGAAACTGTAAATCTCTGCTTTGTCAAATACATGCGGGTCGGGGCTTTTGCCGCCCGCCATGCACATAAAACCCAACAGGATTAATGCCAAACCGGCAAACATGATGTAGTAATTGGTTTTGTCGAACAAAAAGCCTTGTGCTTTGGATGGGGTATTGATTTTATTGGGTGCGGTTGCCATTTGTTTGTTTTGATTTGTAATGATGACGATGCCAAAAATAATTTATTTCGCCTAATAAAGGTCGTCTAATTTCAACTTCAAATATTTTATCACTGCGCGGTGCGTACTGAGTACCGATATGATGATGCCCAGCAATAGTATCAGCACTGCCAACAGCACGAAGGAAACATAATCGTTCAACAGGCTAAACTGGTCGAAATAGGTACCCGCTGCATACATCAGCAAACCCAGGCCCAGTACCGCCACCAAGCCGCTGATAAGCCCGGTTATGATGGCCCTGTTGTCGAACGGTTTGGCTATGAACCAGCGGGTGGCACCCACCATTTGCATGGTCTTTATCAACAACCGGTTGCTGAACATGGCCAGCCTCACCGTATTGTCTATGATGACCACCACGGCCACGAACAGTATCAACGCCATGATGCCCAGCACTATGCCTATCCTGCGGAAGGTTGCGTTCATTTTATCGACCACCGTATGTTCGTAATTTACCTCGCGCACTATGTTGCTTTGCAGCACAAACTGCTCTATCTTCCTGATGCTGTCGGTATTTACATAGTCCGATTTGAGGTGCAAGGCTATTTCGGTATATAGCGGGTTGGCATCCAACAAGGCCATGAACTCTTCGCCCATGTCCTTGCGCATTTGCGCCGCGGCTTCTTCTTTGGTTATTATCTTGGAACTGCTTACAAAGGGTTGCGCGGCCAATATTTTTTCCAATTGTACCACCTTTTCCGGCTGCGTGCGGTCGTGGAGTATCACGCTCAACTCCACTTGCTCGCGTACGAACCTCGACACCATGCGGCCTTTTATGGCCAGCCACCCAATGGTGCCCAATAGAAATAAAACCAGCGAAATGCCTATTACAGAATATATGTTGGATGCAGAATTTTTCATTTTCCTTTCTTGCGGGCCGGCAAAAATAAATATTTGCGCCCAATGAGCCTTATTTATTTACAAACGGCATGTGCAAAAGCGAACGCACAATTGACAGGCCACATAAAAACCTCAAACCTTAAACCAACTCCGCCTTGTGGTAGGCCACCAGGCCCGCCTGGGGGTGCTTGATGATGTTGCCCGTATCGAGGCCGTATTGGTTGTGCAGGTCTTTCAACACATCCCTGAACTCCCAGGCTACCGTACCCACGAAATGTATGGGGTATTTCCAAGCCTCGCGGTATTTGAGTATGTGCCTTTGGTGAAAGTCTATGAGGCCGTCTTCGATGATGTTTTCCACCATGTAATGGCCCCTTTGTTCTATCAGGAATTGGGTGAATGCGGCCAGATAGCGGTTGCCCTGCGGTCCCTGATATACGTTTTGTAAAATAGGCGTGAGGTCGGTTCCATATTTGGCCACAAATGCGTCTTTCAAATCTGCATCGAAGGTGTTGTAAAAATAGTATTGCAACACACGCTTGCCCAAGTAAGTGCCGCTGCCTTCGTCGCCTATTATGTACCCCAGCGAGGGATTTTGTACTGCTATGCTTTTTCCGTTATAGTAGCAACTGTTGCTGCCCGTGCCCAGTACGGCGCATATCCCTTTGCCGTTGCCAAGGGTGGCCCGCGCCGCGCCCAGCATGTCGGAGTAGGCGTGTACTTGCTTTACGCCAAAGTGTTTCCTCAATATTTTTTCTATAAACTGCGCCTGCGGCTTGCCCTTTATGCCTGCGCCGTAGAAATAAATCTTGTCTATTTTTTCCTTTTCCGGTTTTATGCCCAATTCGTCTTTCAGCAGTTGGAGGCAATCATCTTCGCTGCGGAAAAACGGGTTCAGCCCGGGGGTCTTGAAGTGCCTGGGGCGTTTGCCGGTACCTATGAGGCTCCAATCGGTTTTGGAAGAGCCGCTGTCGGCTATGAGTATGTTGGGCATAATTGGCGGAAAATATTTTTATGGTAGAAACTCTTTCATGAAAAACGGGGTAGTAAATGTAAGGGCTGCAAACGTAAATGACAAATAATTGGGTGGTATTTTGGGCAAAGGACAAAATTTTCAACGGCAAGATTGATTTTCTTTGGTTTGGCTGCCCATAAGTTTATCGCCTAAATTTGCCCACCGTTTATGCAATAGCCGGGTAGGTTGCTGTATATTTTTATCGGGTAGAAATTATGTTGCATCAAGATACCATAGTGGCGCTTACCACCGCAGTAGGTGGCGCACTGGGCCTCGTCAGAATCAGTGGCACCGAGGCCATAAGCATTGCCGGCAAAATGTTTGAAGGCAAAGACCTGGCACAACAAAAAACACATACGCTTCATTTTGGCACGCTGCACACCGCAACCGGGGAACTGATGGACGAAGTGCTGGTGTCGGTATTCAAAAACACCCACAGCTATACCGGCGAACATACGGTGGAGATAAGTGCGCATGGTTCGCCTTATATTTTGGGAAAAATAGTGGGCGAGGCCATACGGCTGGGTGCCCGGGCGGCCAGGCCGGGCGAATTTACCCAACGTGCTTTTTTCAATGGCAAAATGGATTTGGCACAAGCCGAAGCCATAGCGGATTTGATTGCTTCGGAAAACAAAGCCTCGCACGAAATTGCGCTGAACCAAATGCGCGGCGGCGTGAGTTCGGAATTGGAACAACTGCGGGAGCAACTCATCAATTTTACGGCGTTGATAGAATTGGAACTCGATTTTTCGGACGAAGATGTGGAATTTGCCGACCGTTCACAGTTGAAAATTTTAATCCAAAACCTACAAACCAAAATCCAAAATTTAATCCAAAGTTTTGAATATGGCAATGCTATAAAAAACGGTGTGCCCGTTGCGATTATCGGCAAACCCAATGCCGGAAAATCTACTTTGCTCAATGCTTTGTTGAAAGAGGAAAGAGCCATTGTTTCTGAAATTGCCGGAACTACAAGAGATGTAATCGAAGAAGCCATAACATTGGACGGGATTACATTCCGATTTATAGACACTGCTGGTATTCGAGATACAGAAGATACCATAGAAGCCATAGGCGTGCGGCGTGCCAAAGAAAAAGTACGGCAGGCAAAAGTGGTGATACATCTTTACGAAGATGACGATTCGCTTTTGGGGGAATTGTCGGAAAGTTTGGAAGGGAAAATTGTGTTTAACCTGCAAAGCAAATGCGACAATGCAATGGGGCATGCCCCATTGCCAACAAAAAATCAAATACATTTTCCCATTTCAGTAAAAGAAAATATCAACCTTGACAAATTGACCAACGAATTGGTAGCTCATTTCAAAAATGAAAATGCGACCCAATCTGTTATCATATCCAATATCCGCCACAAAGAAGCATTGGAAAAATCTCTCGCTGCCTTAATCGAAGTAGAAAACGGAATGGCACAAAACCTAAGCGGCGATTTGCTTTCGTTGCACTTGAAAGATGCGTTGTATCATATCGGCACCATTACCGGAAAAATTGACGTGGACAAGGATATTTTGGGGGCGATATTCGGGAAGTTTTGTATCGGAAAATAGTTAATGCAATTAACAGCAGCTAAAAGAAAACAAAAGCTACGTCCAGCAATACTTTCAGAGCAATCAAACAGTCTTTGATTGCTTTTTTGATTGTTTTTGCTGCTCAATTCTTGTCTTTTATTTGTCTTTTTTGCTCTCGGAGTGACAAAAAAAAGACAACTTTTTATATTTCAGATTTCAAATGTCCACTTCTGTCCACGAAATTGGACAACTAATATGTAACTAAAATATTTCAAGAAAATTTAGTTGCTCAAAACTCAATTCAGGTAACGCTTTGATAAAATGATGTTGCCTTTTCCTGCTTTTAGCTGCTGTCACGTTTCGGGTTTTCGCATCACTTTAGCATTCTAAAACTAAAAGAGATGGCAGAATACAAACGAGTGTGCAACTTTTGTCAGAAAGAATACATTGCACAGAAATACACTACCAAGTATTGTTCAACACGATGTGCCAGCAGGGCAAGTAAGATGCAGACACGACAGCATCAGCAGAATATGTTCAATGATAATGAGACTTACAAAAGACTATTGAACAAAATCTTACTATCAGTTGAACGAATAGAACAAACACTTGAACTATACGGCGTCAAGCAACAGATTTCAAGCGAAGATTTATTGACTACTGAAAAGTATTGCGAGCTGATGAATATTCATCCCCGCACTTTACGCAGAATGATTGAGCGTAAAGAGATAGCAGTAACTAAGCAGGGGAACAAAATTCTCATTTCTAAAAATCAATTAATGTCTAATAAATAAAATCAACAACTATGAGAGTATCAGTAAGAGAAGTTCCGCTAAAAGGCGGAGAATTCAACAGAATTATTCTGGACATCTACCATTCAAAAAATCAAAGAGAGCGTAAAGCAACAAAACTGCAAGTGTACGCTAAACCAACAAAACCGATACAGCGTGAGCATAACAACGAGGTAAGAAAGTTAGCAGAAAAGCTAAGGGCAAAAACATTGCTGGCTATTCAGGAGGGTTACTACGGTGTAAAAGCAAATCATAAGAAGTACACCGACTTTATAGACTATTTTCAAGCACTTACTAAAAACCGTAAACGCACAGGGAAAAACTATAACCATTGGTATAGTACCGAAAAGCATTTATTGGGTTTTGTAGAAGAGTCCAATTGCAGACCAAGTTTTCATCAAATCACAAAAGAGTGGTTAGAAGAATTTCTTACCTATCTGCAAAAAAATGTAGGTGTAAACACATCAGCATCTTATTTCAATATTCTTCGTCATGCTATACATGAAGCAAGGCGGGATAAGCTGATTCTGGAAGACCCGCTTCGCTATGTCCGTTCACCAAAAACGATTGAATCACAAAGAGAGTACCTGACTATTGAAGAATTGGAGTTGCTGGCTAAGACGGATTGTAAAGATGAACTCTACAAACGTGTATTCCTATTTGGGTGTCTTACTGGGTTGCGCATATCTGACATGATAAAACTGAAATGGAGTGAAGTAAGAGAAAATGAAGCATTGGGATGGCATATCGTTTATACACAGCAAAAAACACAAAAGAATGAAACGCTACAAATCAATGAGCAGGCAAGAAGTTTTTTAGGTAAAGCAGGTAACCCTGATGAAGTGGTTTTTAAAGGGTTGAAGTACAGCGATACCAAAAACAGGATTCTGAAATACTGGGCATTGGATGCAGGTGTAAGAAAGAATGTAACGTTTCATATTGCACGACATACCTATGCTACATTAC
Source organism: Edaphocola sp. (assembly GCA_047605615.1). Lineage (GTDB taxonomy): Bacteria > Bacteroidota > Bacteroidia > Chitinophagales > Chitinophagaceae > Taibaiella. The sequence goes on along the minus strand of JASGFI010000010.1, from coordinate 1,538 downwards.
AGCTTGCTAATGGTACAGACATCTATGTTTTGTCAAAATTGTTAGGACATAGCAAAGTGAGTACCACGCAGATTTATGGAAAGATTATAGACGCTACTAAGCGTAAGGCAGTAGATAATTTACCTAAGCTAAATGTATCATTCAATGTATAGAAACACTACCATAAAAACGTTTTATAATTCAAAGCAGGTTTTGAAAAGAGACAGTAAAAGCAATGTTTCAAAATCTCCATTGAAACCAAAACTGTTATTAGATTACTTGAAAAGTAATGAATTGATAGAACACTTTGAAATTGATAAAGATTTCAAACCATTTGTTGCTGATGATTTTTTAATTGCACACAAGGAAGAGTATGTCAATGCAATGTTTGCAGGAGTGGAGCCGCTATGTGAAAGTAGCGGCTTAAAATGGAGCAGACAGTTTTTGGAAAGTCTGACTTATACCAATGCTTCTTTGTACAATGCAATCAGACAAAGCATTACAACACCTAATCAAATAACATTCAGCAATACAAGCGGTTTTCATCACGCTACACCAGACAGAGGTAATGCCTTCTGTGCATTTAGCGGTCAGGTTATTGCTTCGATGAAGATTTATAATGAGTTTGGTCTAAGCGGTGCATATTTAGATTTAGACGCACACTTCGGCAATTCTATAAACGATAGCTACTATTTTGTAAAAGACTTGGATAAAGCAATTCCATTCGGTTGTAACATTAATCCTATTGAAAAAGGCAAACGCTATATCTCTGATTTAAAACAAAGATTGAAGATATTAGGAAACAGAATTGCCAATAATGAAGTGCATTATGTTGTATTTGCGCATGGGGCAGATTCGCACATTGATGACGACTTAGGCGGACAGCTTACAACAGAACAATGGATTGAATGCAGTAAGATTGTGTACACTTGGATAAAACAGTTAGACAAAAAATTAAAAAGACCAATACCACTAACATTATCACTTTTTGGCGGTTATCGAAAAGATGATTTTGAAAGTGTCCTATCTTTGCACACAGCAGATTTAGTAGCGTGTTTGAATGTGCTGTGTGGTGCTGAAATTGATTATAATGTAAATGTAAAAAGTATAATTTATGAATAAAACTAATACTGAATCAAAAAAGCGAGAACATTTTCGGCAGTTAATGTATTCCTTTGATTGGATAAATTGTTTAGAAGACCAATTAGCTAATAATTTTACTGATGAAGAAGCTGTTCAGTATATAGAGTATATTATTAAACACCTAACACCAGAGTATAAGCGCCAGTACTTAGAGAATGTTTATAATGACACCTCCGTACGTGGAGAAATAATAGCAAGCGATTATGTAAGTGGTAATGAGTTTGCTGATTTATTTGCACACGAGCGATTTTATAATCAAATTGAGAAAGAGTTAGAAAATTTGATACCAATCTTGATTAAGAAAAAAGAAGAAAAAAGATTGGACATAAAATTGTCAGAACAAGCAAAACGAAATAGAAAATCCTAAGTACACGACAAAAATTTCAAACAATTAATATTGCAGTAATTACATCCTG
>JASGFI010000009.1:0-38200 GCA_047605615.1 Edaphocola sp. | reverse complement strand
GTAGGTAGGTAGGTAGGTAGGTAGGTAGGTAGGTAGGTAGGTAGGTAGGTAGGTATTTTTTAAACATTATCAACGGGATTTATTGGTTTATCCCGTAAATTTAAAAAATAAAAACCTATATTGCAAGGGTGTTTTTATACTAATACTTGATGCCCCTAACCGAATTATGTTATATATGGCAACAATTTGCTTACCGGCAAGCCCATTACGTTGTAGAAATCGCCGTCTATCTTTTTGATGCCTACCACGCCTATCCATTCCTGTATGGCGTAGGCTCCCGCCTTGTCAAAGGGTTTGTATTGTGCTACATAATGCTCTATTTGGCTGTCGGTCAATGGGTTGAAATGTACTTCGGTCGTTTCGCCAAATCCTGTTTCCTTATCTTGGCTGCGCACCGCCACGCCGGTTACTACCTTGTGTGTCCTGCCGCCCAGCCGTTTCAGGATGGCCTTCGCCTCGGCCTCGTCCCGCGGTTTGCCTATTATTTGGCCGTCTAAAATAACCACCGTATCGGCTGCCACCACCACGCAATCCTGCTTTTGGGTTTCTTCGAGTACCGACCATACTGCGGCGGCTTTTTCTTTGGCAATGAATTCGGGTACTTTTTCGGCGGCCAAGCTATCGGGATATTCTTCGTTGGTGTGGGCCACGCATATTTCAAAAGCTATTTCGGCCTGTTCGAGCAATTGTTTGCGCCTCGGCGATTGCGAAGCAAGGATTATTTTTTTCATCAAAAAATATATTGAAGGAAATTATATAATAGCAAAGACAAGATACCGGCCAACATGATAAGCTTTAATTGTTTGCTTATTGCGGCATAATGCTTTACCGTTGCTTTTTTGGGTAATTTTGTGATAACGAGTGTCAAAGGGACAATCAATGCAATAGAAATATAGACAGACATCCAGCACCATTTTCCCGACAATAACCTGACGGCGGCCATCATCAGTGGTATGATGGTGAAAATTCCCAAGCCGATTACTACCCGGGAAGATGCCAGCAGGCCAATCTTTATGGGCATGGTAACGCAGTTGTCTTCCGCATCTCCCTTGAAATCTTCCATGTCTTTCACTACTTCCCGCATCCAAGTGAGCATGAAGGCAAAATATCCATACACCGCAATGACTGCCAATGGGTTAACTAACTTTTTTTCATGCAAAAAAATAAATGGTTCGCTTAGGGCGTATTTGCGCAACGAGGGTTCGTACAGTGGTATCATCAATATGGTCAATGCCGTAAGGAGGGCCACCACCAGGTTGCCGGTAACAAATTGCCGCTTGAAAGAAGTAGCGTAAAACCAAAGTAAAATAGTAGTTCCTAATTGAATGAAAATCAAATAATAATCGTGCAATGACCTTGCCAAGGCCAGGCCAAGCAAAAAACCTGCTGCATTGAAAAGGCTATGCCAAAAAATGGCCATGCGCCTGCTGATTTGTTTCTCTATTATCACTTTTTCCGGCCGGTTTATCAAATCTATTTTTACGTCGAAATAGTCGTTGATGATATAACCGGCGGCAGCTACCAACACGGTGGAACCACTGAGCAACAAAAAGCGGGCAGCATCCAAAAAGACGGGAGCGTAGGAACCGATATACAAAGGCAGCAATACGCACGACCATATAAACCATTGCGTGGCCACTACGATTAATAAATTCCGCCAACGGATGAGGCGAAAAAATGCTTTTATGCTTTTCATCTGTCGGCAAAATTGCGGTAAAGAAATGAATATTGGGTTATATTTAGGTGCTATTCTTCAACCCTATCCACCTCACGCTAAAAGTTGACGAAGAAGTTAATGCAGAGGATGCGACCGGATAGGGGCTTAACTTCGTGTCTTTTTCAATAGCGCGTATGCCTGCCGCCGTAAAGCTCCAAAGGAACATAGCCTTTTTGGCCATTGCCCTTTTCGTCATCAAAATCTTGGCGTGGTGGTTCACCCGCTCCGTGGCGGTGTTGACCGATGCCATGGAAAGTACGGTAAACGTAGCTACCGGGCTTATAGGCTGGTACAGCGTATGGCTGGCGGGCAAGCCGCGCGACAAAAACCATCCCTACGGGCACGGCAAAGCGGAATTTGTGTCTGCCGCCATCGAGGGCACTTTGATAGCGATTGCCGGTATCGTCATCATCTACGAAGCGGTGACGCACCTTTTTCGCCCATACCCCATAACCCGCTTGGGAAGTGGCTTGGCATTATTGGGCATTACTGCCGTTATCAATTATGCCGCTGGTACCTATGCCGCCCATCTGGGTAAAAAAGAAAATTCTTCGGCCTTGCGGGCAAGCGGCAGCCACCTTAAAACAGATACTTATTCCACATTGGGCATCATCGCGGGGCTTTTGTTGGTGAAATGGATCGGCTGGCACTGGCTCGACCCCGTGGTGGCCATCATATTTGCCCTCGTCATTTTGGCAACCGGCTACAGGGTTTTGCGTTCGTCACTGGCGGGCATAATGGACGAAGCGGACATGGGCCTCTTGGGCAACCTGGTAGCTTACCTGCAAACGCACCGCAAGCCGGAATGGATAGATTTGCACAACCTTAGGATGATACAATACGGCAGCGTGCTGCACCTGGACGGCCACCTTACCTTGCCTTGGTATTTCACGGTACGCCAAGCACACCATGAAATAGATGAATTGGGCATTTTAATCAGGGAAAAATTTGGCGATTCGGTAGAGCTTTTCGTGCATGTGGACGGTTGCGAACCTTTTTCCTGCAGCATTTGCAACGTAGGAAATTGCCCCGAACGCCAACATCCAAAAGCGGAAAACATTGCTTGGACCATGGATAATGTACTGGAAAACCGCAAGCACCATACCGATAGCAACGGGAACATTGTTAGTGGTTTATCGCCACTTTAAAATAGGCTCGTCCGCGGTCGCTTTGCAATACCAACAAATAAAGTCCGTTGGCAATATGCGCCAGGTCAATTTCGTGGTTGCCCGCCAATTTCCCGGTGGCTACGGTGCGCCCCTGCATACTGAAAAGCATATAGTGGAGGTTGGGCAAATTGTTTTTGCCGGCTATATGCAACAATGAATTTGCGGGATTGGGAAATATCGTCACCCCCAATTCGGCTTGGTTGCCACCGGCCACCGACAAGCTGTTTTGCAATGCCTCTTTGAAATTCGGCACACCGTATCCCCGCTTGTAACTGGGCGTAGCAAACGAATCGGCATAGGTACGCAAAAGTGTTTTTATGTCGAATGGGGGCATGGTGGGGAAGGCTTGCATGACGCAAGCGGTCAACCCGGCTATAATGGGCGCAGAGATAGACGTGCCGCTGGTGGTGGTTTGCTGCCCCGAAGGGTTCCACACACTTGCCGATACCCCCATGGCACACACATCGGGTTTTTGTAAGCCTGCGGCATTGGGACCCATTCCCGAAAAGCCTGCCGACTGGCCGTCTGCGTCCACCGCGCCAATGGTCAAGGCGCTATCGGCATCGCCCGGCGTCAATATTTTTTGCCAACTGTTTTGCCCTTCGTTGCCAGCCGCAATGACCAGTACCATGCCCTTGGTGGCGGCCATGTTTGCGCCCCGTGCCGCTACGGTAGTTTTGCCATCGAGTTCCGAAAAGATGTGGGAGTCTGCACTATTGTCGAAAGTGTTATATCCCAAAGACGAACTTACGACATCGGTACCAATGCTGTCCGCGCGTTCCAATGCGGCCACCAAGTTGTCTTCTTCTATTATTTGCTCCGTGGACTCGTGGTCGGTAGCATACAGCGCGTACAAGGCATCGGGTGCGGTGCCCATGTATGAATCGGGTTGCACGCCCGCCACGGAAGACAATACGTAAATGCCGTGATTGCCCGAACTTGTTACATCCGAAGTGTCGGTAATAAAGTTCCAAGTGTCGGCTATGCGGCCTTGCGCCACCAAACTATCGAACACCGCAATATTGCCCAAATTGGCAAAACCTACATCAATTACCGCTATCAGCGTGCCCTTTCCGGTATAACCTTGCTGGTGCAGGTATTCGCCTTGGCATAAATGAATCTGGTTCCAGGCATTGCCATATAGGGATTGCACATAGCCTGCCGCCGGGATGTTGTTATACAGGTTGCTATAGTTTACGGGCGTGGAGCCTTGGGTATTTGCGCCGTGTAGCCAGCCACTGTATTCGGCTATTTTCTTGTATGACCCTACGAAACCCAAGCTGTCCAAAAAGGGTACTTTGGTAGTATCCGTTACCAGTATTACCACGGAATTTAGCCATTTGCTTTTGCAGTGTACTATGCCGCCGGTCGTGGCCAATATCTTATCTACATAATCGGCAACCAAAGGCAAATCCGTACTGTCAATAGCGATGTTGAACTTGTTGCGCCTTTCCAAGGCACGGCTGCCAAGGTACGCTTGCGGGTTGCCCAGGCTAAACATGGTGGCATTTTTATCGGTAATGTTTACCCGATAGGCATATTGGTCTTGGGCTTGGCAAACGGTGCCGCCCAGCAATATGGAAAGGCATAGGATGTATTTAAGTCTATCAATCATCGCCAAAATAGTATTGGGTGTACCATGCTTTTGGTTAATAAAAAGTGTGGGCTTGGTGTTCGGGTCGTGAAATTAGCCCAATAAACGCACAATCGGAAACGGCAATTAATTCGTGCCACGGAAACATGGCCATATAGATGCGGCTTTCGGCCAAAAGAAAGAAGGACAAACCGATTATCTTGGTTTGTCCTTCTTGTGATTCCGTTGGGATTCTGTCGGTGCTATAATAGTTGCATGAAACTTTAACCAAAAGCCGTAAAAAACTACATTATGGGCAGTTTTTTTACGATTTTTAATTATTTTTGCATCTAAATGAAACCTTAATTTAAGTGAAAATCGCACCCTAAATCGCACCCTAAATAGCACCTTAAACTAACTATAAACATGGCTACCCTTTCCTTTAACGCTATGCCTTCCCCATCGGGACTGAAGGTATTCGCCATCGTAAGGGCGGGCGAACTCCGGAAGAAAAAATACACCGGCTTCACCATCCCGGACTTGAAGGCAAAGGGAAAATACCGGCACTGGGATCCGAAGGCGCAAGAAGCGAGGGGGTTGCCCGATGCCGACATACTGAATGCCAAGATGGCAAAGTGGAAAGGGTTGTTTTCGGACTACATAATGGATTGCCGCCGCCTCGGCATGACACCTTCCATAGCCGAAGCGGTAGGCTTGTTTGGCGACAAGGAACCCGGCGCAGCCGGGACGGGAAAATACAACCTCCCGGCTGCCATAACCGCATGGATGGTGCACATGGCCTTGCTCAACAAGCCGCAAACCTTGGCACGGTATCGCGTGGTGGCGACACAGGTGGAACATTATTCTGCGGAAAGGGGCAAAAAAATAAGCCTCGATGCCGTCAATGCCGGTTTTTACGGCGATTTCGCAAAATGGTTGGTGGAACAGGGAAACACCAATGCCAGCATAGCGCGTAAGATAAAAATCGTAAAAACGGTAATGAGATGGGCCGTGGCCAAAAAATTCACGAGGAACACGGATTTTTCCGCGACATTCAAATTGAAGCAGATAGAGAGCAACCGCTTTCCCTTGTACCAGCAGGAAGTGGAAACGCTATACGCCCACGCCGCCGCCTCGATGCAGCGACGCAGGACGCTCGATGTTTTTTTGTTTTCGGTGGAAACGGGCTTGCGGTTCAGCGACGTGAGGCAACTGTCGCCAGCGCACGTCAAGGTTTTCTCTGCCGCCGACGGCGCCGATGTACACTACATAGACCTCCACGCCGTAAAGACGGACAGGAAGAACACCATTGCGCTCAGCGAAAGGGCCTATGCCATACTGTGCCGCCACTTGGGCGGGGGAGACAGGATATTCGGCTTCCTGGGAAAGGATCCGCAACCCACCAATAGGCTGCTGAAGGCCATCGCCATGGATGCGGGGTTGGACAGGCCGTGCGAGGTGCGGCGGCTAAGGGGCAACGAACAGTTGGCCTTGGTAAGGCCGCTGCACGAAATGCTTACGTTCCACACGGCGCGCCACACCTACGCCACGGCGCTGATATCCAAGGGCGTGCCCCTTAGGTTCGTGCAGGAAAACCTTGGGCACGGCAGCATAAAAACAACCATGAACTATACCCGGAATGCCGACGTGGAGCGCATGACGGCCACCATAGCGGCGCAAAACAAAGTTTAACCCCACTTTGTGCAGGGCGGTTATGGTAGCGTGGGCGTGTTAGTCACTTGCGCTTTATCTTTTCGTGTAACTTGCATAGGTTATGGTATATGGTTCGCCACCAACAAAAGTTGGATTGTCGGCCTCAACTCTTGGGGTATAATATACCCCAACATCCATTCCGCTTGAGATATTGCTGTTGGATGATTTATAAAAAAAACAAGCGTAATTTTCGAGCCATTTTTCTTCAACCCTTAAATATGCTGCAATAGCAAAGAGGTCTTTCCCTGTGAGCGTGCTGTCTATTTTAACGCGAAAAGACAAATCCCTTTTGCTCCTGTCTTTATCTATCACTTCAAAAGGGACAGATGGCTTTGGAACCGGCTTTAGTGGCACTACCCTACATCCATACATGGAATAGTCTATATACAATCCAGCATCTCCAACGCCTATTACCCGAACCATTTCCCCTTTTTTAAGAGCCTGCACGCTCTCTTGTTGGTCTTTGTAGAAGTAGCATTTTATGCCTATGTTTTCCGGATCTCCATCGTTTACCAGTACTTTGGACTCGTCCCCTTCCGCTTCTATTGCCGCTATGGTGCCTTTTATCGTAAAAACTTTTTCGCCGTATTTCTGTTTGGCCGCTACTTCGTTCTCCTTAAATTCGCTAAACACTTCTTTGGCAAATACTTCCGAAGTGGACGGAGTACCTTCTTTTACAGTATTTTGGCTGTTTCCGCAGCCGATGTACAAGGGGATTGACACCAGAGCAAGACAAAAATGCCTCATTTTCATGTATTTAATATTTTACGCCACAATGCTAATACTTCTTTTCGAAAAACAAAAATTTAATTACTCTTGCCTTATCACACCCACCACCAAGGCTATTGCATATAGTTGGGTACTTATGTTTATTTCAAACGGGTCGTATGCCTTGTTGTCGCTCACGAGCGTGATGTAGCCTTCCCTGCTTCCCTTTTTTACCCTTTTTATGAGCGCCCCTTGGTCCGTGTCCAACACATATACTTTGTTCCATTGAAAAAACACGTCGTTTAGCGACAACTTTTTGCAGGCCACTATGTCGCCGCTATTGTACTTTGGGTACATGCTGCTGCCCTTGACGCCAATAAGAAAGTCTGCCCCCCGAAACGTGGGAACCAGGAATTTCTCGGCCTCATACTCCATTACCTGCTGCTCCCCCTCTCCATACCCCGCCATTGCGTCCAACGGGATGAGTTGCAAGTATCCTGCCCTTGGGTCTCCCAGGGTGGTGTCATGTGTGGCATTTGCTCCTTTTTCCCAACTTTTTATTTCACTTTCTAAATCTGGGTACACTTTGAGTATCTTATCGACCATTTTTGGCTGTATCTCGCTACCCGACTTTTTTATATTGGCCAAATATGCGTTAGACAATCCAACCTTTTTTTCAAAAGAAGCATTTTTTAAGTTATTTATTTTTATGTAATCCAATATTATATCTATTAACATAAAAAATGTTTTAGAAAGTTAGAAAATAATGCTTGTTTATTAGAAAGTACTTTCTATTTTTGCACTGCCAACGCACCAAAAAGGTATCATAGGCGTACAGTCAAAAACTGCGAAGGTACGAAACGGGCAAAAAACAAATGGCATGAAACTAAGCAAGAGGACGAGATTAAGGCTGGGAGACAGCGAGATGGCGGCACTAAAGGGCATGTTGGCCACCGACAGCTGCGCCACGAAGAACATACAGTTGAACACCGGCATCAACCCAAGAACCATAAAGCGCATAGCCGAACGCGGCTGGGCCGAGAGGCCGGTGGCGGAACGGATGCGCGATTTCCTGAAAATGAAAATGGCCACGGCATAGCCCATGGAACTGGTGATACAGATACCCCACGAGGCCATAATAGAAGGCATAAAGCAGTCCTTCGCGCCCTTGGGCGCGGTGCTGGCCGAGCGGCTGATGCGCGTGGTGGAGCAGGAGGTACCCACGGACGAGCCGCTGGAGGTATCGCCTGCGGTGGCCCGCAAGGTGCTGGCCGAAAAGGGCTACCGGGTAAAGAGCCACGTGAACCTGATGGCCACCATAAAGGCCCACGGCGTGAGCTACCGGAAGTACGGGAAGGAACATATATACAATTTGCGCGACCTGAAGAAAATACCGCCGCGGATATGAAGGCGGACAAATAAACAAGCGGCGAATGGGTAAAAAGGCAGTTCGAGCCTGCCCGCCACGCAACAAAATGAAGCTCTTATGGCCACGCTCATGGCCATTGCCCACGAAAAAGTGCGCAGAACCGTAAGGACATACCGGATAGCCGCCAAGCACCGCCCATTGAGGCGAACATATGAACAGCGCGGGAGGTCACAAGATTAGCCCAAACAAGGAAAAGAAACAAAAACAGGGGGGCCGCCCCAACTGGGTGGGGGCGTTAAATATTGCAGGGAACCATAGCGGCCTTGCCTCCCGAAACAAATAGCCCCCGCCCGCCACTTGCTGGGCGCGTGTCGAACACAGGCGGGGGCGAAAACAAATTAAAAAAAACATGACACACACAACCGAAAACATGGTGCCGGACTTTGACAACAAGGTGCTGGCCGTAACGTACACGAAGGAGGTGCCCTTCGGCCAAATTTTCGAGGCAATGGGAATAGAGCGGGACGCGGACGGCCTGCTGGTACTCGACTTCGATGTGGACATGGACGACGCCGACGGCGAACACACCACCCGGAACGTACCCGTGAGGGTAACAGAGCAAGAATTTGTGGGAGAACTGCTGGACGTAACGCAAACGAGCGAGTTAAGGAGGTGTTTTCTCGAGAAAATGGAGGAAGCGACGGGCGGCGAACCGAAAGAAACCAACCTGCAAAAGGTGGCCGCCATCCTTGGCGGCGAGGTGGACACGGCCGAAGACGGCTCCTACTCCTACCTCCTTCTTGAAAACCGGAAACACTCCGTGACTATAATCTTCGATGGGAAGGGCGACAAGGCGGAGGACATATACATATCGAAGAAGGAGTACCAATTGACGGACGAAAACATTGTATCCACCATAAAGCTAAAAAATGGATAAAAACATGGCCTTTGCGATAATAGTCGCCGCTTCGCTGATAGCAGGTACCGTTGCCCTGATGGGCGCAATAGTCTATATGTTGAACGAATGCGACAAGTATGCCAATAGACGGAACAAAAACAAAAAAATATGACAGACGAACTGGGCAACGCCATCATGGCCGCCCTGCCGAAATTCAAACAAGTGGCCATATTGGCGTTGGGCTGCACCAAAGAGATGGCCGAAGCCGCCGTGGCCACGGAGCTGCAATTCTACCTGTCGCGGCTGTCGGCCATAGACCTGGCCAAGCACCAATTGCCGTTGGACAGGGGCAAGACCATTTTCCTTGAAGTGCTGATGGCTGGGCTTAGCTTCAGCCCCGGGAGCAGGCACGTTTACCTGTTGCCCTCGTACCATAACAGCACGCAGCTCACTTACGAGGTAAGCCCGTACGGGCGCATATATATGTGCCAGAAGGCCGAGAGCGTGGACTACGTGACGAAGCCGGTGATAGTGTACGAGGGCGACTCGTTCAGGGTGGGTACCAACGAGCAGGGACACCAAGTGGTGCTGCACGCCGCCCTGCAACACCCGGGCAACAAGCCCCCGATAGTGGGTGGCTACGTGTTCGTGGTGACACCGGGCGGCGCACGCGAATCCTATTGGATGGACAAGGCAGACGTGGAGCGGCTGCGCGCCAAGTCGAGGAAGAACCCCCTTTACTCCAACTTCAACGGCGACATAGACCCCGGTTTCTTCGGGGGCAAGCTGATAAAGCACGCCCTGGCCACCTACCGTACAAAATCCATAGTGCCGCCCGCCGCGGACGAAGACGAAGATGCGAAGGAAAGCGTCGAAACACCGGCACCCGTACAGGTGCCGCCGCAAAACCAAAACAATTTAATTTTTTAAACACAACGAATATGCTAAAGCTACAAGTAATAGGCAACCTCGGCAAGGATGCCACTACCGGCAACCACAACGGGCAACAGGTAATCAATTTCAGCGTGGCGCACACCTTCAAGGGCGCAGGCGGGCAGGAGCAGGCCACATGGGTGGAGTGCAGCTATTGGAAAGACAATGCAGCCATATTGCCCTACCTCAAAAAAGGGCAGAAGGTGTACGTGGAAGGCACGCCCAGCGTGCGCGAATGGGAGGCCAACGGCAAGCGCGGCGTGTCGCTGACGCTCAACGTGTACAGCATCGAACTATGCGGCAGCGCACCGCAGCCAATTAACAACCAGTACGGGCAACCGCAACCGCAGTACCCGTCACCGGCTGCCGCACCGCAGCCACAACCGCAATATGCCGCACCACAGCCAGCCCCGCAGTACCCGTCACCGGCTGCCGCACCGCAGCCACAACCAAACGCATGGAACCCGCCCCCGACACAACAAGGCGGCCTGCCGTTTTAACCCATATTTATTGAAAACGGGAACGCCCCGGTAGCTACCGGGGCGTTCCATAAACAAAAAAAAACATGACACAATCCATTACGTTGTATGCCGGGGGCCTGGAACTGGCGCAACTACCGGCCTTGATAACCAAGGCCCAAAACACGACGGCGGCATTGGATGCAGAAACGCGCCCACTGCTGGACCAAGTGGCGGCTACCGACTTCGCCACCCTGGAGCCGGAACGCGGCGAAATGATGGATGCCTTGCTTTCGTCCGCGCAAAACAAGGCGAAAGACAGTACGGAAGCCATCAACGCCGAACGGAGCCCCTACACCAAGGCGTTCGATGAAGTAAAATCGATCTTCACGTCCGAAGAAAAAAAGATGAAAGACATTGCCGAAACGGCGGGGCGGTACCGCTCCAAGTGGGCGGTGGAGAAACAAAGGCGCATGGACGAAGACAGGCGCAAGCAACAGGCCGCGCTCGACCTGGCAAGGGACAAGGCCAATTACAGGCAAGCCGTTACCGATGCCATCAATGCGGCATTTTACGCAACCGTAAAGCTGGTTGCCGACAACCTGAACCAAGGCTACCTGGCCGCAACGGCGGAAACCCTGGACACGGTGGAGGCCAAGCTGAAAGGCTACGCCCCCATGTTCGTGAGGCCGGAAGTGAATTTCCCGACATGGGACAACCATGGGGCCGAGGAAATAAAGGTATCGGTGGAAGCCGAAATGTGGCCCCGGAAAGCGGAAGAGTTTGCCCGCATCGTGGGCGAGGAGCGCGACCGCCTGGTAGCCCTGATACCTTCGCGCAGGGCGGAACTGGAACGCATGGCACAAGATGCTTCTTTGGCAGCGGAAGTGGCGGCAAGGCATGCGCAGGAAGAAGCCGAAAGGCAGGCAGCTTTGGCGGCGAGGCAAGCGGCGGCAAACGAGGCTGCGGCAAACGAAGCCTCGGCACAAACCATGGACGCGGCATTTGAACAGTCCGCCCTTGCCCCGGCACTGGAACAGACCAAAGGCACCACGGCAAAGCTGGAATATATAGTGAATACGCATAGGGACATGGGGCTGGTGATGCAGTTCTGGGTGAAGAACAACATGCCGCTGCTGACACCTGACGAATTGAAGAAAAAGCTGTCGTTCATGGTGACGGCGGCCAATGCGGCACTGAACAGGGGCGAGGCGATAGGGGGATTGAATACACAGGAAGACTTGCAGGTGAGGGCGAGCAGGTCAAAAAAGTAGAAGCCTTGGCCGACATAAAAAGTAGCCATGGCAAAAAGGCAAGGCCGTATGCGCCGAAAGGCGCCGTATTGGACGTGGTAAACTGGAACCATTACCCCGTGGCATTGGTCGCTTATAGGGGCAAAAAATTCGCAACACACATCCGCAATGTCAAACTACTATAACCACCCATATTGCTCCAACAGCGCGCTGTCCAAACTACAAGGACGTGCGTTTGCGGGCGACCCCTACGAAAGCTACCGCATAGGCTCGTTGGTGGATGCCGTGATAACGGAACCGTTGAAATTGGACTTGATACAAAGGAAAATAATAGGCACCGATTACACATTCACCAAGGAAGAATACGAACATGCGAAAAAGATGCGCGCGGCCTTCGTGGCCGACCCTTTCTGCAAACTGCTTTTGGAAAGCTCCAGCCCGCAATTGGAGGTGTATTGCGACGCGCTGCCGGTAGCGTTCATGGGTTTTCGGTTTGAACTGCCATTCAAGGGGAAATTCGACTTGCCGGCCGCCCACCAAAACATAGTGGGCGACCTGAAAACCACCTTCGCCACCACTCAAGGGCAGTTCGAACAGGCTTGCGGGCAGTTCGACTACTGGCGGCAAATGTATGCCTACATGCAGCTGTTGCGCGTGGAAAAGGCCGCATTGGTGGGCGTATCGAAAAAAAACTTCAAGGTTTTTAAAATTTTAATCAAAAAAAACGACCAAAGGTATTTGCTTGGCAAGGCTTCGTTCGAGGCATTGGCGTTCAAATACTGGGTATTGAACTAAAAAGAACATGGCAATCAAAATCTTTACGCCCGCCAATTGTGCGGACAATAACAGGGGGAAGCCGACGGTGTCGTTCAACTTCAAGAGCGGGTACGTTTTCTTCAACGCCGCCGCCTGCGAGCGGCTGGGGCTAAAGGAAGGCGACACGGTAGTGTTAGTGCAGGAAGACAAAGATGAAGAATGGTACATAGCTGCCAATAGCGTGGGCTTTGCCTTAAATAAAAAAGAAAAAGCGAAGGGGCTGTTTTTCAACAACAAGGCACTTGCTGGGCAAATAGCCGGTTCGGTGGGGTACGACGGGAATAGCGGCAAGGTGAGCCTTGGCTCGGAAGCGGTGGAAATAAAAGACGTGGGTACGTGTACGCCCATAATAGTGGCGCAACTGAAAGTCCCGAAGAAATGAAACAGCTACGGCAATACCAGACGGACGGCATAGATGCCATAGCGCGCAAGTACGCCGAAGGGCTGGACAGGCTGATATTCCAATTGGCCACGGGCGGCGGCAAGACCGTTACGTTCGCGGCGTTGGCGAATAGGTTCGGGAAGGCGATGCCGAAAAAAAACATACTGATAGCCGTGCACCGGGAAGAGCTGCTGCGGCAAGCCCGCACAACCCTGTACGAATGGTACGGCATGATGAGCGAACCCATAACGGCGGGTGCAAGGTGGCGCAACCCCAATGTGCGCATATACGTGACGATGGTGGAGACGGCCAACAACCGACTGAAGAAGAACCCCAAGTTTTTTGGCGATGTGGGGCTGTTCGTCATAGACGAGGCGCACCTCGGCAACTTCACCAAGCTGCACGGCTATTTTCCGGGCGCGCTGATAGTGGGCTTCACGGCCACGCCCATAAGCGGCAGCAAGAAAAACCCCTTGAACGGGCTGTACAAGGACATAGTGTGCGGCATAGACATACCCGACTTGGTGGCGCAAGGCAGCTTGGTACCCAACCGGACGTACCATGTAAAGAATGCGGTGGCGCGGGAATCGCTACGGGTGAAGAACGGCGAGTTCGACACGGCGCAGATGGCGGCCACCTTCAGCAGCGGCAAGCATATAAAGAACTGCGTGGAAGCATACGCCAAGCACGTCGGCGGCACCAAGGCGATAGTGTTCAACTGCAACGTGGAACACAGCAGGTTGGTGGCCGCCGCCTTCGTGGGGGCGGGTTACGACAGCCGGCACCTGGACGGCAACGCGCCTGAAAACGAACGGAGGGACACGCTGAAATGGTTCCACGAAACGCCGGGCGCCATATTGAACAACATAGGCATACTTACGACCGGTTTCGACGAGCCGACCGTGGAGACGGTGATAGTGAACAGGGGCACGAAGAGCCTGCCGCTATGGCTACAGATGACGGGGCGCGGCAGCCGCCCGGCGCCCGGCAAGGACAAGTTCACCATACTGGATCTGGGAGGCAACGCATTGAGCCTTGGCGACTGGTGCGACCAGAGGGACTGGGCACACATCTTCCACAACCCCGGGAAACCGGGCAAGCCCGGCAACGGCGCGGCACCGGTGAAAAGTTGCGACAGCTGCGAGGCCATAATGCCCGCCACGGCCAAGGTATGCCCGGTATGCGGACACGTGCACGCGCAAGAAACGCAATACGATTCCGAAACCATAGAACTGGAACTGCTGAAAGGGGCGATAGACATGGCCGGGGCGGTGGAAGCCACCAAGAAGCGCGGCTACAACGATTACTACGCGCTGCATGTGGCCAAGCAAAAGATAGCGGCGCTGGTGAAGCCGCCGGTTACGGACGAAGCGGCATATTCGGCCTTGGCCGTGTACCAAGAAAAAGTGGCCGAGTGGTGCAGGCAGGTGGGCAAGGCGTACAACCAATGGCACAAGGAAAATACGGCGGCATGGTTTTTTGAAGAATTAGAACGGGCGCATCAATGGCGGCCAAAAACACTGGAAATAAGCACATAGAAAGACATGACGAGTATATCTTTATACGGCAACATCAAACAAGTGGCCAATGGCGCGCTTACGTCCTTGGACTACTTCCTGGCGGACATAAAGGGGGGCAGGTGGATAAACGAGGTAATAGCGTACCGGAACAACGAACCGATAGACTTCCCGAACGCGACCATATCGGGTGAGTTCGGACACCGGTCGGTGAAAGGGCTGGTGCGGCATTCCGGTTTCATCTGCATGGACATAGACGACGTGGACCCGGAGGTGGCCAAAAGTGCCTTGCGCGGGGACAAGTTCCTTTATGCTGCCTTTGCTTCGCGGGGAGGCAGGGGGCTGGCGTGCATCTTCAAGATTAGCCCGAAGAAACACGCGGAGGCCTTCGATGGCCTGAGCCAATACCTGTACGAACGTTACGGCTTGGTGGCCGACCCGTCGTGCAGGGACGTGAGCCGCACGAGGTTCGTGAGCTACGACCCGGACCTGTACCTTTACGAGGGGGCGGAAAAGTTTGACCTATACCCGAAAGCTCCGCCGCCGGCACTGAAGAAGCTGCCGCAAACCGTGTTCGTGCAATCGGACTTCGATGAGGTGGTGGCGCAGATAACGGACAGGCGGCTGGATCTCACGGCGGCCTACCAGGACTGGCTGCACATAGGCTTCGCCCTCGCCGACAGGTTCGGCGAGGGCGGGCGGCACTACTTCCACTTGGTCAGCCAGTTCAACCCCAAGTATTCGGCCAACAACGCGGACAGGCAATATACCAATTGCCTGAAGGCGGGCGGCAGCGGGCGCACGATAGCCACCTTTTACTGGTTCTGCAAGGAGGCGGGGATAGAAACCATGAGCCGCGCCACCAAGCTGGTGGCCAAGGCGGCGAGCCAGGCAAGGAAAGGGGGGCGCACCAAGGAAGACACGGTGCGCCTGCTGGCCGAGGCGGAGGGCATCGCGCCGGAAGTTTCCTCGCCCGTGGTGGAACAGGTATTCGGCAACAACATAAGCGTGGACACCGGCGGCGATACGCTGGTGGAAGACGTGGAGGCGTGGCTCAGGCAGAATTACGTTTTCGGGCGCAACATGGTGACCCGGCGCATATACTGCAATGGGCAGGCGATGGAAACCCGGGATTTCAACTCGGTGTACGTGAAGTGCCGGAAGGAGATAGAAAAGGTGGACTTCCAGACCGTTGACCGCATAATAAATTCGGACTTCGTGGGGGACTTCGACCCGTTTGCCGTTTTCTTGGAAAAATGCCGGGGGCGCAGGCCGAAGGGGCTGGTGCAGAAAATGGCGGATTCCATAATGAGCGACACGGGCGACCGCGATTTCAGGACGCACTTCGTGACCAAATGGCTCTTGGGCATCGTACAGACGATGCTGGGGCGGCACAGCCCGCTGGTGCTGGTATTGTCGGGCAGCAGGCAGAACACGGGCAAGACGGAGTGGTTCAGGCGGCTGCTGCCGCAGGAATTGAAACCCTATTATGCCGAGAGCCGGTTGGACGCGGGCAAGGACGACGAAATATTGCTATGCCAAAAATTGGTAGTGATGGACGACGAATTCGGCGGCAAGTCGAAAGCGGACAGCCGGCGGCTGAAGGAGCTTACCTCGAAGGATATTTTTTCGCTGCGCGAGCCTTACGGCAGGCACAACGTGGACATGCGCCGCCTGGCGGTGCTGTGCGGCACGACGAACGAGACGGGGCTGCTGGCCGACCCCACGGGCAACCGGCGGCTGATACCCCTCAACGTGCTGGGAATCGACCACGACTTGTACAACGGCGTGGACAAGGCCGGCCTGTTCGCGGAGCTGCTGCACCTGTACGAGATAGGCCACGATGCGAACCTTGATGCGGAAGAAATAAGCGTGCTGAACGAAGGCACGGGCGATTTCGGGGCTGTTTCGGCGGAGAGAGAGTTGATAGGCAAGTACTTCGTGCCGGGGGGCAAATACGACGAGTTCTTGACGAACACGGACATAAAGGCGAAGTTGGAATTATGGAGCGGCCAGCGGCTGGACGGACGCAAAATAGGCATGGAACTGAAGAATATGGGTTTCGAGAGGGTATCGAGAAGGGTAAGCGGGGTTGCCGTATATGGATATTACATAAAACAAGCGGTTCCTGTTTAATTTAAGGTCGACAGATGTCGACAGATGTAGTAAGAGAAATTTCATCTCTCTTACTACACAAAAAAGTAAGTTAATCAATTGAATTACAATATATTAAATAATTATTTTAATATAAATTGACAGATAGTAAGAGAAAATACAAAAAAGTAATAGGGGAAAGGGAATTTATTTTTTTTAGAAAAAAGAGAATTCGTTTAAAATTCCCTATAAGAAAATCCCTTACTACACTTACGACATATTGTAAAAAAAATACCATGACTAAATTAAAAGCGACCGACAACGAGCGCAAGCTCATAGACAAATGGATTAAAGAGCTTTCCGACAAAGGTTGTACACCGGAGGAGATGATTGCCATTTTCCGCAGGGCAAATGAAATATATAAAGATAAAATAAAATGTAAAATTAAAAAAAATGAGAACAATAAAATTTAGGGGAAAATTAGTGTTTAGTCCCGGTTGGATTGTTGGCGGATATTGTCAATGGTCTGACATTAAAGACAATAAAAAACATCAAATCATTAGTAGTGTTGGGTTTCATAATGACGTAAAACCCGAAACGGTCGGGCAGTTCACGGGGCTTTACGACAAGAACGGGGAAGAAATTTATGAGGGGGATATTATTCAGTTCAATAAAGTGCAAAACCCACTTAAAAAAGTTAAAGGTGTTGTGGAATTTGATGTTGAGATAGGTGGATGGATGCTAAAAGATACTACCAAAATGCTGTCAGAAGTATTGTTTGAGCAAAATAATGATGAATGGAAGGCTGAACACGGCTGGGCTGTACGAAATAATCAATACGCAACTGTCATCGGCAACATTCACGAAAATCCCGAATTAATATGAGTTGTTTATTTAAAACATTTGGGTTTAGAATTGTTGTTTTTGACAACAAAGGAAAGGCTTTTGGTTTTAAAAAAGCACTTATTTGGCAGGGTTATAAGATAGAACAGTTCAACAAGTGGCGTTGGTATTTTATGTATCGTTATGGTCTTGAAATAGTTAATAATCCTAAATGCGAAGTTGAATATAACACATTCAGCGAAGATGCAGATTTGAGAAGCAAAAGGGAAATAGAAATTGATTTAATAAAGAATAAAATATCAAATTCTAAAAGAAAAATAACAAAAGCCAAAAACAGTATTGAGGAATATCAAAAAACACATAGCAATACTTTGTTTTTTGAAGAATCTGAAAGGTATCTAAAAACAATAGATTATTTAAAGTCTGAGGAGTTTAAATTAAGAAATTTAGAGCAAGAACTATTAAAACTACGAGAAAACGAAAACCCCGAATTATTATCAAAGTAAAAATCTATAACACTATAAGAATTATGAAAATTAGATACGGATTCAAAGTAAAAGTGAAATATTGCAACCGACTTTCACACGCTCTTGAAAATGAAGGGCTAACAATGAATAGCACTCTTAAAGATTTGGAGCAAGTGTTGAAAAACAAAATCAATACACGTGCAGAAATAGACAAGTTATATTGGTCGATTCTTGAAATAATTGAACCGCCTCGTTGCAAAATGAACCATTGCGAATTTCACACAGCCTTTGGTATGTGTGGGTGTGCAGAACATAGGATACCGAGCAAATGTAATATTCACAAAGACTTCTTGGCACGTCAAAAAAAGCGTGAATTGAAAGCCTTTGACGATTGCCTTGCAATGTTGCGAGAAAGCGAAAAATGTGCTAATAACAGCGAGGACGAAAATAAAAAAATATTGACCGACGCAGCGGCAAGGCTGGGAATAAGTTTTGTAGAATTAAAAACAAGAATCAATAAGGAATTATGACAATCAAATTACAACCCTACGAAAATGGATATTTAGGGGTATCCGATGAAGAAATTAAAGCGGGAGATTATATTATAGGGATTACAAAAAATAATTCCGTTTGCTATTTTCCACAGCTACCTCTTAGTTATATTGTTAATGACGTGGGTTTCATTACTATAAATAATGAGAATAACCCTTTTCCTTTAAATGGAAAAAATTTACAAAATGATTTCGATAGGGCGTATAAAATCCTATTCACAACCCCCGATTTAGAACTTGAAGGAGTGCCGTTGATTGATTTGAAATTGGAGAATGTTGAACTTCTTGCAAAAGAAGAAACAGATGCTGAGTGTCGGATAGATAGTTCTTTAAATTATACAGGATATTACAAAGGATTTCAACGTGGCTACAATAAAGCCAAAGAACTTTATAAATACACGGAGGAAGATGTGTTAAAGGTTATTGAACTGGCGCGGGTGGGCGACAGAAGTTGGGACGGTTTTATTAATCCTGAATTTACAAAAAATGAAATCCTGCAACAACTCTCACCTAAAATACCTGTTAGCGTGGAGGTGGAAACTGAAATATTGCATAGCCCTACTGACCCTGCAAACTATTACGATGTGGAAATAATCAAAACCCAAACAATCAACGGAAAAGAATACGTTATTATTAAAAAAATCAATTATGAAAACTAAACACACAAAAGGGGAATGGAAATACCGCAAAGATGTTATAGGCGCCGCTTTCTACATTGAAACCGTAGATACATCTCACAAAAATAGTTTTATAGGCGAGGCTGGAGGCGGATTGCAATCGTTTGAAGAAATTGAAGCTAATGCTTTACTTATTTCCAAAGCCCCAGAAATGCTTGATGTTCTGAAAGGATTAGTTTCAGATGTTGAAAACTTGTTATCGGAACACGATATTGAATGGCAACAAGCGGGTTATTTTGAAACTGCTAAATTACTAATCAAAGAAGCAACAACGATATGATACTAACATTTTCAGAGACTGAATTTAAAGGCTTAATTGAGCAAGGCATAAAAATCCACACCGTACGCAGAGACAGAAAAGGCCGTTGGAAAGTAGGAATGAAAATTCATTTTTGGCTCGGCAATCCCCGAAACACAAGGGGGAAGATAAAACCGCACCAATTTGGAGAGGGCGAAGTTTCAAGGGTTGAAAAAATACGAATGGATTTTCAGAAGGACGAAACAGATAATCTTGACACGGTTTGGATTGGCGATGATATTTGTTTAAGAAAAATTGATGAATTAAACGCCTTAGCCGTCAATGACGGTTTTGAAAATTGGGCGCAAATGCGGTTATGGTTTGACAACCCTGACGGTCAATACTTCGGGAAACTTATTTTTTGGAAAAACTTTAAAACAATAGAATTATGAAACGTATAAAAATGACAGAATTTGTATTGGAACAAATAACGGAACTTAGGGACTATGATTTTAAAAAGGAAACCCTAAAAACTTTACGGCGTATTGAATATTACGCCAAATTCCTTTCACAGCCTTTGCAATTAGGAATGTTTGTGCCGTGTGATGAAGATGGTAATGTGTTGGAAAACCCAAAAATAAAATATGGGGAATTACACGCAAATCATCAAATATATTTTAATGGAAAACACACTACTTATGCTCGGTATTTGACGATATACAAACAAGCCAAAGAAAAAGTGTTGTTTAAGGGGTTTGATATACATAAAGAGTATGGTTGTGCCGTAAAAGATGATTTGATGATTGATGAAGAATTTTGTGTAGATAATAATATGACAATCGAGGATTTTGTAAATGCCAATTTTGGCGTAATTGAACTCACAGACAACGCAATTAAACAAATAGGATTATGAACAGACAAGAGTTAGAACAGAAAGCGATGGAGTTTTACAACGCCATGGCAAAAGAATATGATAAAGAAGGTATAGCTATTGCCAAGGAAGATAAGGAGATTGCCATAAAAGTTCTTGCAGATTTCCACGAAAGCCTGCATCCAAAATGGATTAAGATAAATTCGGAAGATTGGTTAAAATCTTTTGAAAAAGAAAAAGGAGTAACAAGATACTATGTAAATGACCCTAATGAAGAACATTTTGCCATAGCATTATGTTTGAATGATGAAGAAAAAAGCATTATGGGACTTTCAGAGTATATGTTTATAAAAGAAGAATTAGACGATTTTAACGCATTTCCAACCCACTACCAAATAATACCAATGCCTAAACCGCCGGAAGAATGATACAATGGATAAAAATGATTAGACTATGACCATTAAATTACAAGAGCAATCACAATTAAGCAGTGTTAGTTTGTTGACAGAAATACAAATGCAAGCGGAGTGCTTCAAATGGGCGTGGAACGAACACCCTGAAACGAGGCGGCTGCTGTTCCACGTGCCCAACGGGGGGCAAAGGAACAAGATAGAGGCGGGGCAACTGAAAGCATCCGGGGTGGTGGCCGGGATACCGGACATGATATTCGTTTGGAAAGGGAAAGTTTACGCCTTCGAGTTCAAGGCAGAAAAAGGACGGGTGTCGGAAACACAAAAAGCGGTACACGATGCCTGGAGGCACGCTGGGGTGTTGGTGTGGGTGGTGTGGAGCGTGGACATATTCAAATCACTATTTAAGGAGATAGTGGAAGGAAAACTATAATAAAATATTAAGGTTCTTTCTATTGATTGTAAATGCGGTGGTGCCAACCGCAAAAAAACGTTAGCGACAGAATTTGACAACGCTTACCACTATTTAAAGTGATTTATATATAATGAAAAATAAAAAACTAATGACGTTGCGCCAATATGCCGCCAAGTGCGACACAACGCACCAAACGGTTAGTGCCGCCATCAAGGAGGGGCGAATAGTGAAGGGATACAATGAAGTGGCAAAAAAAATCATCCCGGATGTTGCGGACTTGGAATGGGGGCTGGATTTCGTGGAACGGCGGCTGCAAAAAAAACTTGGGGCAGACATTCCCGGCGAAGACGAAAACTGGGACCCCTTTGCAAAGGAAAGCGACATAAGGCAGGATACCGGCATCAATGAATTGGCACGGTTGGATTTGCTGTACAAGGCGAGGATGGGCAAATTGAAAGTAGAGGAGGCAGCCGGGAGGCTGGTGGACAAGGATGCGATGTACAGGGAGATGTTCGAGTTTGGGAAGGAAATCCGCTCCAACCTACAAGCCATACCCGACCGCATCATAGACGAATTGATGACGCTGCCCCGCAAGGAAGGGCACCGCCTTTTGCTCGAAAATATAAACATGACCTTGGAAAGGCTAAGCAATGAAGATAGCGATTAAAGCAGGATTGAAACCCGAACCGAGGCTGTCCGTTTCGGAATGGGCCGACCAAAACAGGGTATTGGACAGCGTTTCTTCGGCCGAGGCGGGCAGGTACCGCACGTCGCGAACGCCATTTTTGAGGGAGATAATGGATAATTTGACGGAGTATAGCGACGTGGAAGAAGTAATCGTGGCGAAGGGGGCGCAATTGGGCGTGACCGAAGCGGGGCTGAACTGGATAGGCTACACGATAGACATCTCCCCCTGCCCGATGCTGTTCGTGGAGCCGACTAAGGAGGTGATGGAACTGGTGAGCAAGACCAGGGTGCAGCCGATGATGGAGAACACGCCGGGACTGGCGACCAAGGTGAAACCCGCCCGCAGCAGGGACAGCGGCAACACGCTTACGAAAAAAGAGTTTCCGGGCGGCGTGTTGCGGATGGCGGGGGCCAACAGTGCCGCGGGGTTGCGCAACATGCCCGTAAAGCGGCTGGTGCTGGACGAGGTGGACGCTTACCCGCTCGATTTGGACGGCGAAGGCAACCCCGTTGATTTGGCACGTAAACGCACTGCCACTTTTTCAAAGCGTAAAATCTTTATCTTATCCACGCCCACCGTAAAGGGGCTGTCGCTAATCGAAAGACTTTTTGAAAACACCGACCAGCGGTACTACCACGTACCGTGCCCGCATTGCGGCGCCATGCAGCCCCTTGTTTGGGAGCAATTGAGGTACGACTACGACAAATCCGCCAAAAGCGTGGCCAACGTGCGGTACGAATGTGCGCATTGCAATGCCGGCATCGATGAGTCCCATAAGACCACCATGCTTGGAAAGGGCCAATGGATAGCCACGCAGCCGCATAACGCCAACAGGAAGAAAGTAGGCTACCACATCAATTCGATGTATTCGCCCAAGGGTTGGTTCGGTTGGGCCGACATGGCGGACGAATGGGAAGCCGCACAGGGCGACGAGCCGAAGATGAAGACATTCTACAACGTAAACCTGGGCCTGGCCTACGAAGCCCGGGGCGACAAGCCCGATTGGGAGGCACTGTACAACAGGCGCGGGGGTTATGCGCCCAACACCATACCGACAGACGACATCGCCTTCCTTACCGCCGGGGTGGACGTGCAGAAGGATCGCATAGAGTTGGAGATAGTGGGCTGGTGCGAAGGCAAAACAAGCTGGAGCATAGATTACCGCGTGTTGCGCGGCTATACCGCCGGCGACGGTGCCGAGGTGTGGCGGCAACTGTCGTCGGTATTGGACGAAACGTGGGAAAAGCCAAGCGGCGCGCAAATGCAGGTACGCTTGATGTGCGTGGACAGCGGCTACAACACCAGCGAAGTCTATTCTTTTTGCCATGCGCACTCCACCGGGCGCGTGGTGCCCACGAAGGGCAAGGACGAGCAACCCACCATCGTATCCGCCCCCAAGGCCGTGAACGTGACCCGTAAGAACAAGCCCATAGGCCAAACGAAAGTGTGGCACGTCGGGGTTTCCGTGCTCAAGGCGGAGCTGTATGGCTGGTTGCGGTTGGAAGAAGGGGCGGGCGGCTTTTGCCATTTCCCGCAATACGGAGAAGAATACTTCAAGGGTATCACCGCCGAGGAGCTGGTCGTAACCAAGAACGCCAGGGGGCAGGACGTGCAGGCGTGGAAGAAAAAATACCAGCGCAACGAGCCGCTCGACACGCGCATATACGCACGAGCCGCCGCCCACATGCTGGGCATGGACGTGATGAAGCCCGCGCAATGGACGGCCTGGCGCGGCAGCACCGTACAGGCCGTCCCCGACAGAAACAAACCCAAACGAAAATCCGATTATTGGAAATGAAAAAGAAAGTAAACGTTACCGTGGGCGTGTTCCTGCCGGTACCCGTTACGGAATTGATGCTATCCGCCGTAACGGCCTATTACGGCTGTGGCAAAGAAGAATTGTTTGGCAGCAAGGGATACCAAGAGGCGGCCAGGCGGCGTGCCATCTTGTACCACCTCTCCAAGGTAGAATGCAACTTGGGCGACACCGACATAGCCAATCTGTACGGTATTTCCCGGCAAAGCGTGCAACAGGCACTTTCCCGCCTCGAATTCGAGACAAGTAAAGCAGTTTGCTTGCAATCTACTTGCGATGTGGCCGCCATCCGCAAAATATTCGCAGATTTGCGGCTAAAGCAAGACCAATGGCTGAACCAAATTTCACCATAGAGGAATATAACCAACTGAACAAAGCCATGGCGCAAGGTGCATTGACCGTGGAATATGGCGACAAGAAAGTAACCTATCGCAGCTTAGACGACATGCTGCGCATAAAGGCCGCCATGGCCGCGGAACTGGGCTTGGGCAACGCCGGCGGCAACCGCCGCATCGGCCAATTTTCAAAAGATTGGACACAACAATGAACGCAATAGACAAGATAATAGGATACTTTGCGCCCAAGGCCGGGTTGGTACGTGCCCAACACAGGGCGGCCATGGCGATAATGGAACGGGGTTACGATGCCGCCCGGCGCACCGCCAAGAACAAGGGCTGGCGCATAATAGACAATACGGGCGCGGAGCTTGAAGAACGTGAGGAGCTGCGCCGCAAGTCGCGCAACATGTACCAAAACAACCCATACGCCAAGCGCGCCCACCAGACCCTAAAGAACAACACCGTGGGCACCGGTATATTGCCCGCCATAGCCGACGACCGGACAAAAAAAATTTGGAAGGAATGGGCAGAGTCCACCCTTGCCGACTTCGACGAAAAACTTGACTTCTACGGCCTCCAGTCCCTCGTTACCGAAACCATGACCGTACACGGCGACGTGTTGGTATTGAGGGTAAGGAACGTGGACAAGAAGCGTGCGCCATTGGAATTGAAAATACTTACCTCCCGTTTCCTTGACCGCAGCCGCGACACACCGAAGGGTGCGTCCGGCGGTTGGGTAATCGGAGGCATCCAGTTTGCCGCCAACGGCAAGCGCGAGGGTTACTGGATATACGACCAAGACCCAAGCAACAGCTATGCCAAAGGTGTTTTCTGGAAGAAAGAAGATGTCATACACCTTTACGAAGTGTTGGAGCCGGGACAGGCAATGGGCATCCCCCTTGGGGTGAGTTCGATACTGTCGCTGCGCGACTACGACGACTATGCCGCTGCCCAATTGATGCGCCAAAAAATAGCTGCATGTTTCTCTGTCTTTATAACTGAAAACGATACCGTCGCAGCTCCGTCAGGTGTTCAAGAAAATCACCTTGAGCGCGTGGAGCCGGGCATCATAGAGCACCTGCCGCCCGGCAAGTCCGTGACCTTTGCATCGCCGCCGCCCGCCGAGGGCTACGCGGAGTATAGCCGCAACGTGCTTACGGGCATAGCCTCCGGCTTCGGCACCACCTACGAGGCCATGACCGGCGACCTGTCGAACGTGAATTTCAGCAGCGGGCGCATGGGCTGGCTGGAGTTCAACCGCACCATCGAGTCGTTGCAATGGTTCGTGTTGATACCCCGCTTCTGCAAGGTGGTGTACGCATGGTTCGTGGAAGCCGCCGTCATGGCGCAACTGCTGCCGCCCGGCACGCCCACCGTCTGCGAGTGGACGGCTCCGCGCAGGCAGATGATAGACCCCGTGAAGGAAACCAACGGCCTGCTGGCACAAGTGAGGGCGGGCTTCGTGAGCTGGCCCGAAGCCGTGCGCCAGTTGGGCTACACCCCCGAAGAAATAATAGAAGAGATGAAAGCCGCCGCCAAGATGTTCGACGATGCCGGGCTGAAGCCCGAAAGCGACCCCCGTTTCGATGCCGACAAGCAACCCGAAAAAGAAACCAATGATAACGCTGAAGATTGACCTCGAAAACAAGGCCATGCTGCAACAGGCGCTCGGCCCCAATAAAATGGCCATGGCCACCACGAGGGCCATCAACGTGGCCATAAGGAAGGCCAACACGCAATACAGGCGGCTAATAGTAAAGGAGTATAATTTAACGTATGCCGACACGGCAGGTATGCCAATCCCAAAGCAAGCAACATACGCCGCCGTTGAAGGGTCGATATCGGCAAGTGTTGCACCCATAAGCCTTTCGAGGTTCAACCCTACATTTTACGACATCCGTGCCGGGCGGGTATCGTCCATAACGAAGAACAAGGAAAAAGGAGCCAAGCACCACCTGGTGCAATCTTCGCGTGCCGAAAATGCGGACGACATCCTTGGCGGCGTTTCCTTTCGTGTAAAGAAAAATGGTGCGCCGCAACGGTTGCCCTTCGCGTTTATGACCAAGGGCAAAAACAAAGGGATTGAGCAGCAGATATGGGCGCGCGGCGAATGGACGGGCGGCAGCAAGATACAGTTGGGCAAGAAGAGGCTGCCTATAATGCCCCTAAAGACCGTTTCCCCACTTGGCGCCATGACCAACGAGGCGGCGCGAAAACAGGTTGCCTCGTCCGCCCCCGCCGACATGCAAAAAGAATTTGAACGCCAAATTGCACTCTTGCTTAAAAGTGCAAGCAGATAGCAAGTGTTTTTTTTTGTCATTGCCGGAATTTTGGGCGGCAATGAGAAAAAGGACAATCAAAGCATCCGGCACCATGCGTTCGCAGGCGGCGATAGACGGCGGCAGCTTCGACCCCGAAGCGCGCACCGTGGAAGTGGTGTTCGCAACCGAAACGCCGGTATCCATGTATAACTGGGACCTGGGCGGTCGGATAACCGAAGTGCTGGAAATCTCCGACAAAGCCATAGACATGTCGCGTCTGGAAGCCGGTGCCCCGGTGTTGGACACGCACGGTCGCTACGAGCTGGCCGACATCATGGGCGTGGTGGAGAAGGCATGGGTGGACGAGGCCAAGAAAGAAGCCCGCGCCCTGTTGCGCCTCTCGCCCCGCGAAGACCTGAAACCCATAATAGACGACATAGCGGGCGGTATCATCCGCAACGTGAGCGTGGGCTACACGGTGCAGGAATACACCGTTACCGGTGCCGATACCGACAAGGAACAATACCGGGCCACGAGGTGGATGCCTGCCGAAATATCCTTTGTGCCCGTGCCTGCCGACCATAACAGCGGCACGAGGGCGGCAAACAGCAACGACAATACTTTAACTTTAATAACAATGGAAGAAAGCCAAGAAGTGCGCGGCCAAGAAGGCGCCGCCACGACAGTTACGCAGCCTGCAATGGATGCGGTGGCCGCCCGGGGCGAAGGCGCAAGTGCCGAACGCACCCGCGTGGCCGCCATAATGGACAGTTGCGCGAGGGCGGGCTTGCCCATCGAATTTTCGGCCACCCTCATAAGCGGAGGCATCCCGGTGGAAGAAGCCCGCGCGGCCATCATAGACGAAGTGGCCAAGCGGCAAACGCCGCCGCCTACCAATGCGAGCGTGACCGGCGCGGACGAAGCCGACCAAACGCGTGCGGCGATGGAAACAGGCCTGGCCGTCCGTGCGGGCGTGGCGGGGCTTGACGAGATAAAGGGCAACGAAAAGGCGAAAGCCTTTGCCAACACCCGCATGATAGACCTGGCCAAGGACAGGCTGCGCGCCTCGGGTGTCAACACTTCGCTGATGGGCGAACAAGAGATAGCCAAGCGTGCCTTGGCCACCACCGATTTCCCGGTATTGCTCATGTCGGCCTTCAACCGTTCGCTACGCGGCTTTTACCAAGGCGTGGAGCCGGAATGGAAAGTGCTGGGCCGCCGCGAGAGCGTTACCGACTTCCGCGAAAAAACAGGCGTGAAAGTGGACGGTGCCGTTACTTTTTCCGAGATACCCGAAGGCGGCGAATACAAGGAAGCCCTTTTGTTGCAGGACGAGAGTGCTACCGTAAGGGTCCGCAAGTTCGGCAGCAAGTACAGTATCAGCGACATAGCCATCGCCAACGACGACCTGGGGGTATTCACCCGCTTGCCCATGCTGATGGCGCAAGGCGCGCGCATGTTCGAGGCCAACAAAGTTTGGAATTTGCTCATCAGTAACTCCAAGGCTCCGGATGGCGTGGCATTGTTCCATGCCTCCCATTCGAACCTTGCAAGCAGCGGCGGCGCAATATCCGAAACCACTTTGAGCGCGGCAAGGCTGGCCATACGCAGGCAGGTAACACCCGGCGGCAAGCTGCCGCTTGGGCTGAAGCCAAAGTACCTGATAGTGCCGCCCGACTTGGAAACCACCGCGCAAAAATTGCTATCGGCGGTACTGGCCACCACCACCGGCGACGTGAACATATTTGCGGGGAGCCTGCAAGTAATCGTGAGCGACATGCTTACGGACACCAAGGCGTGGTACATAGCCGCCGACCCGGCCACCTCTACCGTGGACGGCCTCGTATATGCCTACCTCAATGGGGAAGAAGGGCTGAAGACCGAAAGCCAATACAACTTCAACACCGATGCGTTGGAAGTGAAGGGCAAGTTGTTCTTCGACGCCAAGGTATGGGGCTACCAAGGTTGGTACAAAAACCCCGGTGCATAATTTATTTTCATAAACGACAATATTTAAACGAAAATGCAAAATTTAGTTTCAACCGGAAAGTCCATAGACACGGTACTGGATGCCACCGTTAGCGGCGGCGACGTGGTGGTGCTGGGCAACATGGTGGGCGTGGCGGTGAGCGATGGCGATGGCGAGAACCTGCGCACCGTGGCGCTCTCCGGCGTGTACACCCTGCCAAAGGGTACCGGTGCCATCACCTTGGGCGCAAAAGTTTATTACGATGCCACCAATGCCGTGGCCACCACCACGGCCAGCGGCAACACGCTGATGGGGCTGGCCTTTGCCGCTGCCGCATCAGCCGACACTACCGTAACCGTGGGCTTGACCAATGGCTTCTAACATCTTCGACGGCCTGCGGGATACCGCCTTCGACGTGGTGGCGCGGGCAATGGGCTACGATGCGTATTGGCACCCGGGCGGCAGCCCGGTGGACGAGCCGGTAAAAGCACGGGTATTGTTCAACCGGCCCGGCAAGGAAGAGCAAGTGGCCAACCACGACTATACTTTTGGCCGCCCCTCGCTGGAGTACAGGGGCGGCGACTGGCCTGGCCTGTACGAAGAGGCCGGACAAAGCAAATTGGCCTTGGTGGAAGTGGAAGGGCAATATTATTACGTATATAAAGTAAGCCTGCAAGACGGCTACGGCTACTCCAAGGACGGCAACACCTACGTGGCGATACTTGACAAGGCCAACGACCCATGAACTACGAAGCGATAGAAAACGAACTGGCGGCGCGGCTGAATACCCATGAAGGCTTTGCCGCCGTGGCCTCCGCGGTGGTGCTGCCCGATGCGCCGGCCGATTACCGCACGCCCCAGCAAAAGGGCTTGGTGACGGTGGTGTTCGAGGGAGAGAAGCCCGGAGGCAACCAAAGCGTGGGCGAGGCGAGCCACCACGTTACGCTGACGTTCAACGTGGTGGTACAGGCGCGCCTGTTGCGGGGCCAGTATGGGGTGTACGCCATAAGCGAGTTGGTAAAGGCAAGCCTCGTGGGCTACCGTCCGCAGGATTGCGGCAGCATGATGTATGCCAAACATTCGTTTGGCGGCTACCAAAACGATATATGGGAGCACGATATAACTTTTGCCTGTACGTCCTTGCGCGTGCAAGACTTGGATTTTCCATTGCCCGGCGAACAGGTGGCGGACGAAGAAATTTATTACGACCCAACAAAATTGACTACCGATGAAAACATACAAATACCTGGGCAAGAATAGGAGCGCGGCGGCGGGCATGGCATTAGTGCCGAACGAAGTGGTGACACTATGGGAGGGCGACATGCACGTGTGCAGCCTCGTGGCCAAAGGGTTGCTGGTGGAGGTGGAAACCCAACCGGCGGCAAAAAACACCAACGAACAAAAGAAAACCAAATAAAAATGGCAGTATCATTCTTGCATGGCGTCGAAACGATAGAACAGAGTTCCGGCGCGCGCACCATAAGCACGGTGAAGACCGCCGTGATAGGCTTGGTGGGCATTGCGCCCACCGGCCCCGTAAATGAACCCACCTTGGTAGTTTCCGACACCGATGCGGCGCAGTTCGGCAGCAAGTTGCCGGGCTTCTCCATACCGCAGTCGCTGGATGCCATCTTCAAGCAGGGGGCGGGCACGGTGATAGTGGTGAACGTGTTCGACGCGGACGCGCACACCGCACAGGTGACGGACGAAACCCTTACGGTGGCCGATGGCAAGCTGAAGCTGGGCGCGGCACCCATAGGCACCGTCACCATCACCGACGGTTCCGGCGTGGCCGTGACTTACGTGTCCGGTACGGATTACAGCATCGACGATTTCGGCAACTTCAAGACCATAAGCAACCTCATAGCCAACGGCACGGTGCTGAAATTCAGCTACAAGAAGCTGGACGGGGCCGCCGTGACGGCAAGCACCGTAATCGGTGCCGTGGATGCCGCCACCGATGCGCGCACGGGCATGAAGTGTTGGGACTTGTCCTTCAACCTGTTTGGCTACAACCCAAAGATATTGATTGCACCCACTTTCTCCAGCCTTGCCGCCGTGGCCACGGAGCTGACAACATACGCGGAGCAATACAGGGCGATAACCTATTTGGATGCCCCCGCCGGCACCAGCGTGGCTACGGCCATTGCCGGGCGCGGGCCTTCCGGCACCATCAATTTCTACACCAGCAGCAAGAGGACGGAGTTGCTGTACCCGGAACTGAAATGGTACGATGCCGACACGGACAGCGACGTAACCTTCCCCTACTCGGCCTTCAAGGCGGGCATACGCGCCAAGGTGGACAACGACGAGGGGTATTGGTGGAGCGACAGCAACCACGAGATAAAGGGCATTACCGGCGCGGAGGTGAACATTTCGGGCGCGATCAACGATGCAAGCACCGATGCCAACACGCTGAACGCCGCGGGCATAACCACCATATTGAACACCTACGGCAGCGGCATACGCACCTGGGGCAACCGTTCGGCGGCCTACCCGGGCAACACCGAGCCGGACAATTTCATTTGCGTGCGCCGGGTGGCCGACACTATTCACGACAGCGTGGAGCAGGCGTGCCTGCAACTGATAGACCAGCCCATAACGCAGGGTTGGATAGACACCGTGCGCGAGAGCGTGAACGCCTTCATCCGCACCCTGGTGGGGCGCGGTGCATTGATAGACGGCACTTGCAAGTATTTGAAAAGCGACAACCCGGCCACGGAACTTGCGGCGGGGCACGTGACCTTCCACATAGACTTCATGCCGCCAACGCCCGCAGAGCGCATCACCTTCAACTCCTA
This sequence comes from Edaphocola sp., assembly GCA_047605615.1. Classification (GTDB taxonomy): domain Bacteria; phylum Bacteroidota; class Bacteroidia; order Chitinophagales; family Chitinophagaceae; genus Taibaiella. The sequence continues at coordinate 7,255 of JASGFI010000009.1, read as the reverse complement.
CATCAACATCGAGTATTTAACCACATTATCGTAACGAAAAATGGCACAAAAGATAACCATAGGCAGGCTCACCAATGCCAACATATATATAGACGGGGGTTCGCTGCTGGGCAGGGTGGAAACGTTCAACTGCCCCACCGTGGCCTTCAAGCAAAGCGAACACAAGGCGTTGGGGTTGAATGGTACGGTAGAGTACTATTCGGGAATCGACAAAATGGAAGGGACGATAAAGTGGACTTCCTTTTACCCCGAGTTCTTGAAGAAAATGGCCAACCCCTTCCAGGCTTTGCGGGTGCAGGTGCGGGGGTCGTTGGAAGAATATCAGGGCGGCAGCCGGGTGGGCCAGGTGCCGGCAACGGTGTTCCTGACCATCAACCCCAAGAATTTCCCCTTGGGCAACTTCCAGCAACACGACAACGTGGAGTTGGAAACCAGCTACGGATGCACTTACGTGCGCTTGGAGGTAAACGGCGAAGCCATTGCGGAGGTGGACGTGGAGGCCAATATCTTCAAGGTGGACGGCAGCGACCTGTTGGCCACTTACCGGCAGAATTTGGGCATATAAAGCACAAAAGGTACAGCGGGATGGCGCAGTGGCAGCGCGGCGGGCTCATTACCCGCGGGTCGCCGGTTCGAATCCGGCTCCCGCAACATTTTTTTTAGGCAAGCATGGACTCGTGTTTTTTCCCCGCCGTTTCTACGGTGGGGTTTTTTATGTGCAAGGGGGCCACCCTGTCGGGGCTTGCGCTGCAAGGGGTGGCAGGCGATTTTTTTTTTGAAAAAAAGTTTGGGAAATATTTTGTTGGTAAACCATTATGGTATATATTTGCAGTATAGTATAATCAAACGGTCTAACAAAAACTAAAATTCAAACAAAATGAAAAACATCACAATCGAGCAACTGGCAGAAAAGCTAAACGGCAACCTTTGGATTAAAGGCGACCTCAAACGCATCTACTTGGATGAAGGCCACAACACCAAAAAGATGACCACTAAAACTTTCGTCTGGCAAGACGAAAACGGGGCGTTCAAAGTAAGCTGCAAAGTGGAATGCCCGTCGCAACCTTGGGAATGGTGCAAATCTCAAGAAGATAAAGTAACTGCATACGTTGAGAACCAAATAGAAGCAGCGTTGTCTGATACCATCTACATAATGGCAGATAAAGAGGGCAACTATTTGGACTGTGCGGGCAAGAAATGCGGATTGCACCGCAGCCAAACTTACCGAACACAAAAAGAAGCAGAAAAGGAATTGGGCAACTGCGCAGATTTTGACAAGTATGTAGAAATGCCCATTTCAGATTTTGAAAAAGAAGTTGAGCGATTGGAAGAAATTGAAGCCAGTATGACAACTTTCGACAAATTGAACAGGGGGGATGAAATATCATTTAACAAAAAGACTTACGAAGCGGTACTTTCAGAAATATCAAATTCGGGGATACATCCAGACAAAATAACGGCAACGATATTTTGGGACCGTTCCGGTTATTTTAGGATGGCAAAAGAGGGGGAAAAGGGCTTTTTGGAAATATTTAAGGAGCTAAAAGAAAAAGAAGAAAAGTATGAGGAAGATGAAGAAAAAAGAAGAATTGAATTTGAAAAAAAAGCAGAAGCCGCTAAGGCTTTAACCGTTGAAAACGAAAAGAAGCAAGCGGTTGCTGTTCCGGAAAATGCCGTAAGGGTAAAGCACTCAAAATTTGGATTAGGTTCTGTCATAAATCAAGGCGACAAAACGGTAGAGGTGCTGTTTGACAATGCGGAATTTGGATTTAAAAAAATGGTTACCGCTTATGCCAAACTCGAAATCGTCAACTAATGGAAATCACGAAAGTCAAAATCCGTTTCAGCAAATACCTTGCCGAAACGGACAAGGCTTACCGCCTTGAATACCGAAAACACAACACATTGTGGATACCCAAAAAATATTGCTGGGATTTGATGGTAGCAGGCAACGACCGCCACGCTTGGGCGGTAATGCCGACCTGGTTTGCCAATCTAAAACTTGAAATAAACATAGATGAATTGTTTAAAGGAATAGGCACAGACGGCTTAAAAGAAAGATTTGATATTGTCCCTTGCCAAACTATCGAAAAACACACCCCAGAACCAAAACAACCAATATTAACTAACAACATTAAAGATTTAGAAAGATGAAAATAGATAGCAAAAGAAGATACCGAATAGTCGGTTTTGAAATGGAATTAGCCTTTGATATTAGCATATCCCTTAATGATATTCTAAACGAGGATACAGAGGTGGCGTATTCGCTACAAGAGCAGTTAGACGACATTCTCGATATGCGAATAGGCGATGTCAAACAGGTAATTGTTTGTAGAAACAGAGGGGAAAATGGTTTAATTAAACGTATAGATTAATTATGGGCAATAATATTTTCTTAATTCAATATGCTTGCATTCCAGGCGGATATGCAACTATTGTAGAGGTGGACGAGAAAGTTTCAAAAATGGAAATGCACGAGCAATATGAAGTAGTCAAGCATTTTGCGGATAGGGTTTTCAAAAAGTGGAATCATATTGGTTTTGCTTCCCGCAAAAATCCAATTTACGCCAATGCGAAAGCAATAGGTGGAATAGTTAGAGATTATAGACCAATTCCAATGTTTGTAAGTAAACTAAAATGAACCTCCAACCACAACAACAATCCGCAAAAACAAAGCTCCTTAATTACAAGGTGGGGGCTTTGTTTATGAAAATGGGAACGGGCAAAACCCGTGTCGCCGTCGAGTTGGTCAATGCCGTAACCGAGCCGATTGATTTGGTCGTTTACGTTGCCCCGCTCCGCATCATCAAACCGGTGGACGAAAGCATACAGCCGATTACTGCGGAAGTGGAAAAATGGGGCGGTTTCAACGCCAAAGAAACTGTTTTTATCGGCGTTGAAACCATACAGGCAAGCGACCGCCAGTATTTGCAGCTGTTCCGCAAAATTTCCGAAGCGTGGCGTGTTTTTATCATCGTGGACGAGAGCATCAAAATCAAAAACATCAATGCCAAACGCACCAAGCGACTGCTGGAACTCGGGGCGATGGCAGACTATAAATTGATTTTGAACGGCGAACCGATAACCAAGGACTTGCTGGATATTTATCCGCAAATCCAGTTTCTCAGCCCAAAAATCCTGAATATGGATTTTGCCGAGTTCAAGGATACGTTTTGCGAATACACAAGAATCACAAAGACAAATCCCGGCAGATACAAGGAATACACAAAGGAATTCATTACCGGCTACGCAAACATCGACTTCCTGTATTCTTTGATTGGCGAGTATGTGTATGAGTGCGATGTGAATTTCAACATCGAAAGGATTTTTGAAGAGAAGCGATACCGGTTAGACGCTGAAAGCCGCGAGCTTTACAAGCATCTGAAAGAAAAATATCTCGATAACGAAATGCTGCAATTTATGAACAACAATATTTTCTTGGAAATGACACAGAAAATGCAGCACGAATACAGTTGCACGGAAGAAAAGTTTGAAGCCGTCAAAGAATGGTTTGAAACCGTGCCGGAAGAAAAAACAATCATTTTCTGCAAGTATATCCGCAGCCGTGAGGAATGTAGGAAGCGTTTTCCGAAAGCAACGGTTTTGAGCTATCAACAAGACAGCTACGGGCATAACTTACCCTACCTACCTAATATGGTAATGTTTGATAAGATTTGGGATTTGAACCTGCTCAATCAGGCAATGGCTCGGAACTTCCGGATTACCACAACCGAAAATGTGCGAGTTTTAAAACTGACAGGCGATGTCGGTCTGGAAAACCTCATCGACAAAAACATTCAGAAAAAAGTCGGAATGAATGAGTATTTCAAAAAAATTAGTAGAGAACAATTAAAAAAAGTATTATGAGAGAAGTTAAATATCCGAAACGCACAGATGATTACTTTTTTGAAGCTGGGCTATCATATTGCGGTGCAAGAATGAGATTATTTAAAAAAATTATATTTCAGGAAAAACGCAAAGCACAAAGCGAGAATTTTTATTAAGCTGGTATTTCCTCCAGATTGCCCAGTTGAATTTTGGATGCGTTATATAGTCTTTGAAGTTGGAGGAAAGGCGTTTGAAATTACCGCCATAACAAGAGAAGCCTTTGACACCTTAACTCGTGGCATTGAGCCAGATTGTTATACAGGCATTGAATTTTACACACTTGAAGAATATGAAAAATCAGAACTATGAATAACAAATTTAAAAGCCCGGTGTACAACGTAATTGCTGTACCAATAGACAAAATCGAAGCAAACGATTACAACCCCAATCACGTTGCAAAAAGAGAAATGGATTTGCTTTACCAAAGCATAAAATCAGACGGCTACACAATGCCGGTAGTCTGTTTTTACGACAAAGACAGGGATAAGTATGTAATCGTGGACGGCTTCCACCGCTATACAATTATGCTCCGTTACAAGAATATTTTCGAGCGTGAAAACGGCTGTCTTCCGGTTTCGGTAATTGAGAAAGATATTTCCGACCGAATGGCTTCCACCATCCGCCACAACCGAGCGAGGGGAAAACACGAAGTGGAATTACAGGCATCTCTGGTTGGAATGTTGAAACAAGGTTGGGACGAAATCAAAATAATGAAAGAACTCGGAATGACTTTGGAAGAAGTGCAGCGACTGATTGGATTAAAAGGCATTGCTTCCGAAATCAAAGGCGTTCCGTATTCCATCGAACGGCAAATCATAGAAGCCGGCGAAGATATTAACGAAGAAATTGATTGATATGAAAAAGTTTGAATACAGAAATTTTTACGAAAAATACGATATGCTGGGAGAAATCAAAATCGGAACAGGTATCGTAAAAGTTCACGATATTTTTGACGAATTGCCGGAATTTATGAAACAGGCGGACTGCTTGTTTATAGACCCACCATGCAATGACAGCAATCTGAAAAGTTTTTATACAAAAGCAGATTTAGCAAAAAGAGATTCAATTATTGCTTTTAACAATCGTCTTTTCGAGTTGATTGACGAAATCAATCCCAAGCATCTTTTCATTGAAACGTTCAAATCGAATAACGAAACGATTTTCAACCGTCTCAATGAGCGTTACGGGACAAACATCAAAGAGTTTGTTTCTTATTACTACGGTAACGAAAAAAATAAATGCTACATTCTGCATGCTTCTTTGGAAGAAAATGATTTTGAAATTCCTTTTATGGACGAAGAAAAAGCGATTGAATACGTCTGTAAAAATTTAGATTTCGATTGCATCGGCGATTTGTGTATGGGAAAGGGTTTGGTAGGATTTTACGCCAACAAATACGGTAAAAAGTTTGTCGGAACAGAACTCAATAAAAAGCGGTTGGCTTGTCTGTTGGAACACATTTATATAGGGAAGATAATTGTCAGATAATTATGGGAAGAACTGTAATCAGAGGAACGGAAGACGTTCTAACAGCGGTAAGGAAAAGAATTGGTTTGCTTTTCGATAATTACGACAATATTTCCCTGTCATTTTCCGGCGGAAAAGACAGCACGGCATTGTTTCATTTAATCAATGAAGAAGCCGTTAAGCGCAACCGGAAATTCATTCTCTATTTTCAAGACCAGGAAGCGGAATATCAGGGGACGATTGATTTTGTGGAGTGGGCAATGTCGCAACCAAACGTAATTCCAATGTGGTATCAAGTGCCTATTTTTATGACCAACGCGGCAAGCCATCAGCAATTGTTTCTTTGGGCTTGGGGCGAGGGCGAAGAATGGGTGAGAGAAAAACACCCGATTGCCATTCACAAAATCGACAAAAAATATCCGAAGCGGTTTTACAAATTCAATTTGTGGCACGGACAAAATTTAAGGCAGTTGCCGGGCAAAAGCGTTTCAATCATCGGATTGAGGGCAGAGGAAAGCCCCGACAGAAGATTTGTGATGTTTGGCGAAGACAGCGATTTGTTTTGGCTGAGAAGAAAAAATGAACCGCACAAAGCCTATCCGATTATCGACTGGAAATATACCGATGTGTGGAAATATCTGATTGAAAACAATCTGAAATACAACAAGGTGTATGACAAAATGTATATGCTTGGCGGAAACCTCAAAACTTTCAGGGTTTCCAATTTAGTCCACGAAAAGGCGTTCCGGTGTCTTGCCGATTTGCAGGAACTCGAACCGGAAACTTACGATAAGTTGGAAAAGAGGTTGCAAGGTGTTCATACCGCAGCCATTTACGGGAAGGAAAATCTGATGTATTCCATCAAAGAACTTCCGCAGAATTTCAAAACGTGGAAAGATTACAAGGATTTTTTACTTGAATCAATTCACCCGGATTTAAAAAAAATGTTTGAATATCAATGGAGCAGGTTTGGCGACACAGACGATGTGAGAGCGTGTAAGTATATGGTAAAAAGAATTTTGCTTTGCGATTGGGAAGGAAATATCACGATGAGTAACGACTTTTTCTACTACACCAAAGAACATATTTTAGAAAAAAACAGACTGAAAAGAGAAGATGAAATCGTAAAAAAGTGGACTTCACTTTTATGAATAAAAAAAAAAAGCCCCGTCAACGCCCGGCAAGGCTCGGGGGCTGCTCAAATTTTTGGCCTAACAAAAACTAAAAGCGATGCAAACTTATTATTTTTTTGAAGAAATGCAAACCCTTATTGACGGGATGCAGAATAAAACCATCCTTACGCCCGACGGCGATTATTACAACGCCTCGTCCATCCGCAACTGGAAAAGCAAAATGAACGGCTTCAGGGATTACATCCACGGCGATATGCCGTTGGACGAAATCAACCTTAAATGGTGCCAAGACTACCAATTGTACCTGCTTCACGACGGCTATGCAAAAAACACGATAGGCAACATTTTGAGCGTACTGAAAGCCTTTGTCAGGCGGATGCACGGCGAGGGGAAAATGACGTACGACGGCTTCGGCATCCGTGCCGGTGGCGAAATAACCACCGCCGTCTTTACCGACATCCCAACGATAAAAGCCATGGTAGCCTTGGACTTGGGCCAAACTGCCGGCATGGGGCGCATCAGGGACGTGTATGTGTGCCAATGTTTCCTCGGGCTACGCGTAGCCGATACGTTGAAGTTCTTGGCCAATATCAAAGCCTATGCGAAAGCGGTAAACGGCGTTGCGCTCTTTGAGGTGCCGACAAACAAGACGGGCGAAGTGGTGGCGATACCTGCAAGCAAGATAGTCTTGGCCATTTGCGAAAGGAGGAATTACGATTTTGGCGGGAAATTTTCCCAACAGTATTATTACGAAACCATCAAAGCCG
>JASGFI010000008.1:0-38888 GCA_047605615.1 Edaphocola sp. | reverse complement strand
TAGAAGTTTAAACAAACTGAAAATCAACTTAGCCTAAATGCACAACAGGTAATCTCATTATATTTTAATTCCAAACTTCTTCAATTTTCCCAATGATTCATAAGCCCGAATCAACGCTTGTTCTTTGGTTTTTTCCTTTTTGGCTAATGCGGTTTGAACCGTTTTTACGTTGGCCAATTCAAGCTTGTCAAATACTTTTGTTTGGCTGGCTACGTCTATAATTCGTTCCCAATCGTCTTTTGAAATCAATAAAAGTTTGTCGTAGATAAATTTCACTTCTACAATTTCTTTGTCTCCTAATTTTGATGATGCTTTTACTTCGTCAACCGGTGTTGGTGTTGTCTGTACGAAGTCCAACACTTTTTTACCAAAGGTAATTTCTCGTGATGCCGGATTATTGTTTTTGGAAAACCGCACCACGAAAAGCACCGATGCGCAAGTAAGCCCCACGATGAAGCCCAGCCACATGCCCCCCGCGCCCATGTCCATTTTTTTTGCCAAAAAATAACCCAGCGGCAAACAAATGCCCCAATAGGCAATGGCCACGAAAAGCGTAGGCACCTTTACGTCTTTGACCCCGCGCAGCAAAGCCGAGCCAACGGCCTGCGTGGCATCCGATATCTGGAACACGGCAGCAAACAACAAAAGGCCGCCGCTCATGGAAACGACCTCGGGGTTGCTATTGAACAATTCGGGCAAGCGGTAACGGAAAAGCCCGAAAAACAACGCACAAAACACGCCATAGCCCAAAGCCAACAGGTAGGCACTTTTGCCTATAACCTTAATGTGCCGCCAGTCGCCGCGGCCAAAGGCGTTGCTGGTGCGTATGCTGCCCGCCTGGGCCAAGCCCATGGACACCATGAAGGTGAACGCCGCACAACTAAGCGCTATCTGGTGGGCGGCCTGCGCCATGGGGCTTATGGTGCCTATTATGATGCCCGAAACGGCGAAGGCCCCCGCTTCCATGCTAATTTGTAGGCTGCTGGGAACACCTATGCGCAATAATTCTTTAAGCGTATGCCATTTCAACCGCCAGTGCCTGCTGCCCAAATATACATACCGCCTAAAGGTTTTGTGCGACATGATTACGGCCAACATGATGATAAACATGAGGCACCGGGTTGTCAGCGTGGCCCACCCGGCACCGGCCAAACCCAAGGCAGGACAATTAAAGTTGCCAAATATCAACAACCAATTGAGCAGCGCATTTACCGGAAGTGCCGCCAACGACAATGCCATGGCCGTGCGCGTATATTCCAGCCCATCGGCAAATTGTTTCAATGCCATGAACAAAATCATGGGTATCACCGACCAGCCCATGAGCCTCATGAACGGGACAGCCAGGCCAACCACAAATTCATCTTGCCCTAAATGATGCAAAATGCCCATGCCCCATTCGAGCAATAAGGCAATGACGATTGCCGAAAAAGCACATAAAAAGAAACCGTTAAAAAGGTAATGGCTCACCTTGGGGCTGTCCCTGCGGCCATGCCACATGGAAACCATTTGCGACACGGCTATCGTAATGCCGATTCCTGCTACAAACGGAATGTTCATAACGCTCAATACCAAAGAAGCCGCGGCAAGCTCCTTGTAGCCAAGTGCGCCCACCATGGCCGTATCCATAAGGTGCAAAGCCATTTGCGCCAGCTCGCCCAAAATGACGGGAGCCGCCAGCATGGCGGTTTTTCGGGCTTCGGTAGTAGTATCGTAAATTGTAGTAGCCATTAAAATAAGGCCGCTAAGGTAACTACATAAATAGGTATGCCTTTCGCTATTTTTTAAACATCCGTTAAACTTACGTCGGTTCATCTTGTCCAACGCCGTTTCAAGAAAAACCAATTTATGCGCATATTTACCCCGCTTGCCACCTTGCTGCTGCTTGCACTGTGTGTCCCGGTTGCATTTGGACAAACCGGCGGTTTGGATATTTCCGGTACCGTTACCGACAACCTGGGCGAAGCACTGATAGGAGCCTCCGTTACCCTGCGCGACAGCGCGAACACTACTTACGTTGGCGGCACTACGACAGACGACAATGGAAAATTCAAGGTAGGGGGATTGTCCCGGGGGCATTACAGCATTACCGTGTCCTACCTCGGATTTGGCGACTGGGTAAAAACCCTTGGCCTCAACGCAAATACCAATCTGGGTACGGTGAAACTGGCCAAGGCAAAAACGAATAGGTTGAACGAAGTGAAGATAGTGGAGCAGGCATCCCCGGTAAGGCAAAACCAGGATACGACAGAGTACAATGCCGGCAGCTACAAGGTAAACCCCGACGCCACCACCGAAGATTTGGTCAGGAAAATGCCCGGTATCGACTTGAGTTCGGGCACGCCAAAAGCACAAGGCGAAACGGTGGCCAAGGTATTGGTAGATGGCAAGCCTTTCTTCGGCGATGATGCCAACGCATCTTTGAAAAACCTGCCCGCGGAAGTTGTGGATAAGATACAGGTTTACGATGAAAAAAGCGAGCAATCGCAGTTTACCGGCTTCGACGACGGCAATACCTCGAAAACAATCAACATAGTAACCAAAGCCAATCGCCGCCAAGGGGTATTCGGCAAGGTATATGCCGGCGGCGGCACCGATGGCACCAAAGACGAAAACAATGATTTGGACAAAAAATATACCCTTGGGGCTAATGTAAATTTCTTTGGCGGCAACAGGCGCATAAGCCTCATAAGCCAGTCGAACAATATCAACCAACAAAATTTTTCTTCGCAAGACTTGGTGGGCGCAAGCGGTGGCAGTAGCGGCGGTCGTAGGAGCGGTGGCAGCAGCAGCAGTTCCATGACCGGGCAGTCCAGCGGCATATCGCGCACCTCGGCCATAGGTTTAAACTATTCCGACAAATGGGGCACCAAAATAGACGTAACCGGCAGCTATTTTTTCAATGACAGCAAAAACACCAACAAACAGGAGTCCACCCAAATCTACCCCACTTCGGGAAGGGTAATAGATGCAACAAGCAATACCATTACCAATAATACCAACCACCGGTTCAATTTACGGTTCAACTACAATATCGATTCGATGAACAGCATAGAGTTCGTGCCCTCTTTGTCTTTTCAAAAAAATAACAGCAACGGCAATACCACAAGCCAAACATTCTTGGACGATGTGCAGAACAACGAATCCGTATCGGCCAACGGCAACGACCGCACGGGCAGCAACCTTACTTCCATGTTCCTGTACAAGCATAAATTCAAGAAACAAGGCAGGACGTTTTCTATATGGGCCAATGGCGGCTACAACAGCAACGATGCCAACTCGATGCTCAACGCATTGGTAACCGGCGAACAATCTACCGGCGATACCACCGACCAGCAATCGGTAAACACCTCCAACGGTTGGAACATAAATTCAAATGTGAATTATACCGAACCCTTGTCCAAAAAAAGTTTTTTGCAAATTCAGTATGGCTTGCGTTACCAAGAAAGCCAAAGCGACAAGCGCACCTATAATTTTGACTATGCCGATGGCCGATACAGCGATTTCGACACGGCTTTAAGCAACAAGTTCACTACCGACTACCTCACCCACAAAGCCGGCCTTACGTACAGGTACAGCGACACTTTCTACAATTTCAATTTGGGCGTGGATTTCCAAAGCGCGCAGTTGAACAACGACAGGGTATTGCCCTATGCCAGCAATATCAACAGAACCTTTGCCAACCTCCTGCCCAACCTAAGGTTCCAATACCGTTTTTCCAAGAAGAAAAACCTGAGGGTTTTCTACCGAACCAGTACCGACGCACCTTCGGTAAGCCAATTGCAAGACGTGGTGAACAACTCGAACCCAACGCAGTTGACCATTGGCAACCCCACGCTGAAACAAACGTACCAGCATAACTTGGTGGCGCGCTACAACAGTACCAATGCAGAACACAATACCACTTTCTTTGCCATGCTGGGCGGTAGCGTAAACCAAAATTACATAGGCAACAGCACCGACATAGTGGCCGACACCACTACCATAAATGGCGTGGTGCTGCCGGCAGGCGGCCAGATAACCAAACCCGAAAACCTAAGCGGACAGTACAGCCTCAACGGTTTTGCCACATTTGGCAAGCCGTTGACGGGCATTAAATCGAACATCAACATCAATGCTTCGGCCAACCTGTCGGCTACCCCGGGCATGATTAACGGCAACAAGAATGTGGCCAACAATACTACGCTCGGCATAGGTGCGGTATTGAGCAGCAACATAAGCGAAAACATAGACTTTACCTTGTCTTCCAACGGCAACTACACGGTCATCCGCAACACTATCAGCACTACCTCAAACAGCAATTTCTGGAACCAATCTACCCGGCTTGGGGTCAACATCATCTTTTGGAAAGGAATAGTGTTCAATACGGAATTGAACCATCAGTATTACCTCGGTTTGGCCTCGGGCTACAACCAAAACTATTTGTTGTGGAATATGGCCGTGGCCAAAAAACTATTCAAGAAACGCACGGGGGAAATAAAATTGTCCGTATTCGACTTGTTGAAGCAAAACAACAGCATATCTACCTCGGTTACGGAAACCTATACCCAATACACCCGCAACAATGTGCTGCAACAATACTTCTTGTTGACCTTTACGTACAACCTACGCTTCTTCAAAGGCGGCGCCAGCATGAAAGATGCAGAAAGCCAAGACCGTGACCGCAGGCCCGATGGCGAAATGGGTCCGCCGCCCGGCGGTGGCGGAATGCCAGGTGGCGGCGGCCATCCGGGCATGTAATTTTTGACGATTGGCCGCACGGCAGTTCGACGAACAGATTCATACTGTTTGTTTTCAAAAATAGTCCGATTTTTTAGCCCCACTCCCGGCCATCCCCGAAGGGGATAGCCGGGAGTGCTGGCGGGAATATGGGTATTATTGGACTACTTAGTTTTTGTAATACAAAAGTGAATTAGAGCCTGTTTAAATTTTATTGTTAGAATTTCTTATAGGCTATTTTCGAGCGAAAACGAGGCGAATTTTGCAGACATAGCCGGCACTATGTCGAAAAAATCAACGAAGTTTTTCGCCGAAAAGAGCCATAAGGAAACGAACGAATGAATTTTAAACAGGCTCTTATAAAGATTTACTTTTTTGCACCATTGTTTCAAAAATGGATATACCAAGCCCGCAGCAACCAGCGGAACCACATTCAAAAATCTTTGCAATGGCAAATTGAAAGAAAATAGTTGCCGTCATAGAAAGACCCAATTCTTGTCAGGCCAAGGCCCTTGTTGTTTGGCATACCGTTATGTTTCGATGGTCGTCCGCAAAGTTGCCGCCAACGCCCAAAAATACCCCCTTCCACAAACAACCAAATTTTTCGAAAACACAGGCAAAAACACACCTCTGCTGCCCAACAACTCCGCGCACATTTATTCCCAAATCTTCGTTTTTTTGTTATTTTCCATTACTTTTGTTGCCTCAACAGCAATCAACTTTTCCAATGGGAAACACACATCTGATAGACGACGAACTGGATATTGAAACCTCTAAGCCCTCTTCCTCAAGGTTTTTCTTCCTTTTGGGCTTCTTCGGTATTTTCGTTTTTGCCTGGGCGGGCTGCTATAGCTTGTGGACACACAGCTTCAAGCCCGCAGACGATGTACCGGTGAACAAGAGTTCTTTGTTGGCCCCCGAGTACGAGTCCAAGTAAACACACCTCCATTTTCATGATTGTTGCCCGCAGCGACACGGCCGTTGTCATTTTAAGCTATAACAGCCGCAAATGGCACGAGTTGTTTTTGCCAGGCATCGTGGCGCAAGCCGCAGGCCGGTACGATGTGGTGCTGATAGACCATGCCTCGCCGGACGATACCGTGGCGTACATCGAAGCCAATTTCCCTACCGTCAAGATGGTAAGGCTCTCCGAAAATCATGGCTTCGCTTGGGGCTACGCCGAAGGGTTGAAACAAATATCGGCCAAATACTACGTACTGCTCAGTTCCGATTTTGAGGTGACGCCGGGCTGGTTTGCGCCCATACACCGGGCCATGGAAGCCAACCCGGAAATGGCGGCCTGCCAACCCAAAATCCGTTATTACAAAGACCGGGAATATTTTGAATATGCCGGTGCGGCAGGTGGCTACATGGACAAATGGGGCTACTTGTTTTGCCGTGGCCGCATATTTGCTACCCTCGAAAAAGATGAAGGCCAATACGACGACGCGCGCAATGTATTTTGGGCATCGGGCGGTTGTTTTGTGGTGCGCGCCGAGGTGTATAACAAGTTGGGCGGCCTCGACCCCGATTTGTTTGCGCACATGGAAGAGGTAGATGTGTGTTGGCGCATGAAAAACGCCGGATATACTGTTGGTTACGTGCCCGCCAGTACGGTGTTTCATGTAGGCGGCAGCATCATCTCCTACGGCAGTCCGCAAAAGACCTTTTATAATTTCAGGAACAGCTTGGTGTTGCTGCTGAAAAATGAACGCACGGCAAAACTGATGTGGTTGTTGCCTTGGCGCTTGGTGCTGGACGGCATAGCCGCGGCGCAATTCGTGGCCCAAGGCCAGTGGCGCAATATTGCCGCTATCGCAAAAGCACACTGGAGTTTTTTTTTCGCCTTTGGCAAATGGTACCGCAAACGCAAGGCCATACAGCCATCGGTACAAGAACGCACCCATTCGGGCATTTACCACAAGAGCATCATTGTTGCTTATTTTCTGCGCGGCAAAAAGAAATTTTCGGAGCTGGACGGCGGGGATTTTTCCTAATCCGGGGTTAAGGTTTTTTTATACAGAAGATGGGTATAAAACGGCATTGTTAAACTAAGATACCTATACAGATATGTAGAGCCTACCTAAATTTATTTTTGCTTGATTTCCAACTTTGTCAACTTTTAAAAAGTTGACAAAGTTTCCGAAAAGGTATCTCTGATTAACAATGCCTTGGGCAGTAGCAGTACGCTATTCGGCAAAGTAACGCCGGGGCTTGTGGAGTGCGTGCGCTACGGCAATACCGCCGTCTATCGGCAAAAAAACACAAGTATCAAATGCAGCTGAAAAACATCATCAATCCAAAATCCATTGTAATCTGCTCCGTGCTGTTTCGGCTGCTGGACATTGCCAACATTTGTTCGGTGTATGGCGGTGTGCCGGCGCAAGTACCCTCCCTTCGATGCCGACTTTAAACCCACCGATTATAGCGCAAAGAGCTTTTTCCTTGAACTATGGGCAATACACGTATTCACCGTGCTTGTGCGGAACGTGGCTTTTTTTGTGGTAAACAAGTTCTATGTCCTCCATTGGTTACGTGATGGGCTTGATAGCCATTGCCCAATTATTGATGATTTTGACAGATACTACCAGGACGATTTTAGTGACACTCTATCCGCAAAAGAAGTACGATATGTCTTGGGTAGTGTATTCCATACTGACAGCTACCCTGGTGTTGGCTACCTTTTTTTATTTCAAAACTCGTGCGGGGGTTCAAAAAAGGTAATGCCCCAACTAACCGAAGCGGGCTTGCTTTGTCATTTTCCCAATGACAAATAAGCCCCATGCTTATTTTACGGTATCTTCGCCGCTACGTAAAATGTCGGCAATATTTAAAATAGCTTTAGCGGGTAACCCCAACAGTGGCAAGAGTTCTTTGTTCAATGCCCTTACGGGACTGAACCAAAAGGTGGGCAATTTTCCCGGCGTTACGGTGGACAAGAAAACCGGCCGCGCGCAAATAAGCCCCGACCTCCAGGCCAAGATAACAGACCTTCCGGGCACCTACAGCCTTTACCCCAAAAGTGCCGATGAATACGTGGCCTACGAAGTGCTGCTCGACCCCAACGGCAAAGACAAACCCGACTTGACGCTGGTAGTGGCCGATGCCGCCAACCTGAAACGCAACCTGCTTTTCTGCTCGCAAATAATAGACCTCAAAACGCCCGTCGTCATAGTGCTCACCATGATGGACATAGCCCGCAAGAAAGGCATGGCGATAGACGTAAAGGGTTTGGAACGGGAAATGGGCGTGCCCGTAGTGGTGGTGAACCCAAGAAAAAACAAGGGCTTGGCGCAGTTGAAAAAAACCATGCAACGGGTAGCCGAAACTGCGCAAATGCCGCAGCCCGATTTCGTGGACAATGCCAGCTACCAATTGCCCGCCATAAAAGCCGTCAAGGAACTGAGTGGGGTCAATAGCGCGTATGGCGCACTGCATATAGCTTCCGGGGCCAACCATATACAGTTTTTGGGCAGCGAAAAACAACAACGCATCAATGAAGTATTGAGCCTCCAGTCGTTTGCCAAGGGCAAGGCGCAGGCCGAGGAGGTGATGCAACGTTACGAACGCATCGGCGGCATCATGAAGCGTACCGTGGTGGAAGAAAATCCGTTGAGGAAGCAACTTTTTTCCGAAGAACTCGACAAAATATTGTTGCACCGAGTATGGGGCAATCTCATCTTGCTTTTGGTTTTGTTCCTCATGTTCCAATGCGTGTTTTGGCTGGCCTCGTACCCCATGGATTGGATAGATGGCGGCTTCGCATGGCTGCAAACGCAGGTGGCCGCCGCGCTGCCCGCCACCTGGTGGGCCGATTTGCTGGTCAATGGCTTGCTGGCGGGCATAGGCGGCGTGGTCATATTCGTGCCGCAAATAGCACTGTTGTTTGGCATCATTACCTTGCTGGAAGACAGTGGCTACATGGCGCGCATCAGTTTCCTTACCGATAGGCTATTGCGTTCCGTGGGCCTTAACGGACGTTCGGTAATGCCCCTGATTAGCGGCATGGCCTGCGCCATACCGGCCGTAATGGCGGCACGTACCATCGAAAACCAAAAGGAGCGGTTGATTACCATATTAGTTACGCCATTGATGAGCTGCTCCGCACGCTTGCCCATTTACATAATACTCATAGCGTTGGCAATACCCGACCAAACTTATTTCGGCTTTGTGAAATTGCAGGCATTGGTCATGATGGGGCTGTATCTATTGGGTTTTTTCATGGCACTTGCAGTGTCCAAGGTGCTTAGTTTCTTGATGAAGAAAAAAGACCATAGCATCTTCCTGATGGAATTGCCGGTATATCGTGCGCCCCGCTGGCGCAATGCGCTGATGACCATGTGGGAAAAAGCCAAAGTTTTTGTGGTAGATGCCGGCAAGGTCATCTTGCTCATTTCGCTTGTCCTCTGGGCCTTGGCCCGCTTTGGCCCGGGGGGGCGCATGGATGCCATAGACAAAAAATATGCGCAATTGCAGCAGCAACAAGGCTCCCTAACGCCCGAACAGGAAGAGTTGCGAGCCACCGAAAAATTAGAAAATTCCTATGCCGGGCTATTGGGCAAAACCATGGAACCCGTTATAAGGCCATTGGGTTACGATTGGAAAATAGGCATCGCGCTCATATCGTCTTTTGCGGCCCGCGAAGTGTTTGTGGGCACCATGGGTACCCTGTACAGCGTGGGCAATGCCGACGAAACCAGCCTCCCCCTGCGCGAAAAAATGGCCAATGCGCGCCGTGCGGACGGTAGCCGGGTCTATACGCTGGCCACGGGGCTTTCCCTGATGGTTTTTTATGCTTTTGCCATGCAGTGCATGAGCACCGTAGCCATAGTGCGCCGCGAAACCAAAAGCTGGAAATGGCCCATGGTTCAGGTTATATACATGACCATGTTGGCATATTTTTCGGCTTTGTTGGTATTCCAGTTGTTGAAGTGATGCGGCAACTAAAAATACCCGAAGAAATTGCGCGAATAGGTACTGTATTCGATATTTATCTCATCGCCCTCGCTGTATGCTTCAAAATCTTCCTTGGCCACTTCTATGCTGAGCTTGTAGGCCGATTGCAAGTAGAAATGATAAGAGTCGTTGTTGCCAATGTGTTGTTTGCGGACTATGCGCGATTTTTCGATGGTTTTTAACCCACGTCGCACATCTTTGCCGATGGGCATTACCCAACGGCGATACAAGAGGTATCCGCTAAGGGCCACCAAAATAACCAAGAAACACATGCCGATTCCATAGTAAAGATATATTTGGGCAACCGTCAAGCGCACCTCGCCCAACTTGGGCTTGGGGTTCAGGTACAAAACCCATTGCGTAATCACGGCCAATACCGAAGGCGTCAAAACGCTCAACAAACCAATGAACCTAAACGAGCGAACAAACAAAGCCTTGTCTTTCCGTTCTTTTGCTTGCAAAAAGAAAAGTTCGTTGTCGGTCATCGGTTCTTCCGAAAAATGTAGGCCGTTGGACATAAACGCAGGGGCAGCTTGGTTAAAACTACGGCAAAAAATCTATTTTTGGCATTTGCCGACAGAAATGTACCTACTCAACTTTTGTGCTATAAGTCCCGCCGGGGTAATAACGGCCGCCACCAAATTGGCATCGCTCCAAAAAACAACCCAACAGATAGCCACGGCCCAAGAACCGGATTATAAAAACCTGATACCGCCCATGCAACTGCGCCGCATGACCAAACCCGTGCGAACCGGCATAGCCGCCGCCCGCATGACGCTGGAGCCACTTGGCCGGGAACAACCGGCATCCATACACGTAGGTACGGCCTGGGGCATGTTGCAAGACTCGGAACATTTCCTGCAAAAGATGATAGAGCAACAAGAGCAAATGCTGGCACCCACGGCTTTCATACAATCCACCCACAACACGGTTGCGGGACAAATAGCCTTGGGCATTGCCTGCACCGCGCACAACATGACCTTTGTACACACGGGACATTCGCTGGAAAACGCCTACCTTGATGCCTTGTTGATGCCCCCGCACGAAGCCCCCATGCTGCTGGGCTGCGTGGACGAAATTACGGAATCGATAACGAAAATACTGGGCAGGTTCGGCATCTACAACCAAGATACGATACCCGGAGAAGGTGCAGCCTTTTATGCCGTAAGCCACCAATACCACGCCAATGCCTGCGGCAAAATATCTTTCTGCGACACCTTTAACGCTGCGGACAGCAATACTGCCAAACACCAAATAAACCGCATACTGAAAGAAAACAACATAGTGGCTAACGAAGGCGATGTATTGCTGGAAGGTACTTATATAAACTTGGCTGCCATGGCCAATATGCCCATCGTGCGCTATAAGGACTACTGCGGACATTACCCCACCGCCGCGGGCTTTGGCTGGGCCATGGCACTGTTGCATTTACAAGAGGGCTACCAACGCTGCTTTGTCACCAATAGGGTGGCCGACAATTTCTCTTTTACCTGTATTGAAAAAGTGGTGCATGAATGAAGCGCATTGTGAAGGTACGGCTACAGGCATGGGTTGCAAGTAATAAAAACCTTATTTCCCCGCCGGTTTGCAATCAATGTTGAATATCCTGTAAGCCAATGCCAGACCTGCTTCCGTAGGTTTGGAATAGGTGTAGTTCTGCTGTGCCACTATGCTTTGGCCGCTGCGGTCGGTTACCCGGTATGTCACCATTTTTTTGCCACCCGAACGCGAAAATTGCAGATACACATCCAAGGCGGGCACCTTGGCTTCATTTTCCCAGTTGATGTTGCAGTCTTTTAGCCTGTCCACCACTTCCTTGTCCGGCGCACCGCTTAGGTGCAGGTTCATGTTGGCGTGCAGGTCCGAAAAGGGTACCAATTGCGGGAAGTTGAGGTAAAATTGGTACAGGCTTTCGTTGTATTCCGGCTCGTTGTCCAGTGCTTTGGCACATTCGGCCGTGGCTTCGTACACGCGGGCCACAAATAGTTTTTCATATTCCAAGTCGGTTTTTTCTTTGGTAAGAATATCGTACAAAATCTTTTGGGCTTCTTTGTATTCGCCTTTTTTCATCAGGAGGCGGGCCATATATAGTTGGAAATATTTTTTTACCAATGGGCGTTGGTCGTCCTTCAATTCTTCTTCAAATTTTTGGGTAAAAAAATTGGTGCTGAAGTCGCGCATCAGGTACCATAGCTCGTCCCAACCCACGGTGCTTTCCGTTGAAAACAGGCGGTAAAAAACCAAATTTCGTTCGGGGTTTAGCGCAAATTGGTTCACTATCAGGTATTGCAACAGGTATTTGCTGCCGGTTTCTTTGGCTATGGCCGCCAAATCGGCGGGACTGTACCACCAGCCGCTGTTTTCAAATTTAATTTGTTGCAGCCGGGCTACGTTGTTCAGCAGCTTTACCATATTGACGCTGAAATCGTAATGGCTTTGGCCCAGCGTGGTGCCTATGTGTACTTCTTTGAAACCCTCTGCACGGTTCAGGTAGCGGCCGCTCTCGCCAATGTCGCCATTGTAGGCGCAGCAACGGGCCAGGGCTATGTTGTACCAACCAAAACCCGGCGTGGAACCTACGGCTTTTATCATGTCCTTCATGCTTTCCATGCCGTGCTTGGGCTTGGCTTTGTATATGTCCAGGATTGAAGAATAATAGGCCCATTCCTGCAAACGCTTGTCGCCGCCGTCTTGCGTGCTTGCCAGTTCGTACTCCCGCTCGGCCTGGCGAAAGTTGCCGCAGATAGACAAGAAAGTAGCATAATTGTTGTGCGAGAAATTGGGGCTTTCCTTCAACAAATCGTAGTATTTGGCGGCGGAGTCTATCTGCAAGGCATAGCTGTACAATATGGCTTTGTAATGGTACGCCGACAGCCTGCCCACCTTTTCGTAACCGGGGAAGAAGGCTTGGTCAAGCGGGTAATCGAGCCGTATTTTGCGCAAGCCGGAATCGAGGTAGCGATTGGCCAATTTTTCGTTGGCTTCTATATTGTTTAGTAGGAATGGGTATTGGGCAGTAGTGTAAAAACGGTTGCGGTGTACCGTCCAGGCCAGCATATTGTACGATTGCAGGTAGCCTTCGTTTTGGAAATTCCATTTGAGCGCGCGCCTGACGGTATTCACGGCCTGTTGCGGTTGGTCGGTATTGTTGAAACATTCCACCAAACCACCTGCTGTCATGGAGTAATCTATCTGGAAACGATAGGCATAAATATAGGTCATCAAATCGGCACTGCGGGTGCGCAACATGCGGGCATAGTCGCGTTCGATGAGGCCAAGAGCCTTGGCCAGCGGCGCAATGGCATTTTTATAACCCAAAAAATCTGCCGCATGGTTCATCTTGTACATGCCTTCGTACAGCCAGCCAACGTAGTACGAACTATCTGTCCTGATGAACTCGCGCGAACGCGGCAGGGCATCGGCACTGTTGATGTCGCTGCCTTGGCGTTTGGCATCTATCTCGTAGCGTTTTTGCTGGTTGCGCGGATGGTTCACGGGCACCATTTGCGCCCTTGCGCCAATGGGAAAAACGGCGATAATTATGGAAAGTAAATACTTGGTTGTTGCGCTCATCCTACGGCTGTGTGGCCCACAATGTTTATGCTACCAAAAATAAGGGATTTGCCACAATGCCAAAAGTTAATTGGAATTGGTGCGTGCAAAGTAAGGAATAGCCTCTATTTACACATAAAGATGGTGTCCTTTTTTCATAACGACATAACTATTGGTTAGTTTTGCCCATAGCATGATTTCACCCGAATCTATCCAACAAGTATTAAACCGGAGCGACATAGTAGATGTGGTGGGGCAGTTTGTGCGCCTCAAGAAACGCGGTGCCAATTACATTGGCAATTGCCCTTTCCACAACGAAAAAACGCCTTCGTTCAATGTAAATCCCTCGAGGGGCATTTTTAAATGTTTTGGCTGCGGCAAGGGCGGCGACGTAGTGACTTTCGTGGAAGAATACGAAAAGTTTTCGTTCGTGGAAGCCATACGTTGGCTGGCCAACTATTACCAGATAGAGCTGGACGAAACGGAAGCACCCGAAGAATACAAGCAACAGCACCAAATAGAGGAAAGCCTGCGCATAGTGAACGAGTATGCGGCCAACTATTTCCATGCCATCTTGAACGATACGGACGAAGGCCAATTGATTGGCGGCAGCTATTTCAAGGAACGTGGCTTTAGGCAGGAAATAATAAACCAATTCAGGCTGGGCTACAGCCCCGACCGTTGGGACGCCTTCCTGAACGATGCCACCGCCAAGGGCTACAACCAAGCGATACTGGAAAAGGCCGGGCTGATAAAGATGCGCGACGGCAAGGTATATGACAGTTACAAGGGCAGGGTCATATTTCCCATCTTCAGCCCCACGGGCAGGGTATTGGGTTTTGGCGCCAGGATATTGAAGAAAAGCGAACATGCCCCCAAGTACGTGAACTCGCCCGAGAATGCGCTGTACGTAAAAAACAAGGTACTCTACGGGCTTTACCAATCGCGGCAAAGCATCGGCAAGCTGGACGAATGTTTTTTGGTGGAAGGCTATACCGATGTCATTTCGCTGCACCAAGCCGGCGTAACCAATGTGGTGGCCAGCAGCGGCACGTCGCTTACCGAAGGCCAGTTGAAATTAATAGCCAACCTCACCAAAAACCTTACCATATTGTACGACGGCGACGCTGCCGGCATCAAAGCCGCCTTGCGCGGCTTGGACATGGCTTTGGCCGACAGCTTCAACGTAAAATTGGTATTGCTGCCGGAAGGCGAGGACCCCGATAGCTTCGTGCAGAAGCAGGGCAGCACCGCCTTTCAGCAATTTGTGAAAGAGCATAAGCGCGATGTGATAGGCTTCCGCATGGAAGTGGGCATGAAGGAAGTTGGGGGCGACCCTATAAAGAAATCGCAATTGGTAAACGAGATAGCGGAAACCATTTCCAAAATCAACAAAGCCGAAGATTTTACCCTTCAAGATTATTACATAAAGGAGAGTGTCCGCAAACTGCAGATAGACGAGGCCGGCATGGTGAACCTTGTCAACAAGTTCATACGCGACAGGGTGCAGCAAGAGCAACGCCAACAAGAACGCAAGGCTGCCGCAACGCACAACGCACCGCCGACCGATGAACCTAATTGGTACATGGACGAGGCCACGGGCGAAACCATTATTGGAAACAGTGCCAAGGCCGCCGCCGTTCCCGAAAGCAAGGAAGACTGGCAATTGGTAAAAATACTGCTGGAATACGGCGACAAAAGCTACCGCGAAGAGGGCAGCGTGGCGCAAGTGTTTTTTGAAACCATAGACGTGGACTTGCTCGAAACGGCCTTGGCCAAGCAAATGGTTGCTGCCTACCATGCCGAATGGACACGTACCGGCGAGCTGCCGCCGCTCAAATTTTTTACCGGCAATGCCGACCGGACGATAAGGCAAAAAACCGCCGACCTCTTGCAGGAACCTTATGTGCCCAGCGAAAATTGGCAACAAAAACACCGCATAGAAGTACCGCACGGCGCCGACATTTACATAGAAGAAGTGGACAGCACCTTTGCCTATTTTGAACTAAAGCTTTTGCGTAGGTTGCTGCAAGAAAACATGGAGCAGATGCAACGCGAGCAAGACATAGCCAAAATAGCCGTGTTGATGAAAAGCCACCAAAGCCTCAAACAAAGGGAAAAGGAACTAATGGCCATAGTGATAGTAAAATGAGGACGGCTGGGTTTTGGGTTAGTGCACAATAAACGTCGATTACCAGCTTGTGCGCAATACATCGCAATCCGTATCCGTTCTCAGCGAAGGATAGCTGTACATGAGGCCGTTTTTTACCAGCCAAAACGGTTCGTTAGATTTCAAGTCCATAATGCGGGAATGTCAAAATTTTCAGGGTACTTGGGGATTACAGCAACCAACAATCAATTTTGTTTTTCAACCAAGTATTTCCAATATCTCTTGGGCACATATTGCACATGGAGCTTTAGGTTTTTCCTGGCTGCAATGTTGGTACTGGCGTAGTAACGCTTCCATAATGTTTGATAGCGCTCATCGTCTTCGTCCAAGGTCAAGGTGGCATCTTGCGACAGAGCTTCCTTTTCTATTGGAGAAAGGGTAACTTCCGTTACAAAATTCAGGTTGTAGCTCAAGCCGTATTTTCTTTTCACGTCGTAGATTAACCACCTTTGGTCGGCATACCTGTTCCTGAAAAAATTGGCGATGAGCGGCAACACGTTAAAGTCGGGTTCCACCAATGCAAAATACAGTCCGTCGCTACTTTTGCTGAAGCGCACAAATGCTTTCATCCTATGCCGCT
Organism: Edaphocola sp.; assembly: GCA_047605615.1. Taxonomy (GTDB): domain Bacteria; phylum Bacteroidota; class Bacteroidia; order Chitinophagales; family Chitinophagaceae; genus Taibaiella. Next base: position 22,914 of record JASGFI010000008.1, on the reverse strand, counting down.
CGCGGCCCACCTTTTTAACTGTCTGGGCAAAATACAGTACGCGGTCATCGCCATAGTTCAGCAATACATTTTCCTGTCCGGAAAAAATGCTTACGGCTATGCTGAATGCAGCTTTCCAAGCTTGTGGGTCTTCTGATAATACGGCAACATAAAAATCTCGTGTGGCGCCGGTGCCTATTGCTTTTTCCAATCCATTTTTTACCCTTCCGGCCTTTTCGGCATCGGTCAATATTGTTCTTTCGGAACTGAAAAAGGAGGCTTGCACACTGTCGTATCGGTCAACCCTTAGGTTGTCAACGTCATCTTTGTATTCAAAACAAGCAAAGATGCAACATAGGAAACCATGGTAACTGCCGTCGAATATATAATCCATCTAAAATAGGCTTAACTGTTGCGTGCTACTTCCGTTGTTCCTGAGGCCGTGTTTATTTGCCAATATGTTTTGTTTGACGCTGGCCATGCTCGGTGCGCCCAATATCAATGGGCTATCGGCACATACCATGAAATGGCGTGCGCGACTGAAGGCTATGCCCATTTTCCTTAACTGGTATTCGTGAAGTTTCCCGAATTTCCTGGCTTGTATAATTTTTGTGGCCGACTGCCTGCCTATACCCGGAATACGGATTATTTGTTGATAGGGAGCCTTGTTTATGTCTATTGGAAACAATTGCGGGTTGCGCAATGCCCAACTTAGTTTGGGGTCTATGTCCAAATCCAGTTGCGTATGCGCGGGGTTGAGCAGCTCTTCCAGTTCAAATTTGTAAAACCGGAGCAACCAATCGGTTTGGTACAGCCTGTTTTCGCGAATCAGGGGCGGCACGGTACCTATCTGCGGCAAAAGATTGTTTTGGTTATTGACGGGAATATAGCCGCTGTAATACACTCTTTTCAATTTGTAATCCCGGTAAAAGGTTTTGGCTACGTTCATTATTTCCCAATCGTTTTCGGGCGTGGCGCCTATCACCATTTGCGTGCTTTGGCCTGCGGGCACAAACTGCGGTACGTGCTTGATGAGGCCGGATTCCGATTTGATTTCTTGAATTTTATCCCGAACCAAGGCCAGTGGCTTCTTTACCGATTCGTGATTTTTGTCCGGAGCCACCATTTTTAGTCCGGCTTCGGTAGGCATTTCCAAGTTGATGCTCATTCTGTCCACATAAAGGCCCGCTTCCTTAATCAATTCGTCGCTGGCGCCCGGAATGGTTTTGATATGTATGTAGCCGTTGTACCGCTCCTCTGTACGAAGTTTTTTTACTATCCGCAGAAGCCGCTCCATGGTAAAATCGGCATCTTTAAAAATCCCGGAACTCAAAAACAAACCCTCGATATAATTCCTCCTATAAAAATTCATGGTAAGCGACACCACCTCCTCCACCGTAAAAGCGGCACGCTGCACGTCGTTGCTCTTACGGCTTACGCAAAACGCGCAATCGTAAATGCAATGGTTGGTGAGCAGGATTTTCAGCAACGACACGCACCTGCCGTCTTCCGTATAGGTGTGGCAAATACCGGAGCTTGACGCATCGCCAATGCCGCCAACATTCTTCCTTTTACTGCCGCTGGAGCTGCAACTTACATCGTATTTTGCCGCATCGGCCAGTATCTTTAGTTTTTCTTCTATTCGTTCCATGATTGCTGTTTGCCCGTTTGATGAAAATTACCAACCTTGCCCGGGGCATTGTCTTCGTAAATTTCCCGCAATATTTTTTCAGTTCCATGTTTGGGCATGTTAAAATTTACCAACAAGGGCATTTGCTGCCTTCCGGCCGGTTTTTACATAGGCCGGCACGCAATGTTGCCGGAATTTTAATTCGGTGAGTAGCTACTTACATTTGCGGCATTTGCCTATTTTTGCAACCTATGCGCAATATAAAAATCATAGAAGTGCGTTCGGAAATAGGGGCGGGCACCCGAGGTGCCAGCTTGGGCGTAGATGCCATTAAAATAGCCGCGCTCGATTTTATGAGCAGCCTTTTCGTAAATATCCCGACAGAAGTCATTCCGGACGAGAACCGCCTATTATACGAACCCATCGAGTCGCCTTATGCCAAGCGTATCAAAGGCGTGTATGGCATGTATGAAAAAGTGGCCAATGCAGTGCAGGAAACCATAAATTCCGGCCTTTTCCCCATTGTGCTGTCCGGCGACCACAGTACCGCGGGCGGCACCATTGCCGGTATCAAAATGGCCAAACCCGACAGTAAGCTGGGCGTGATATGGATAGATGCACATGCCGATTTGCACACGCCCTTCACCACGCCTTCGGGCAACATGCACGGTATGCCGCTGGCCGCCTCGCTGGGGCTGGACAACGAAACCAACAAGACCCACAAGGTGGACGACGTGACGGTGGAATGGTGGCACAGGCTGAAAAAGATAGGCGACATTTACCCCAAGATACAACCGGAAGACGTAGTGTTTGTGGGCCTGCGCGATTTTGAACAGGAAGAAGAAGAACTGATAAAACAACAGAACATAAAACTCATCACCGTTCAGGACATACGCAAATACGGCGTGATGAATGCCGTGAGGCAAATAGGGCAATACCTCAGCCATTGCGACGGCATATACCTTTCGTTCGACGTGGACAGCCTGGATGCGGGCATATCGCGGGGCACGGGCACGCCGGTGCGCAACGGGCTGCGCGAGCGCGAGGCCGAGGATTTAATCGCCACATTGATACAAAACCACAAATTGTGGTGCTTCGAGATAGCCGAAGTAAACCCCACCTTGGACAAAGAAAACCTAATGGCCGAAATAGCCTTCAATATTCTGCAACGTAGCGTAAATTTGCTGCTGGTAAATTAGCGACATCCAGCACATGAAGACATTCGAGGTACCGGTGCATTACCGCAGCCCGTTGATTACGGCCATTAAAAACCGTAGGCGGCGCGAAGATAAATTGAAGAAAGATTTTAGTCCCACCAGGGTAAAGATAGGCACGCTCGAAGTGGTGCTGGCACGTCATTTCGGCTTTTGTTACGGTGTGGAAAACGCCATTGAAATAGCCTTCAGGGCCGTAACCGAAAACCCCGGCAAGAGGATTTTGCTGTTGAGCGAAATGATTCATAACCCACAGGTAAATGCCGACCTCATGGCCGAAGGGGTGCAATTCATCATGGATACCTATGGCCAACAACTTATTCCCTGGCAGGAAATAAACAGTGCCGACATAGTGATTATCCCGGCCTTCGGCACCACGCTCGAAATAGAGCAACTGCTTAAAGACAAAGGCATAGAACCCCGCCGCTACAACACCACTTGCCCCTTTGTGGAAAAAGTATGGAACCGGAGCGAAAAAATAGGTGGCGACGGCTATACCATTGTGGTGCATGGCAAACCCAACCACGAAGAAACAAGGGCTACGTTCTCGCACAGCAAAGCGCATACGCCCACCGTGGTAATCAAAGACATGGCACAAGCGGAGAGGCTGGCTTTGTACATTGCCGAAGCCATTCCCTTGGAACATTTTTACCAAGAATTCAAAGGGCAATACAGCGAAGGCTTCGATGCCGCCAAGGATTTGGGGCGCATAGGCGTGGTGAACCAAACCACCATGCTGGCCAGCGACACGCAGGGCATAGCCGATTATTTGAAACAAGCAATAGCCAACCACTACCGGCTTGACGAAGACCACATCCGCAGCCGTTTTGCCGATACCCGCGATACCTTGTGCTATGCCACCAACGACAACCAAACGGCGGTAGCAGCCATGTTGGATACCGATGCGCAGTTGGCCTTGGTGATTGGCGGCTACAACAGCAGCAACACCTCGCACCTGGTAGAGTTGTGCGAAAGTAAATTGCCCACTTATTTCATCAACCACGAAGATTGCTTGGCAAACAATGATACCATAACACATTTCAACCTGCACAGCCACTGCGAAGAGTATGCAACCAATTATTTGCCCCAAACGAGCGAAATAAAAGTGTTGATAACCTCCGGGGCCAGTTGCCCCGATGCCTTGGTGGAAAGGGTGGTGCAACGCCTGGCCGCCCTCACCGGAAACGAAAATGCCCTAAATCAACTGTTGGAAGCGGCGCACCCGGAAGCGTAAAGCGCGCGTAGTTTTTTGTATTTCAAATAGCTGTACCGCGCTTCGTTGAGTGCCAATTGCCAACCGCCTTTCCCATCGAGCCAGCCGGCCTGAAGCACATACGATTTGAACCACGCAAAAGTACCGGACAACACGGGTTTCCATGCCGGGGCTTTTTTGTCGTTGGCGAAATATTTTTGGGCGGACAAGGTGGCGTATCTATCTGTCTTTAGCCGATAGTCTTTTAGGGTATCGGCGGTGCGGTGCAGCAAAACGCCGGGTAACAACTGCCTGCCTTTCGCCATTATTTGCTCATGCACTTTTTCCAAATCCCACCGGCTGCATTTCCTATGGTACAAACGCCATACTTTGTCGTTGCCCCATGCCCCATGCCTAATGGCCTTCCCCTCCAAATACGACAACCTGCCAAAGCCGTAAACCGTTTCCTTATCCAGTTCACTGGCGTTCTTTAGGGAAGCCAGCATGGGCGCATCGGGCATTTCATCGCCATCGAGCGATAGAATCCAGTCGTTGGCGGCCATTTCGGCAAGCCTGTTTTTGGTGGCGCCGTAGCCTTGCCAGTCCAGCGGCACCCAACGAGCCGCAGGACCTTTTGGCGTTTTGCCCCATTCGCTTTTTTCTATGCCCACCAGTACTTCATGGCCATTTTCAAGGCATAGTTGCACTATTTCCAACAGTAACTTGTCAATGCGGTTGGTCACTATGCATATACTTATCGGAACAGGCATTTCTTGAAATTGCATTTAAACTCGGCCTTCTCTACGTTTTAAAATGGCCACCGTCAAGCGGCCGACACAAATTAATTTTCCGGCTTCATCGGTAATTTTTATGTCCCACACGTGCGAGGTGGCACCCAGGTGCAGGGGGCGTGCCGTAGCCGTAACTATACCGTCGCGCTTGCCCCGTAGGTGGTTGCAGTTAAGTTCCTGGCCCACGCAAATGTTCTTTTCCCTATCTATCACCATGCTGCTGGCTACGCTGCCTACGGTTTCGGCCAATGCGGCAGATGCCCCGCCGTGCAGCAGTCCGTAAGGCTGTTTGGTGCTTTCCGTTACGGGCATTTGCATCTCCAGGTAATCGTTGCCGATGGCCGTAAATTTCATGGACAGGACACTTGCCATGGTATGGTTGCTTAGCCCGTTTATGGCCTCAAGATTGTATTCGTCGCTATGCCAAATGGACATTTCCTGTGCTACATTTAAAACTTGGGGCACGAAGATAATCAATATCGCCGAAGGAGATAAGCCGGGCTTATGTACCTTTGCCACCCATATTCCACAAAATCAATGAAATTTTCGCAATACAACCTTGCCCCCGAAATAAAGCGCAGCCTGGAGGAACTCGATTTCAAGAAACCTACGGACATACAGTTCAAGGCCATTCCGTCTATACTCAAAGGCGACGACGTATTGGCCATTGCCCAAACCGGAACTGGAAAAACCGCCGCCTTTGCCATTCCCGTATTGAACATATTGCAGCAGCATTACGACATCAAGAAGAGAAAGGAAGTGAAATGCTTGGTAATGGTGCCCACCCGCGAACTGGCGGCGCAGATAGCCGATGCTTTTGTGCAGATAGGGAAATATACGCGCCTGCAAATATTGGGGCTTTACGGCGGGGTGGAACAAGACAAACAAATAGGCAGGCTGGAAAAAGGAATAGACGTGCTGGTGGCCACGCCCGGCCGCATGTTTGACCTACAGGCGCAAGGCCACATAGACCTGGGCCGGGTAAAAATCCTGGTATTGGACGAGGCCGACCACATGCTGGCCAAAGGTTTCCTGAAAGACATACAGGATGTATTGAGGTTTCTGCCCAAAAACCACCAAACCCTGTTTTTCTCCGCCACCTTGGATGCGTCCATCAAAAACCTCGCCTATTCCGTGGTGAACAACCCCATACGCATACAAATTTCGCCCAAGGACCCGGTGAACAAAAACGTGCGACATGCGGTGGCGTTCATTGCCATGGACGACAAAAGGTTTTTCTTGGAAAGACTGGCCAAGGAATTGCCCGATAGCAAGATACTGGTGTTCGTGCGTACCAAGGTGCGCGCCGAAAGGGTGCATAAAGCCATGTTGCGGGTGGGCATTGCTTCCATTACCATGCACGGCGACAAAGACCAGGAAGACCGCCTTGAGGTGATGCAGCAATTCAAATCGGGCGCGGTGAAAATATTGATAGCCACCGATGTAAGTGCCCGAGGCATAGATATACCCGGCGTGGATTACGTGGTGAATTACGACCTGCCCGACGTACCCGAAAACTATGTACACCGCGTGGGGCGTACCGGCCGCGGCGTGCAGAAAGGACAAGCGGTGTCTTTTTGCAGCGAAGAAGAAAAACCGCAACTGGAAGCCATAGAAGCGTGGATAGGCAAACCGGTAGTGGAAATGAAAATAAACAAGACCGACTATACCGAAACCATTTCCTTTACGGAAGACACCCCAAACGACAACTGGAAACTGTTGATAGAAGAAGCCGAAAAAGAAAAAGCAGGCAGGAAAACCAAGAAAAAGAAATAAAAATTGAGCCGAAAGGCAAGTTTGAGATTTTTTGGCACGGTATTTGCTTGACCAATAATATCTTTTCATAGTGCGGTTTATTGGTTTAAAGAAAAAATCCTCCATTCTTGGAGGATTTTCATTTTTGCGGACATTTTGCCTGTTGTTTTGGGGACAATCGCAATGCTGCAAATAAAAACTACCCCACTAAAATTACCGCTGCAAAAATTCGTTTCTTTGCGGCACAGTAATTTTTAAGAATGTCCGGGGCTTTTACGCCTTTCTATCATTGTACATGACCAATAAGCAACAGTATTGCGACAATGCCACATTGTTGCGCCAACTTCCTGTTTTCTACCAACCTTGGTACCTGGATATTTTTGGGTTGCGTTGGGATGTGTGGCTGCACGAAGATGATTACCATTGGCTTGTTTTTCCCTTTTTCAAAGAAAAAAAAGCGGGTATTTCCATTAGCCGGCCACCGGCATATACGCCTTATTACGGGCCTTATTTTTTACCCAAAAACGACCAATGCCCCAACAAGCAATTGCTCGACCGGGAATTGATAAGTTCTATTCCCAAAATGGGCATGGTGTACCTGCAACCGCATTACAGCATGGATTGTGGCGTATTGCAACAGGAGCGTTTTAGGCATATTGACCGGGTAACACATGTATTGGACTTGAACCAAGAGGAAGACGTGCTATGGCAAAACCTGCATTATATGCGCCGGAAAAACATTAATAAAGCCGCCAAGGAATTGGTGTTATACCCAAATACATTCGACACCGATTTATATTACGATTGGATAAAGGCTACCTACGAAGCCCGAGGCGACAAACTGCGCCAACCCAGACAATTGATAAAGCGGTACGTAACCCAGGTTTGCAAGTACAACGCCGCCATTTCCAACACCTATGCCGACCCGAAAGGCATGCCCGTGGCGGTTTCTTTGTGCCTGTACGACAGGCTTGCGGCCTACTCGATATTGGGTGCCAACAATCCTGCTGTCAAGCACAGTGCCGCTACTACCGCCCTATTGTGGCAGGCCATTACGGCTGCAAAAAAAACGGGCTGCGGCATCTTCGACTTCGAGGGCAGCTCCATTCCCAACATCGCCGATTTCTTTGGCAAATTCGGCAGCCGGCGCATTGAGTACAAGGCTTGGCAACAGGTAAATTCTTTGGTATGGAAAATGAGGGAAAAATTGGCATAAAAAAGCCGTGCCAATGCTTTTTGCGGCTTCATCGACAAACATATCGGAGCGCAATACCCCAACACTATTTTTACATATTGATGAAGTGCATCAGCGATTGGTAGCGGTCTATCATGCTTTCGCTGGCGGGCAAATCGCCAAACACGTCTTTCACGGTATATTCGTATCGCTCAAAAGAAGCCAACAAGGCTTGCAATTCGCGGGTATTGGTTTTCAGCACCACCTCCATCGCTTCTTTGTCGGCATGGGTAAATATCTGGACATTGAGCAATATGACATCGTTGTTTTCGCAAATGCGGGCTATCTCCGAAAGGCTGTAATCCAATGGTCTCAATTCGAGCGTGATGATGCCTCCCGACTTGTCCAAACCCGAATTTTTACTCAAAAATTCCAGCATCACATTTCGGGTCACCAAGCCTTGGTAATTTCCCTGGTCGTCTATCACCGGCACCACGCTTATGTTTTGGTCCATGGCGCGGCGCATGGCCTCGTAAGGGTGTTGGTTGGCATACACCGCCGGCTTGTAAGCCAATGCTACAAACGGCGATTCCGCCAATTCCCTGTCCGGGTGGTGCCAATTGAGCAGGTCGTCTTCCTTAATCAAGGCTTTGTATTCGCTGCCATCTACTATGGGCAAATGTGCTATGTGATGTTCCTGCATCAGCTGCATGGCCATGTCGCCCGTATCCTGCATACGCAGCGAAGGAATATCGGAGGAAACTAACTGATGTACAAACATATTCTTGGTTGTTTTTTAATTGGCCCACACGCAACTACCTTTATAAACCTACGTCAAAAAACGTTCCACGCAAGGGTTACCGTACCATAACCATTGTCAATAACGGTATATTGACCGATAATTATTAATATTTGTCAATTGCTATGACGCTTCAAGAAGTCTTCCAATATGGCGTTGAACTCCGAGGGTACTTCCATCATGGGGGCGTGGCCGCATTTGTCCACCCAGTGCAGTTCGCTGTTGGGCAACAACTTCTTGAATTCCTCTGCCACCATTGGGGGCGTTATGGTATCGTTTTTGCCCCAAATCAAACAGGTGGGAATGGTTATGCCCCGCAGCTCGTCGCTTAGGTTGTTGCGTATGGCCGATTTGGCGAGGGCTATTATTTTTATGGCCTTCAACCTGTTGTTTACGATAGCGTACACCTCGTCCACCAATTCCTTGGTGGCGGTGTTGGGGTCGTAGAAAGTAAGCTCGGTTTTCTTCTTGATAAATTCGTAATCGCCGCGCTTGGGATAGGTTTCGCCCATGCCGTTTTCAAACAAGCCCGAGCTTCCGGTGAGCGTAAGGGTCTTCACTTTTGCCTGGTTGGCAAGCGTATAGATAAGCCCCACGTGACCGCCAAGCGAATTGCCCAGCAGGTGTACTTTTTCAAATTCGCGCAGTTCTATGAACTTCTGCACGTATTTGGCCAGCGACCCCACGCCTGTGTCCAAACCCAGTTCGAACAAGGGCAGCATGGGTATTATGACCTTGTATTTCGCCCTGAAATGCTCGAACAAATCCTTGAAATTGCTGAGTGCGCCAAACAATCCGTGTAGCAGTATCAGCGGTTCCCCTTCGCCATCTTCCACATATTTGTACTTGCCTATCGATTTAATTTCTAATTCCATAAACGTATGTTGCTTGGGGTGCAAAATACTGTTATTCTTGCAGGTGCAAGTTGTTTTTCGGGAAAAAATTATGCTTCCGTGCCCGCGTTCAAGCATGAACCCCATTCTCCCAACCGATTCGTCGTGCATAACCAAGTGGTTTTATGCTTATTTGCCCGAAGATAGAAAATGGCCAAGAGCCTGTCCGAAATCTTTTTGTTCCAAATACCGGAAACACCTTCGGCGCAGGTGTGCGCAAGAAGCAGGGTATTGCCGTGGGAGAAGGCGTTGCGATTGTCTTTCTTTGCAAACCATGTTTTCCCAAGATATGCAGCTATCCGCCACAAGGATAAAATGCTAATATTGCCAAAATAATCAAGGTCATTAACGAAATAATGCCGACCTTTGCGGGGCACACTTTCATTATTCCCGTGCATAAGTACCAAAATGAATAGTACCCATACTGTACCGAAATTTCCTGCGGTAAAAAATTCCCTGCACAATGAGCTGAAGAGCCGCGTACAACGCTATTTTGAAGAAAACAACATCAAACAGACCGGCAACATGGCCCTTTGGCACAAAGCCGTGGTGTTGTTGGTAGCCTTCATAGGTATTTACCTGCATTTGCTCGTCTTCCAACCCGCTTGGTATTTTGCCATTACCGAGTGCGCGCTGTTGGGCTGCGTGGTGGCTTCCATTGGTTTCAACGTAATGCACGACGGCGGCCACGGCAGCTTCAGCCAAAGCAAGGTGATGAACAAAATTGCCTCGTGGAGCAGCAGCATGTTGGGCGCCAGCCAGTTCATGTGGAACATGAAGCACAACATGATTCACCATACCTATACCAATGTGGACGGCGTGGACGACGACATAGAAATAGGCGCGCTGATGCGCATGGCTCCTACGCAAAAGCACTATAAATTCCACCGGTTCCAGCATGTCTATTTCGTGTTGCTGTATATGTGGATGTACGTCTTTTGGGTGTATTACAGCGATTACAACAAGTATTTTTCGGGCAAGATAGGCGAGTTCCCCCTGAAGAAAATGAGCCTTTCGGACCACGTACGCTTTTGGGCGGTAAAGGTGTGGCACCTTGCCGTGTTCGTTGTCATACCCATAGCGGTAGTGGGCTGGCTGCATTGGCTCGTGGGGTTCATGACGCTTAGCCTCGTGGGCGGTTTCATATTGAGCATCGTGTTCCAATTGGCGCATACCGTGGAAGATGCCCATTTCCCCATGGCCGATGCCGACAGCAATAAACTACCCGACGAATTTGCCGCGCACCAAATAAAGACTACCGCCAACTTCGGCACCAAGGACAAGGTGTTGAATTGGTTCGTGGGTGGCCTGAACTTTCAGATAGAGCATCATTTGTTTCCCAAAATATCGCACGTACACTATCCCGCCATCAGCAAGATAGTGAAGTCCGTATGCCAAGAATACCAATTGCAATATATAGAATACCCAAGCATGGGCAGCGCGGTAGCGGCGCATGTGCGCTTTTTGAAGGAAATGGGCAAAGCATGATTTGCCGGGAAACCAACTTTTTATCAACGTAACCCGATGCGGCCCGCACAAAATGTGCGGGCCGCATCGGGTTTACTGCCATTCCCTATTTTATTGGCCGGGCCGGGTTCCGCTATTCAAAAACCAATTTCTCATTCGTTTCTATGTTGTCGTATTTAATGCGCAAAACGTACAGGGTGCTTTTGGCAAACATGTCGGGCAGCTGTACATTTATTTTTCTGGTAGGGTTATATTGGTTGTAAAATAATTTCTGGCCGCCCGAACCATAAATGGCCACTTCCACGTTGCTTTTTACATCATCGTGAAATTCAATGGTGAACTTGTAATTGCGCACGGGGTTGGGATACACGCTTACGTGCTGTACGGCGTTTTCAAATTCCAGCCGCAACACGTTGGAGTATTGCACTTTTTGTTGTTTGGTAATGCCCTTTATCCTGTAATATATCAGGGAAACGTTGGGCGTGTCGAATACCTTTTTATAGCTATCCGTAGCGTCATCTGACAGTTGCCGCACCTTGCTCACCTCTTCGTAATCCATGCCGTCCACCAACCTTTCCACAAAAAAGGCATCGTACATGGCGTTGCTCTGTACGGTAAAATTCAGGGTGGTGGTGGTGCGGTCCCAAACTCCGGCCAGTGCAATGGTGCCCAAGGGCAAGGGGTTGGACTGGTTGAAAATGGCCAAGGTACTATAGCTGCCATTCAATACGCTATCCGACTCCGTAGCCGAAAGGCACAACCAATCCTGCATCACGCTTGCGTAAAGTTGCCTAAAATCGTATTGAGTAGGCACTTGGGTGCTGGAAGTAGGCGCAGCGGGCAAATCGGCATTGCTGCCTATGATGCCGCCATTCACGCCCGCGCCAAAAAAGAATACCGGCGCGGCGGTACCATGGTCGGTACCGATACTGGTATTGCTTATGACCCTGCGGCCAAATTCGCTGAAGGTCATGCCCGTAACATAGTTGGCTTTGCCCATCAAAGTAATGTCGTCTTGAAAAGCAGATACGGCAGCCGACAATTTGGCCAGCGCATTGGCATGTGTACCCGTAGCGGTACTGCCGGACACTACTTGGCTTACGTGCGTATCAAAACTATCGGAGTGGTTGACGATATATACGGGCGTTTCCAGGCCCCCGCCTATCAGCCTTGCCACTATTTTCAGTTGGTCGGCCAACGCATTGGCACCGCTGGTTGGGTATTGGGTGGACTGGGTGGCTTGGGCGTTGTAGGCCGAGGTAATCCTCCCGGCATAAGCATTGCTTTGGTCTTTCATCAGGCGCAGGAAGCCCAGTTCCGTACCATAGTCGCTTGTGGGCAAAGTACCCGTGGTACCGTTAACCACGTTCAGCAGAGATGCGGGGTTTGGGGCATTGTAACCCATGTTCGTGTTCGCTCCCTGTAACGATGTGGCCGTAGCGCCCCCTATTTGGATGGCAGGAGGGTCGGGGTCGGTAGTGTTGGGATAGTTGGTAGGGTAATTGGGGAAAGCTATATCCAAATCGCGGCCCAGCCAACCGGTTTCCAAGGTTGAGGGGTTGGAACCCGTGAACCATATATCTTGCGCCTGGAAGTGGCTGAAGTTGGGATTGGGATAAGAAACGCCTTGCACGATACATACCTTCCCTGCATCGTAAAGCGACTTGATTTCCGTCATCGAGGGGTGCAAACCGGTAGTGCCGGCACTGTTCAAAGTCAGTACGGAGCTTGAAGGTACCAACAAATTACTGCGTGCGGCACTTAACTGGGTGTATTTATCAAGGGGAATTACCGTGTTCAGGCCGTCATTCCCGCCATTTAATTGAATTATTACCAATATTTTATCGCAAGTATTGGTAGGCCGGGCCAACGCGTTCAGGAACGGGTTGCTCAAACCGCTGCCCGCAAATACGGGTATGCCCTTCAGCAACAATGGCACCGATGCCAATGCTGAATTTCTAAGGAAATTTCTACGATCCATGTTTTAAGGTTTTTACGTTAATTGAAATTCAGCAAGCTGAAGGATGATGGTGAGCAGGGCTTTTACTTTGTTGTTCACGATGGTGCGGTACGAGGTATTGGATTGGTTGTTGGCAAAATTGTTCCAAGCGGTGGTCCAATAGCTATCCGTGACTTGCCCCGTCAACAAGGCCTGTACCTTCATTTCTGCCTTAAAGGTTGCCGCCAAATCCAAGGGCAATAAAAACTTCACGAAAATATCCACCACATTGTCGGGCAATTCCACCACGCTGTTGGCAAACTGTTGCAGGAAGGCAATCCCGTCAATCTTTATGGTAGTGCTTTGTACGGTATAGCCCGACACCAAGCTGGTAAGCCATGCTGCCCTTTTTTGTATGGTATTGGCATTTATCCAGTTTTGGTAAAATTCCGGCGATTGGTAATACGCCTTCCAACCCGAAACATTGGGCACCAGGCAGAACGACTGTTCCATGTTGCTTTTGGCTTGGCTGTTGAAATTCTCCCAAATTTTATATTGGGAAAAAACAGGTGTGGTGCTGCTGCTAACCACGGCAGTGCTCACATTGAGCGTATTCAGCACGCCGGCTATCATGTCGAACGGGCTTTTTATCATTACGCCCCTGTTGGCCATGTCGAAAAAATGTTCGCTCTTGAGCAACAAACGCACTACCGGCAGCATGTCCCAATTGTTGTTGATCAACGCCGCAGCCAGCGGGGTTATCACGTTCGTTTCCACGTTGCTGTCTATGTCGTAATACACGAAGAAACGGTAGAGCCTGCGGCATATATACCTGGCTATGGTAGTACCCTGATATTGGAAAAGCATATCGAAATAGGTATCCAACTCTGCGCTGCCGCCCGAACCAGGAACGTTGCTGATTACGGTATTGTTGAAATAAGAAGAAAAGGTTTTGTCGGTTTGGTTATGGTAGCTCGATACAAAATCGACCACAAACGGGTAGGTACTGTTGAAGGCGGAAACGCGCCAACCGGACAATACCTTGGAACCCGACTGTACGTCCAGTTCGGTATAATTTTGGGTGGGCAGTTTGCCCAGCATAAATAGTTCCAGCAATTCCCTTGCGAAATTTTCATTGGGCGCGGCTGCCGTACTGTAATGATTGCCCAGATATACCAACATTGCCGGGGCCTTGGCAATGGCCTTTATGAGGGTCTTGAAATTGCCCAAAGCATTATCGCGCAACAGGGTAAAATAGTCGTTGCACAGGGTAGCCGAATTGCGTACCAAAGTGGCTATTTCACTGTAATTTATCGGTATGAAATGATACCAGAACAATACCATTTTTTCCCTTATGTTGCTGCTGCCGGTAAGCCACAAGCCCCAATGCCAATATACCATGCTGTTGAACCTGTAGCCGTTAATGGTGTTGTCGGTAGAGGCAGAGGCGGTGGTGTACAAAAGGTTATTGGCTGCCCACGAATCGCCCAGCGATATGGTGGGGTCGGCAATGGTGTCTTGGTAATAATTCAGCGGTGCGGCAGAAGGTGCGCTGGGCGTGGCCGTAATGGTGGTTATGGCATCTACCGCATCCGACACGGTCATGTTGGCCATTGCGGTCATGTTGGCCACGGTACCGCCAAAACCCGTGCGTTTCAGCAAATGCAGCTTTTCCCAATCGCCCCAGGTACCTGCGTATGCGGTAAGGCCGGTGGTTACATTGCCTACCCTATAGGCTGTTTGCCCCTCCGTTCCGTTTGTGTCGCCATTTTGTTCGCCGTCCACCCGGTCCAAATATCGTTGGTAGGGTTCGTATAGCCTGTTGCCGCCTATTTCTTTTCGGGCGTAGCGTTTAAAGAGTGCGTCTTCCCCTTTGGTGGGTGCCGCTGCCGCATCCTGGTCGGTTGTGTAAATTTTGTCTGGCATAACACGTGAATTTTACGCAACGTACTCATTTTTTCAACATTTCTAATGTTGTTTGTCCTATTTTTAGAATATTTTACCTTTTGGCGTAAAAAAAAAACAAAAATGCCGCGACGTGTCGCGGCATTTTCAGTATTAGTCAACCAAAAACGGCTACATATACTTTTTTACCAACTCTCCCGCATAGCCATTCACTTTCTGCAAATACCTGAAGGTGTCCAAGTCTATCACGGCGTTAATCCATGTTTCCTCGTCCTTATATTCTTCCTCCAGCTTTACGTCTATGCCGTTATAGCTTTCCGGTGCGCCCGAAAAATAATCTACCACAAACTGCCGCAGGCTTTCATCGTCCAGACTTTCTCCCCTGTACGGGGCAAGGCCGCCTTTAACTTTGCGATTGTTGTAGTGAACGTTGAAAGAAAATATGCAGTGTTTCATCTATCGTTTTTTTGAGCCACAAATGTACTCGTAATTTTAGAAAAGCAAGATTAATTCAGCTAAAAAATGTAACACATTTATTCCGATAGATGCTTACGGCATGACAAGTCGGAAGGAAAATGCTTGAAGCGAAAACTTAGTGCATGGCCTCCGACATGTTTACTTTCTGCTTCCCGGTTTTAATCATCAAGATGAACGGCACGCATACCAAGAACATCAAACCTATGTACAAAAACACGTCCATGTAGGTAAGCACGGCGGCTTGCCTCATTACAGAGCCGTCCATGGCTTTCATGGCCGAAGCCTTGGCCACGTTCATGGGCATACCGGCAGCGGCAAACTTGGCTACCATGCCGTTGTATTGTTGCTGGTAAACCGTATTGTCGGGCCGTATGTTCTGCAACAAATCGTTGCGGTGCGCTGCGTTGCCAAGGGTCATGAAAGTGGTGATGATGGCAATGCCAAACGAGCCGCCCAACTGCCGCATCATGCCCGTAAATGCCGCGCCCTGCCCTATTTGCTGGCCTTTTAAAGTGGACAACGACATGGTGGACACCGGTATGAACAACATACCCATAGCGCAACCGCGAACCATCAACATCCAAAAGAAATCGTCGCCGGAAGTGCTGGGCGTCAGTATTTTGTAGCCCCACAAGCTATATACGAAGAACAAGAACATACCCAAGGCCGCTATCAAATTGGGCTTGATGCCTTTCTGCAACAAATTACCGATAATAGGCATCATAAAGGCCGTGGTCAAGGCTGCCGGTATCATAATCATACCTGCTTGCTGGGCGTTCCACCCCAAAATGTTCTGGAGGTACAGCGGCACCACAAACGTGGAACCATACAAACCAAAACCCATGATAAAACTGAGGATGGTGCCTATGCGCAGGTTGCCATTTTTCAATACCCGCAACTCCACAATGGGGTTCTTGTAAGTTAGCTCGCGCCATATAAAAAAGTAGAAACCCAAGGCCGCCACTATGCTCAACATCAATATTTCCCTATTGTTGAACCAATCGTCTTCCTGGCCACGTTCCAACACATACTGCAACGACCCCACGGCCGCGGCCAGGAAAATGATGCCCCACCAATCTATTTCGTTGGCCGATTTCTTTTCGGCATACTTGGGGCTTCTTACATAACCTATGGCCAACATGGCCGCCACCACGCCTATGGGGATGTTGATGTAAAATATATAGGGCCAACTGAAATGTTCCACTATATAGCCACCTAATGGCGGGCCTAAAGTGGGTCCAATGATTACGCCCACACCGTATATGGCCTGCGACATGCCGCGTTTTTCAGGCGGCCAGCTTTCGGTAATGATTGTTTGGGAAGTTACCAACAATGCACCGCCGCCTACGCCTTGCAGGAAACGAAACAGTATCAGTTCCCACATGGTGGTGGCATTGCCACAAAGGAAAGAGCAAATGGTAAACAGGATAATGGAAGCCGCGAAATAGTTGCGCCGGCCAAACTGTTGCGACAGCCAACTGGTCATCGGCACCACTATTACGTTACCGATTGCATAAGCAGTAACCACCCAACCTATTTCGCTGAGGGTAGCGCCCAGGTTGCCCTTCATGTCGTTGAGTGCCACGTTTACAATGGTAGTGTCCACTATTTCCAATAGCGCGCACAATATGGCGGTAAGCGTTACTATAACCCTTCTACTGCCATATTCGACCAATGATTCTTGTTGCATAATTTGGATTTTTATTCATGAGCGTCTTGTTCCATGCCGGCAATGCTTGGGTTTGCCACTTGTATTATCGGTAGCAATTACACAAACAAAGCGTACACCGGCCAAAACTTGAAAACGTGCGGCCACACAGGCTCTTACAGCAAGTGTACATCTACCAACACGTTCATGCCGGGACGCAACTGTTTCAACCGGGCATCGCTTTTATTGGTAAAATCGATGCGCACGGGCAGGCGTTGCACCACCTTTACAAAGTTGCCGCTGGCATTGTCGGGGGGCAGCAAGGAGAACTTGGAACCCGTGGCGGGGCTAAAGGAAGTTATTTGGGCTTCAAATTCATGGTCGGGATAGGCATCTACTTTTATGATTACCTTTTGGCCGATTTTCATTTTCTCCAATTGGGTTTCCTTGAAATTGCCCACTACCCACAACGCGCTTTCCGGCACTACGTTGAACAACGATTGGCCGGCTTGCACCAACTGTCCGGGCTGGAGGTTTACCCTCGATACCGTACCGTCTTCTGCGGCGGTAATAACGGTGTAGCCCAAGTTCAATTGGGCTGCGGCTACATCTGCCAGGCGTTGCTTCACGGCTGCGGAAGCCACTGCCACCTGGCCTTCGGACACATTTTTTTGGCTGCCTATGGCTGCCGTTTGCTTTTGCGCATTTTGCTTTTGGGCTTTCAATATGTCCAATTGGCGTTCTGCCGTTTGCTTGGCGGCCAAGGCTTGTTCGTATTGCTGTTGGGTTATGCTGTGGTCTTTGATCAGATTTTCGTAACGTGCAAAATCTTGGTTGGCGCGCCACACATTTACCTTGGCCGCTTCTATCTGTGCGTCAACGGTGGCAATGTTGGATTGTGCGGTGGTTACGTTGGCATTGACTACGGGTACGCCCGCACCGGCCACCTGCACGTTGCTTTGTGCGGCCGCAAGCCCGGCTTCCGCTTCCGCAAGTTTTACTTGGAAGTCGCGGTCGTCCAATATCACCAAGGTGTCGCCCTTCTTCACCACTTGGTTGTCTTTGACGCGCACTTCCTTTATATAGCCCGACACACGGGGTATCACCGGGCTTATAAGGCTTTCTATTTGCGCATCATC
Organism: Edaphocola sp.; assembly: GCA_047605615.1. Classification (GTDB taxonomy): domain Bacteria; phylum Bacteroidota; class Bacteroidia; order Chitinophagales; family Chitinophagaceae; genus Taibaiella. The sequence goes on along the minus strand of JASGFI010000008.1, from coordinate 4,912 downwards.
GGTTTCCTCGTGCTTTTGCCCGTGCATGTATTTTATTACGCCATAGGTACCGGCTACTAATACCAATACTCCGAAAATTATGGCAAAGCGGTTGCTTTTGCGCGGTTTCCCAACTGCTTGTTCTGCTTGATTTTGGTTGTTTTCCATTTTATGTTTAGAATGTGCAATCGTTAATGAAGTTGTTTTTCTTTTTATTTTTTTGTGCTGCCGTAGTCTGTATCGCCGGCGGTTTCGTGCAGTTTATTGTAGGCCACTTCGGCATCTGCCTTGGCAAATTCATAATTGAGGTGCGCTTGTAGTTGCGCCACGTCCGCATCGAGCAAATCGGTGGTATTCACCAATGCGTTATCGTATTTGTTTTTGGTGATGCGGTAGTTTTCGTTTGCCTGTTCCACGGCCACTTTATACACTTCTACTTTTTTCAGGCTTTCCATGTAGTTTTGGTAGGCTTGGTGTATCTGCATTTTAATGCCGTCGCTCAATTCGGCTTGCGCCCAATATAGTTGTTGTTCTTGCGCTTTGGCTTTTTTGACGGTGGCGCCGTTTTTATACAACGAAGCAATGTTGTAGCTAAGGCCCACGCCCACGTTTATGGCATTGTAAACGCTGAACACGTTGGGTACGTCGGCAGCCACGTAGCCACCTGTCAACGCCAGCGACGGGTAATAACCGCCAATGGCCGCCTTTACGCCTGCCTTGCCTGCCAAACCGCGTTGCTGCATGGCTTTCAGGTCGGCCCTGTTGGCCAATGCGCCGGTTTCCCATTCGGGCATTGACGGTACGTTGTGCGGGTTGCCCATTGCGTTTCCCGTTATTTCCAATTGGGTATTTTCGTCCAAGCCCAGCATCAAGTCCATGTTGAAATTGGTGATGCGCAAATTATTTTCCGCATCGAGCAGGGCCAGTTCCACATTGGATTTTTGCAATTGGGCCTTCAATAAATCGTTGCGCGCCAAGAGGCCATTGGTTTCCAAATTGCCGAAATCTTTTACCCTTTGGGTGGCTTGCTTTAAATTTTCGCGCACCAAGGCCACCGCCGACTGGGCTTTGTACAGATTGAAATAAGCCGCTATGGTATTTTGCACCAAGGCAGCCTTGTCTTGCCTTGCGTCCAATTCGGCGGCGGTTTTAAGGTATTTGGCGGCTTCTATGCCATTGCGTATCTGCAACCCCGCAAACAAGGGCACCGATGCGGTAGCCATTCCGTACATTACTTGGTTTACCTTTATCTCGCTCGATTGCGAACCGCTGCCCGTGGTATCGGAGCTGCCCGACGATATTTTCAGATTATAATTGGGCTGGTTGAGGCGCATATAGGCCGCCTGCACTTTCAGGTCGGGATATTGCTTCATCTTGGCCTCGTCCAAGGCGGCCGCGGCCTCGGCCACTTTTGCATCGGAAAGCTTGAGCGACTTGCTGTTGTTGATGCTCAGTTCTATCGCCTCGTTCAGGGTCAATTGCTTGGCAGGCTGCGCGGCCAAGTAGCTGCTGCTGCCGGCCATGAGGCCGGCCACCAGGGCCACCCATTTATTTTTCTTAAGATAATCCATAGGTAAGATATGCTTTAAACATCACTTTGAGATGTTGTTTCAATTTATTGGCAAGGGCTTCGTTGTTCACCTCCGACAAACCACAGGGGCCATTGAGCTGTTGGTTGTCTTGCTTCAAATATTTGTAATTGGAAAAAAAGTAATTCACCGTGCCGAAAAATGTAACGGCCATCAGGTCCACGTCTATATTTTTCTGGAAAATACCGCCCTTCTGCCCCGCCCTTATGGCTATGTTGATGATTTGGCGGTTTTTCGTTTTCATGGAGCGTATCTGGTTGTACACCGCCCCACCCTCCAGCAATACCTGTTCGCGCGTCATCAACCGGTGGAAAGCCTGGTTTTCCTTGATCATGTCCACATAAGTATCTATTATCAGTTCCAGCTTGCCTATCGAATCGAGCGTATTGGAATATACTATGTTGGAAATTGTTTCGCGCATGAAGCCGATATGGTTCTGGAAAATCATTTCCAACAATTTTTCCTTCGAACCAAAGTAATAAGAAATCATGGCAACATTCACCTCGGCACGCTGGGCTATGTCGCGCACGGACGCAGAGTCGAAGCCTTTTTCGGAAAACACCTCCAAAGCCTTTGCCATTATCTGCCGCTGTTTCTCGTTTAGCTCCAACGGCTTTTCTATGTTACGGTTCTTTGCCATTTGCAACGGCAAAATTAAACAACCGTTTGAATTTAAACAAGTGTTTAAACAAACTTAACCACCAAAAAACCAAAAAGGGCTATAAGCTTTGCTTATAGCCCTTGGTTTGGCCATATAAAATCGGTATTAATTCAATAAACCCTGCACGTAACTGTCCACCGTGCCAAATAAAAAGTCGGGATATTCGGCTGCAAATTTTTGTTTGACGAAGCCGCCCAGCAATGGCCTGGCGGCGGGTTGGTTCATTTCGGCGGTACTCATGGGTACCAAGTCGTATTCCGCATGGGGGAAATAGCTCAACACGCGCAGGGCCAGTTCCACCCTGTTCAGGTAATCGCTGCCGGCTATGTGGTATATGCCCGATTTGCTGTCGTTCAACAGCATGTACATGGCACGGGCTATGTCCCACGCATTGGCCGGGCTGGCAAATTGGTCGTAAGGCAGCTTCAGGGTCAGCTTTTTGCCTTCCTTGGCCTGTTCTACTATGCGGGCCACGAAGTTTTTGTTGCGCAGCTCATTGCCATAAACATTGGTTACGCGCAACACCAGGGTATCTTCTATGTCTTTCAACGCATGTTCTTCGGCCTCCAACTTGTGGCGGGCATACACACTTAACGGATTTACCTTGTCGTCTTCTTTATACGGGCCGTCCACGCCGTCGAATACATAGTCGGTAGAGATGAACACGAATTTTGCGTTGCACTCTTTGGCCAATTCAATGAGGTTCAAGGTACTGGTTACGGTCTTCTCGTAGCTTTCTTCGGGGTTTTGCTCGCAGTAATCCACATGGGTAAGGGCACCGCAATGGACTATCACATCGGGGGCAAACTTCTTCACATCGAAATTTTCGGCCAAACCGGGTTGCAGCGTATCGAAAAAAAACGTTTGGTCGGTGGCAAAAGAAAGGTGCGAGCCTACCACGTCCCATCCTTTTTCTTTGAAATGTTTGAGGCAGTTTCCGCCCACGAGGCCGCTGGCTCCCGATATAAATACTTTCATGTTTGTTTTTGGGAAATTTAGTGTTCTATTTCAGAAGTTTCTTCTTCGGAATGTGCTACCTCGTCTTCATCGGCATGTACAAATTCCAATGCCTTATGCACCAATAATTTTGAGCCAATGAAAATGGGTACACGCTGGTGCAGTTCGGCGGGTATTATGTCCAATATGCGTTCGGTACCCGTGTTGCTTACGCCTCCGGCGGCTTCCACGATAAACGAAAGGGGGTTACATTCGTATTGCAGCCTCAATTTGCCATTGGCGTTATGTGCATCTGCCGGGTACAGGAATATGCCGCCTTTAATCAGGGTGCGGTGCAAATCGGCCACCATGGCGCCTATGTAGCGGTGCGAATAAGGCCGTCCGTCCGTTTTATTGGTTTCCATGCAGTAGTCCAAAAACTTCTGCACGCCCTTTCCGTATTTGTTGTAATTGCCTTGGTTGAGCGAATATACCTTTCCGTTGTCCGGGCAAAGCATATTGGGGTGCGACAGGCAAAATTCGCCAATGGCAGGCTCCAGGGTAAACCCATTCACCCCCAATCTCGTGGCATAAACCAACATGGTGCTGCTGCCGTATATGGTATAGCCCGCGGCCATCAACCTGTTGCCCGGCTGTAGAAAATCTTCGCGCGTGCAGGGTTTCCCAAGCGGCGATATTCTTTTGTAGATAGAAAAAATAGTCCCGATGGAGGCATTGACCTCTATATTGCTGGAGCCGTCCAAGGGGTCGAACAATACCACGTATTTTGAATTGACCGAATATTCGTCCTCGAAAGCCACAAAATCATCGTGTTCTTCCGAGGCGATACCGGCACAATCGTTGCTATGCCGCAGGACGTTGACCAACATTTCGTCGGAATAAACGTCCAGCTTCATTTGCTCTTCGCCTTGCACATTGGTGGCGCCAAACTTGCCAATAATATCCACAAGTCCGGCTTTGTTCACCTGTTTGTTAATCAATTTACTGGCCAACGAAATATCGCGCAGCAGCGCGGACAGTTCGCCCGTGGCCTTAGGAAATGCCCTGGTTTGCTGAATGGTAAATTCATCAAGGGTAATCAGTTTTCTGGAGGATGCCATAAATGGAATATTTGCCGATTAGTTAATCATCAACCGCAATTGCAATCGATAAGTCAAAACTTGCCCTGATCGACCGGCTGCAAATATAGTTAGCCCGAGCCACTATTTTGCACAAGAGCCTGTTTAAAATTCATTCGTTTTCTCATGGCTCTTTCCGGCGAAAAACTTCGTTCCGCCAGCCATGCTGGGGGGACACGGTGCATTGTTACTTCATTTGTTGTCTATCGTACCGCCTTTCGGAACACATCCCGAACAGCCGTTTTTCTTGAATAGGCACACGCCACTGCCGTGCGGCTATCTGGGGAAAGGTATTGCGGGTTTTATTTTTTGTACAATCTTCGTTTGAGTTCTTCGGTGGTAATGCAAATGCGTAACCTTTGGCTTTCAGGCCGTTGATGAGAACGTTGTCGCCAGTCCAGATTTTGTGTTTGGTGTGGTAGTGCAGGGCAATGAAAGGTGTGTCAAAAATATCAATGTCACGGGCTATTTTCAAGGCTTTTTCGGTCAATGATTTTGGTATATCGTCTGTGTGCCGTAAAACTTCACGTTTTCCTGGTTCTTCAGTACGGTATATTTTTGGTTTTTAAGTTGCTCATTTTCTTTCACTTCCTTTCTTCTGGTTTTGT
>JASGFI010000007.1:0-40675 GCA_047605615.1 Edaphocola sp. | reverse complement strand
TTGAAGCGAAAGAGAAAATTGTAGTTCGTCAAACAGGCGACAGAATAATTGCAACGTTAATCGGTGGAAACATCATTTGCCGCAATAATTTGCACGTCATTATTGCAAACGAACTGAATCATAAATTCATTCTTGGAATTTTGAACTCTAAGCTTACGGACTTTTATTATTTCCAAATCAATCCCGAACGTGGCGAAGTGTTGGCAGAAGTAAAAAAACAACACGTTGAACAGCTGCCCATTCCCAAAAACGTTTCAGACAAACAACAAAACGAAATCATCAAACACGTTGAACAGCTTTTGAAACTCAATGCCGACAAGCAAAACACGACTTTGTCGAGCCAACTTGAAATGATTGAAAACAGAATTGAACACGCAGAAAGTAAAATAAACCAAATTGTTTACGAACTTTATGAATTGGCGGAGGAGGAAATTGAATTGATAGCAACAAAATAACGGAACGGAAATGAAAATAATAGAAATCCATATTTGCACTTGCAGTCAAAATGAAATGGGAATGAATAAGAGTAACATAACAGTAACCGCCGAAAATTCTATTAAAGCAGTTGTAAATAAATTTGAAGATAGGCACAATTCGATAAAATCAATGGAATAATCTTACGAACTTTACGACCTGACAATGGACGAAGTAAAAATAATAGAAACGAGATGACGGAACAACACGGCACAGCCCCAACATCGTACTGGGAACTATTTTCACCTTTTCGCCGAGTGTATATGCGAGGGTGCACATACGGGGGGAGAAAAAGACAATAAACACAAATACCACGTAATGGACTTGATTGTATTTTTGGCTACTCATCAGGATTGTGCCTTGGCTTTTGTTACTATCACGTAGTCTGCCAGATCTTTGTAATCTGCCCAATCCACCTTATCCAAATCGACCACGGAGAAGCTGCTGATGGTCGTTACCTTTTTCTTATAGTCGGCTTCCAGCCGGTGTACCAAACCCAAGCGGTAGTCGCTGTGGAAGCGGCCATTGTAGATAACAACAACTGCACCCTTATTGGCTTTCAGGGCCTTGTAGATGGACCAGCTCATGGTGGCATCCCATAGGTTTTGCGATTGGAACAGTTGCATGCCCGGCATGGTGTGGCCGCCCATGGCCACCAAAAAATTGTCGTGGTATTTGCCGGTTACGGTATCTATGGGCAAGGGCGGCAAATATTTTTTCCTTGCTTCTTTGCCAAGGTTGTTCAAGCTCGACAAGCCATTCCTGGTAACCATATTGGCATATCGAGAGGGGGTGTTGGCCGCCACCACCTTTAACCCCTTGGCTTTGGCAAATTCTACGGAAGGCTTGTAGTCGGTGGCGTATTTATCCCAAGCCCTGCTTTCCTTCACAAAGTTTTTTTCGCTAATCAAGCCCTGCAAATATTCGTCCAGGATGTATTGCACGTCGCGGTGAAACATTTCCATGGCCAAAATGGTACGCCCGCCAAATCGGCCGTGCACCGCTTGCAACATGGCCAATTCTACCAAATGCCCAATGGAGTCATCGTGTTGTTCGCCGAAATCAAGTACTTCGCCCGGTTGCAAAACGGCGGCTATATCTTGAAGGGTACATTCCCGCTGCATTTTTGTATCGAATATTCGATAGGAGGCGGTATCGGCGGCAAACGATACCCGTGCGGCGGCAGCCACCAACAATATGGTTAATATCCTGAAAAGCATTGACGGTATTTTTAACGTTGCAAAAATAGGCTACTATAACTTCAGCCCGGATAGTTTTGTGCGATAAATATCACACAAAGACACAACGGCACCAAGAAATTTGATTGCCCATGTTCTTCATCCGCTTAAGGAGTAGAAACCAGATCCTTGCAGGGTGACAAAAGCGAGTAGAAGGATTGTCGCACACTTCCGTTTGTCATGCTGTAAGCATCTAAAAAACAACCAAGAAAGTTTGATTGCACGCTTTTGCACCCGATGCGAAGCGTAAAAACAAAAGCGGCAGGCCAATATTGACCTGCCGCCCAAAAACGAAGCTCAAAGAGCCGTTATTTTACGATACTGTTATTTTAACTGCAAGTCCAGGTCTACACGGCGGTTCTTGGCACGACCGGCAGCGGTTTTGTTGCTAGCTACGGGTACTGTATCGCCATGACCGGTAGATTCTATGCGTGCAGGCGCTACGCCTTTTCCTTCCAGATAAGCTTTTACGGCAGCGGCACGTTCTTTGGACAATTCCAAGTTGCGCTCGTGGTTGCCCGTGTTGTCGGTATGGCCGTCCACCATTAATTTGTAATCGGGGTAATCGCCAAGTATGGCGGCTATTTCATCCAACAATTTGTACGACTGTTTTTTGATAATAGCTTTTCCGGTTTCAAATTGGATGGCGGTAGCGGCAAAAGCCAAACGTTTTTTCACTTCTGATTTCACTTCGGGGCAACCGCGGTTGGCCGCACTGCCTGCCACCGTAGGACAACGGTCTTCCTCATCGTTGAGGCCGTCGCCATCGGTATCGGGTACGGGGCAACCGCCATATTTGGCTACACCGACTACGGTAGGACATTTGTCGCTTTCATCGTTCACGCCGTCTTTGTCGGTATCGGGTATGGGGCAGCCGCCATATTTGGCCACACCGGCTACGGTAGGACATTTGTCATCCTTGTCGGCTATACCATCGCGGTCGCCGTCCGGACAACCATACAACGATGCCAATCCGGCTGCATTTGGACATTGGTCGTTGGCATCGGCCACGCCGTCGCCGTCCGTATCCAATGGTGCGGGGGGTGCAGGTGGCGCAGGTGGTTCTTTTTTAGCACCGTAAGAAATGGGCGCCGCTATGCCAAAAGAATAAAACGTACTGTTGTGCATTTTGGCATCTTGAAAACTAAAGCGATAATTGCCCTGCAAGAACAAATAAGTTTCGCTAAACAGGTTTACTTGGATACCCAAGCCAACAGGAGCATAAGGCACAATGGAAGAACTGTACGTACCGGCACCCACACCTGCCGAAATGAAGGGGTTGAACAAGTGGTCGTCGCTCAACAAACGCAAATGCAACGCACCTTCCAGCTCGCCTACCGGCTTCACGTCTTCACTTTCGGGGATAGAATAATCGGTAAACAAACCGCTCAGACGGATAGAGAAATCGAGGTGGGGCGTTAATCCTTTCCAATACATCAACGAGGCACCCAGTTGCACCTTTCCAATTTCCGGAAGGCTTGCCGAATAATCGGTCAGGTTGGCACTAAAGCCTATCAACGAACCTTTTGTCTTGGAATAGAACCTGTTCGTCAACGCATCTTGCGCTTGGGTGGTTAACGCCAGAGCAGACATTGCCGCTGCGGACACAATAAACTTCATCTTCATAGAAACTTTTTTTTGATTTTATAAATTGGTTAGTGACCTTTTATGTGTTTCGCTGATAAGGCAAAAACCATGCCAAATGAATTATTTAGCCATAAGTTTTGTGCAATAGCCCAAAAGTCATGCCTTTTGCGGACTTTTAAACCCTTGGCGTACATTGTCGGGGCAAAGGTAATACAGTTTCCTATTTAACCGTAAACCAAAGCGCCTGTTTACGATTCATTTCAAAAATGAGTTGTGAATAGGCTCCAACAAATAGAGTACCTCTTTCGCATTATTTGCCGGGGGCCACTTCAGCTATTCCTTTGCGCCTTCATCCTCCTCAGCATCTGTAGGGGGGCAGCCTTGCAATTCCCATTCGCCCTGTAGTTCCGGGCATTTATCCTTTTTGTCCGACACTTTGTCGCCGTCCTTATCTTTCAACCTGTGTTTTGCAAACGGCACAGAAACGCCCAGATAGAAATTAACACCTTTCTGGCCTCCCGAGCCTGCAAGAGCCAACAAATCGTCGCTTCCCAAAAAGAGGCCGGCAACACGCAGGCCCAACCCGGCCTTGAAAGATTGGCTGGTAAAATTATAGGTTAAGGGAAGCCCCACGCTTACTATCCTGCTGTCGTAACGGGGGGTAACGGTCAATTGGCTGTAACTGACATTGGCGGCTTTTGCAACTGCCTTGCCCATGCCGCCCACCACGGTGGCGTTTACGAATATGTGTTTGTATGCGTGCCAATCGAAACCCAACACCAAGGCCGTGGGCAAATAAACGGTGCCGGCATTGCCCGTAGAGCTATCTATTTCAAAGCCGTTCTGTTTAAGATAATCGGTAAGCTCGTCGGCCGTGCCGGAATGGTCGCCTACTTCATCTACATTAAGCGTGCCATTGCCGGTTACTACCGATTGGAAATTATTTTTCTTGTAGCGCATGCTTCCCCAGTCGGTTACTGCGGCGGAAATCCTGAACAAATAGGCATCTTTTCCGGGGTCGAGCCTAAACTGGTTGCCGTCCATTTCGTAGGTGGCATTTTTATAATCGGGCCTGTATTCGTAGGTAAAGCCCAGGTCGGCACCAAAACCATGTCCGCTGGCTTTTCCCGTTAAGGCGTTTAAAAAACCTTTGCCATTTACCATATTTATCAACCCATCTTCATCGGTGGGTATGTTGCTGTTGATATGCAGGCTGCTATTGGATACTACCAAAGAATCTTGGGCATTGTAGTAGTCTGCATCCAGGTTCTCGCCATATAGGTTGATGTAGCCGGCACCGCCCAAATAGCGGAGCGTAAGGCCGCCGTGCAACACGTGCTTGCCGGTATTTACCAGCGTGGTGGCGTAGGTCAATCCTATTTCGCTCCACACATTGGCCGTCCAGCCAAAATTGCGGTCGTGTATGTTTACGTTTCCCGACGCATCTTGAAAATCTTGGGTTACGATGGATTGGAAAAGCGTGCCGCCAAAGTTGCGGAACTGGTTCAACTCCCTGGCGCGGGTAGTAAGCGCGAAACTGTGTTTATCGTTCAGGTTAAGATACACGCCGGGGCCGCGCACTTCGGTACAAGGTACAGTTAAGTCCACCTTGCTATCGTTGCCGTAATTCAAGAAGTCGCCAATCTTAAATCCATCGGCATCTGTTAGTCGTTTAACCAATTTGGCGGTACGTAATGTGGCAAAATTATTGTCCACACCGGCATTGAAGGAAAAAAGGTCAACAGACCATTTGACCTTTGAACCGGCCAGCAACGCAGGATTTAAGTACAAGGCATTGGTGCCGCCGTAATTGCCGGTGGCCGTGCCAAAATAGCGTTGCGCCTTGGCAACGGTCATCGTAGCAAACATGCCCAAGGCAAGGAGTAGTAGGTTTCCCATCATGGATGATAAAATATTGCGCAATATTAATAGTTTTTTGACAATTTCTTGCACTATACATAAAATAAATTTCGCTACCAGATGAAGGGTTGGTGTTTCAATCCACTTTTACAAAAAGTTAAATTAGCTGCATTAGCACGATTATACGATAAACTGCCCAAAATTGCCCCCCGCACAAGTATAACTTCGCCTGATTTTCCCAGCTATGCCAACTTTTTAAAAGTTGGCATAGCTTTTTAAAAAACTGCAGCGGCTTAACAATGCCGTTATCTCGACAACATGCAAAAGGAATGCTTACCTTGGTTGTATGCTATTCCCCTTTCCTCATCTCTTTGGCCCAGCTATCTTTCAAGCCTACCGTGCGGTTGAATATTAGGTGTTCCGGCGTACTGTTATAATCCACGCAGAAGTACCCCTTGCGCAAAAACTGGAACCGGTCTTGCGGCAATGCGGCGGCCAATGCCGGTTCTATAAAGGCTTCGGGCACTACCGTTAAAGATTCGGGGTTGATGTAATCTTTAAAATCTCCGGACTCGGACGATGGGTCTTCTACCTTGAACAAGCGGTCGTACAGCCGTATTTCGGCAGTTTGGGCATGGGCCGCGCTTACCCAATGTATGGTGCCTTTCACCTTGAGGCCGCTGGTATCGTTGCCGCTTTTGCTTTCGGGCAGGTAGCTGCAATATATCTCCGTCACCTTGCCCGCGTCATCTTTCTTGAAACCGTCGCATTGTATGATGTAGGCATATTTCAAGCGTACCATATTGCCCGGTGCCAACCTGAAGAATTTCTTGGGCGCATCTTCCATAAAGTCTTCCTGCTCTATCCACAATTCCCTGCCGAAAGGCACGGTTCTATTGCCCGCATGTTCGTCCTCCGGATTGTTTTCGGCTACCAAACTTTCCGTTTGCCCTTCGGGGTAATTGGTAATTACCAGTTTTACGGGGTCCAGCACCGCCATGCCCCGGTTGGCCGTTTTGTTCAGGTCTTCGCGCACGCAATGTTCCAATAGGCTTACGTCGGTTATGTTGTCGCGCTTGGCTATGCCAATGGTGTCGGCAAAGCTGCGCAGGCTGGCGGGCGTGTAGCCCCGGCGGCGCAGGCCGCTTATGGTGGGCATACGGGGGTCGTCCCAACCGGCTACGTGCTTTTCGTTTACCAATTGCAGTAGTTTTCGCTTGCTCATTACCGTGTAAGTAAGGTTGCGGCGCGCAAACTCGTACTGGTGCGAGGGGAAAATTTCCAGTTTTTCTATAAACCAGTCGTACAGCGGCCTGTGGTGTATAAACTCCAAGGTGCATATACTGTGGGTAATTTTTTCTAAGCTATCGCTTTGCCCATGCGCAAAATCGTACATGGGGTACACGCACCAATCGCTGCCGGTACGGTGGTGGTGGGCATGTTTGATGCGGTATATGATGGGGTCGCGCATCAATAAGTTTGGGTGCGCCATGTCTATTTTGGCGCGCAGCACCTTTTCGCCGTCTTTATATTTACCCTCTTTCATTTCGGTAAAAAGCTGCAGGTTTTCCGCTATGCTGCGGCTGCGATAAGGGCTGTCGGTGCCGGGTTTGTTCAGGTCGCCCTTCGTGGCGGCCATTTGCTCTGCGGTAGAATCGTCCACGTAGGCCAAACCTTTATTGATGAGGTCCACGGCATATTGGTACAGTTGGCCAAAATAGTCGGAGGTGTAATGCAGCTCGTCCCAATCGAAGCCCAGCCAACGCACGTCGTTCATGATGCTCTCCACGTATTCGGTTTCTTCAGTTATCGGGTTGGTGTCGTCGAAGCGCAAGTTGCATTTGCCCTTATATTTTTTGGCCAAACCAAAATTGAGACATATAGACGCTGCATGGCCTATGTGCAGGTAGCCATTGGGTTCGGGCGGGAAACGTGTATGTATGGACGGGTATTTGCCTTCGGCCAAATGGGTTTCAATTATTTCTTCCAGAAAGTTGAGCGAACGTTCTTCCATTGTCATGAGCAATACAGCACCTTGGGCTGGATTTAATAAACTGTTGAGCTGAAAATATTCAAAGGCAGCAAAGTTACAAATTAGCGGCAAGCTATCACATACCCGTTGCTTTTGCCCCAGGGCTTTGTGATAGTATGGTTATCTGCATATAGGCATTTGGGGAAAAGCTACCCGACATGGATTAACAATTGCTTGAAAAAGGCCACGAAGAAACCTATGGGTTGACCCAAGCAAAGCCTATGCCCTATCGTCATAACCCAAAGACGGCCAATGACAATATTGGCCGTGCGATTGCGTTATTTGCAAAAATAGGGTACAAATTTTTCGGGATGGACAAACGCTGGTATTGTGCCGAGCTGATTTATTGCATTGGCAATGAGGGTGGTGTGGCTAAATTTGACAAACAAAGGAAGTGGATAGCTGCCCAATCGGCAAGGGAAGCTTACCAAACCTCGCTGATTATGGCCTCGCGCGAATTGGACTTGCACGCTACAACCAACCAAGTTTGGGAATTTGCCGGACTGGGCCTCCTGGAACCCGCCGTCCAAAGCAACAATGCTCCCGACACCGAAAATTCGGAATATTCTTTTGCCGACAGGGAAGATGCCAAGGCCCACTTGCTTTTTTTGCGGGAACAACATGCCGGCATTCAATTCCAGGTTTCGCTTAGCGCATGAACGTTAGGGCATTGATGGAACTTGCGACACCAATTTTAGGCCAGCAATAACCTCCAACTATTTCAGATTTTTCTTTTTGTTAATTAATGTTTCTATATTTGCGCTCCTTTTGCCCAAGGGGGCGTTTTTATTTAATGGGGCAACCAAAAATCATCTTTTATGTGTGGAATAGTGTGTGTTTTTGACTTAAAGCAAAAAGCGGAGAGCTTGCGACCGCAGGTGCTGGAACAATCGAGGAAAATAAGGCACCGGGGACCCGATTGGTCGGGTACCTTCAGCGACGATAAAGTATTCTTTTCGCACGAGCGATTGGCCATCGTGGACCCGCAAAGTGGCCGCCAGCCCTTATACAGTGCCGACAACAAGCTGGTATTGGCCGTAAACGGAGAAATATACAATCACCAGGAATTGCGCAAGCAATTTCCCCACTACAACTTTCTTACGCAAAGCGACTGCGAGGTTATCTTGGCGTTGTACCAAGAACACGGCGTGGTATTTATCGAGGAACTCAACGGCATATTTGCCTTTGCTTTGTACGACAGGGAAAACGATGCCTACCTGATAGCGCGCGACCATATAGGTATCATACCGCTATACATGGGTTGGGACACGCACGGCAATTTCTACATAGCCTCCGAGTTGAAGGCACTGAGCGGCGTATGCAACAAAATAGAAGAATTTTTGCCGGGTCATTTTTTGTACAGCAAAGACGGTTACGAACTGCAACGCTGGTACAAGCGCGACTGGGAAAATTTTGACAACGTAAAAAATAACAAGACCGATATAGAAGAACTGGGCAAAGGCCTGGAGCAAGCCGTACACCGCCAACTGATGAGCGACGTGCCTTACGGCGTGTTGCTTTCAGGAGGTTTGGATTCTTCGGTAGTGGCGGCCATTGCCAAGAAATTTGCTGCCAAGCGCATAGAGAGCGGCGACCAGCAAGAGGCTTGGTACCCGCAGCTACACAGCTTTGCAGTGGGCCTCAAAGGCTCGCCCGATTTGAAGGCTGCCAGGCTTGCCGCCGACCATATCGGCACGGTGCACCACGAAATAAATTTCACCATCCAAGAGGGCCTCGATGCCATTCGCGATGTGATATACCACCTCGAAACCTATGATGTAACCACCATTCGCGCCAGTACGCCCATGTACTTGTTGGCTCGCGTAATACGCAGCATGGGCATTAAAATGGTGTTGAGCGGAGAGGGCAGCGACGAACTTTTTGGCGGTTATCTATACTTTCACAAAGCACCCAATGCACAAGCCTTTCATGAAGAAACGGTACGCAAACTGGGCAAGCTGCACCTGTACGATTGCCTTCGCGCCAACAAATCGTTGGCCGCTTGGGGCATAGAGGGTCGCGTACCCTTCTTGGACAAAGAGTTCATGGACATAGCCATGCGCCAAAACCCGGAAGATAAAATGGCCAAAAATGGCCGTATGGAAAAATGGATAGTGCGCAAGGCATTTGAAGATTATTTGCCCGAAAGCATAGCTTGGCGGCAGAAAGAGCAATTTAGCGATGGCGTAGGTTACAGTTGGATAGATACCCTGAAAGCCGTGGCTGCCAGCGAAGTAAGCGATGAACAACTGGCCAATGCCGCATATCGTTTCCCGGTCAACCCGCCCATGTCCAAAGAAGAATACCGCTACCGTGTTATTTTTAGCGAACTGTTTCCCGGCGACCAAGCGGCTGCCTGCGTACCGTCTGTGCCGTCCGTAGCGTGCAGTACCCCCGTTGCGCTCGAATGGGATGCCGCTTTCAAAAACATGAACGACCCTTCGGGACGTGCAGTAGCCTCTGTGCACCATGAAGGTTTAGAGAAGAAAGACACAGTAAGTTAGGTATCTATCGCACATTTCATAGATAAAGCCCCACAACATCGATGTTGTGGGGCTTATATTTTTTGTGTCAACACAACCTCGGCACAAGTTTGGATTTCCGCTACAATCCTGTTCGTTACTATACTTTGCCCAACTGTCTTTTTTGCCCAATAAACTTAGGTATGTTTTTTTGAGGGCCTATTTAAAGCCGGGTTATTGCCCGAAGCCATTAACGGACTCATTTTATTATCATCAACCTTGCATAAGCCAGCATTATCTTCTTCTCGCCACTGCCATTGCCAAACTGAATAGTGGCTATTCGGTTATGGGCGCCGCCATCTAATTTTTGGATAGTGCCAATACCAAATTTTTGGTGTTCTACCGTCATGCCTACCTCCATGTCTTCGGGGTCGCTGGCCGTAAAATTGGCCGAAGGAATATGGTTGGTTGCCGCCGCTTTGGCTTTTTCCAAGGCTGCCTTTCCCGCTTCGGCAGCGGAGGAAACTTGTGCGCCGGGTCTTGTGTAGTTGGCCGTATTTGTTTTTTCCCTTGCGGCAAAACTGCGCTGGTTGCCGGGTGCGCTGTTGCGCGCTATGGCACCGCTGCGTGCGCCCGCAAGGCCGGCAAAACTGCGGTCTATATATTCTGGCGGCACCTCGTCTATAAAGCGGCTGGGTTCGTTCTGCACCAGCGAGCCAAATCGGTAGCGGCTATTGGCAAAGCTCATCCATAGTTTGGTTTTGGCCCGGGTTATCACTACGTAAAACAGCCTGCGTTCTTCTTCCAAATCGTCCCGGTCGTACAGGCTCATGGCCGACGGGAAAATGTTTTCTTCCAAACCCACGGCAAACACACAGGGAAACTCCAGCCCCTTGGCCGCATGGATGGTCATTAGCTTCACCACGTCTTGGTCTTCCTCCGTGTCTTTGTCGGCATCGGTAAGCAAGGTGATGTTTTGGAGGTAGGTACCCAAGCTTTTGTCTTCCAGTTCGCCGTCTTCATTGGGCGTTTCGGTGTATTCTTTTATGGCATTCAGTAGTTCTTGCACGTTTTCGTAGCGCGCCAACCCTTCTACTGTTTTGTCGTTGTAGAGTTCTTTTACCAAGTTGGTATGCTTGCCCACGGTTACGGCTACCTCGTAGGCATCGCTTTTTTCCAGCATGGACCGGAAACTTTTAATCATCAACACGAAGTTTTCTATTGCGGCGCCTGCGGCGCCGCGCAATCCCATTAGCGATGGCTGCTGCAATACCTCCCAAACAGTTTGGTTGGTTTCGTTGGCGGCTATGATTATGCGTTCTATGCTGGTTTTGCCTATGCCCCGTACCGGGTAATTGATGATGCGTTTCAGGGCTTCCTCGTCGCGCGGGTTTACGGTTACCCGCAGGTAGGCTATAAAGTCTTTAATTTCTTTTCGTTGGTAGAACGACAGCCCACCATAAATGCGGTAAGGTATGTTGTGCCGGCGCAGGCTTTCTTCAAACGAGCGGCTTTGCGCATTGGTACGGTACAAGATGGCAAAATCCTTGTTGTGGTAATGGTTGCGCAGCCTTTGTTCGGCTATGGCATCGGCCACAAAGCGACCTTCGTCATTGTCTGTAAGGGTGCGTACCAAGGCTATTTTGTCGCCTTCGCCGTTATGGGTCCAAAGATTCTTGGGTATCTGGTTTGTGTTCAGGCCTATCACCTTGTTGGCTACGTTCAATATGTTTTGTGTGCTGCGGTAGTTTTGCTCCAGTTTTATCACTTTCGCATCGTCGTAGTCTTTTTGAAACCTCAGTATGTTTTCGATAGTGGCACCCCGGAAGGAGTAGATGCTCTGCGCATCGTCGCCCACCACGCATATATTTTCGTTGACCGCCGCCAGCATCTTTATTATCTGGTACTGCGCCACGTTGGTGTCCTGGTACTCGTCTATGAGTATGTAGCGAAACTTGTGCTGGTACTTGGCCAATACATCGGGGTGTTTTACCAGCAGTTCGTACATTTTAAAGAGCAAATCGTCAAAATCCATTGCCCCGTTTTTGAAGCAACGGGCAGCGTACTGCGCATACAGTTGTCCCAGCAGGGGGCGGCCGGCCCGTGCATCTTCCTGTTGCAGGAAATGGTCGCGCAGGTATTCCACCGGCCCCATCAGCGCATTTTTAGCGGCAGAAATACGGCCCAGTACGGTTTGCGGTTTGTATAGCTTGTCGTCGAGGTTGGCCTCGTTGAGTATGGTTCTTATTACGCTTTTGGCATCGTCGGTGTCGTAAATGGTAAAGCTGCGCGGGTAGCCTATCTTATCGGCTTCCGAACGCAATATGCGGGCAAATACCGAGTGGAAAGTGCCGATGTACAAGTTGCGCGCTTCGTTGTTACCCAGTATCTTTTCTATGCGCTCCTTCATTTCGGCGGCGGCCTTATTGGTGAAGGTGAGGGCCAATATATGAAACGCATCCACGCCTTGGTTCATCAGGTGGGCTATGCGGGTGGTCAATACTTTGGTTTTGCCGCTGCCCGCGCCCGCTACTATCATCAAGGGGCCATCGCGGTGTATCACGGCTTCTTTTTGTTGTTCGTTCAGCTCGTTCAGGTAATTCATAGCTTGCGAAGATATACCAATTGCCCATACTTTTCGGCTCAAACTGTTTGTAGTTTTTACACATAGTCGCATGGTGCCCATTGGCGCCATTAGCCCAACTATTTCGCGCAAAAACCGCAAAGGAGCAAAGAGCCAAAAACGATTGCATTACCTACGACACATATTAAACTTTATTAAACACAAAATTAAAGCGGTTAATACCATTTGTTCTTAAAAATAGTATTCGACTTTTCACCTTGCATCGCCCCTAATTTACTCCACACACAAAAAAAACAAAGTGACGGTACCAACATACCGCCACTTTGCCAACACTCTATATAACCTTCATTTAAACCGGCCTATTGCCATCGAAGGCTTCCAGTTCGTTGGCCACGGCGGTAAGGAAACCGGCACCCAACGAACCATCTACTATGCGGTGGTCGTAACTGAGCGACAGGTACATCATGTGGCGTATGGCTATTACATCGCCGTCTTCCGTTTCCAGCACCATGGGGCGTTTTTTGATGCTGCCTACGGCCAGTATGGCCACCTGCGGCTGGTTGATGATGGGGGTGCCCATCAAGCTGCCGAATGTACCCACATTGGTTAAGGTAAAGGTGCCGCCTTGCGTATCGTCGGCTTTCAATTTGCTGTTGCGTGCTGCCAATGCCAAGTTGTTCACGTCTTTGGTCAAGCCCAACAAATTTTTGGTATCGGCATTTTTAATAACCGGCACTATCAAATTGCCGCTCGGCAAAGCCGCCGCCATGCCTATGTTGATGTCTTTCTTGACGATAATTTTATCGCCCTCCACGCTGGCGTTGACCATCGGGTATTTTTTGATGCAGTTCACCACTGCTTCGATAAATATCGGCGTGAAGGTTATCTTTTCGCCATATTTTTGTTCAAATGCTTTCTTGTTCTTCTCGCGCCATTTTACCAAATTGGTCACGTCTGCTTCGGTAAAGCTGGTAACGTGGGGCGAGGTAGCCTTGCTGCGCACCATGTGGTCGGCTATCAGCTTGCGCATCCTGTCCATCTCCACTATTTCCACGTTGCCGCCTATCGCCCGGCCGGTAGGTGGCGCGGCATTGGCAACGCTTGCTTTGCCTTGCAACGCCGGTTCGGTGGCGGCAGCCGGAGCAGGGTTGCCACCCGCATTTGGCTGTGGGCTGCCGTTTGCCTTATTGGCCACATACTCCAGAATATCTTTTTTGGTGACCCTCCCTTCGTTTCCCGAGCCGGGCAGTTGTTCCAGTTCCGCCATGCTTACGCCTTCTTTGCCGGCTATATTCAGCACCAATGGCGAATAGAAACGGCCTTGGCCCGTGGCGGGAGTTGGCCTCGCGTGGCTCTGGTTTTGTTCGGGGCCAATGGCATTGGCGGTAGCCGGTTCTTTTGCTACGACAACCGGTGCTGCTACTCCTATGGGTTCGTTGTTGCTTTTACCTGATGCTCCGGTGCCTCCGCCGGTATCTATCTTAGCAATGGCAGTGCCTACGGGCACCACGTCATTTTCGGAGAACAAAACCTCCGTAATGACCCCGGCGGCGGTTGAAGGCACTTCGCTATCTACCTTGTCTGTTGCAATCTCCAATACCGTTTCGTCCATCGCAACAGAATCTCCCGGCTTTTTATGCCATTTGAGTACGGTAGCTTCCATTATGCTTTCACCCATTTTGGGCATTACCAAATCAACTATTGCCATGTTGTACGCTTGTAATTTAAAACAGCGCAAAAGTAACCAATTACTTTGTTGTACCCAAAATGGACGCATTCGTGGACGTAAATTGTAGGCACTGGTGCAAAAAAAATGCGTACTTTCACGGTGTATTAATATGAAAGCGATTATACCCGTAGCCGGTGCTGGCACCAAATTGCGCCCGCATACCTATACGCAACCCAAGGCATTGATGCCCATGGCGGGCAAAACTATTTTGAGCGTAATCGTAGATGCCCTCATCAGCAAAGGCATAACCGAATACATTTTCATAATAGGCTACCTCGGCGACAAAATCCAAGATTATGTAGAGGCCGCCTACCCTTCGCTCGACTGTAAATTTGTAACCCAAAACGGCCGACGCGGCACGGGGCACGCCATTTGGCTAACCAAAGAACTGGTGGGCAACGACGATATACTTATTGTGTTCGGCGATACCATTTGCGATTTTGACGTACATGCCATAACAAACAGCAATGTATCCCAAATTGGCATACGCCGCGTGGACGACCCAAGGGGCTTTGGCGTGGCCGAGGTAGATGCCGGGGACGAGGTGCTCAAAGTAGTGGAGAAACCCACCATTCCCAAGTCGAATATGGCCATGGTGGGTGTTTATAGGATTATAGAAACGAAACAGCTGTTTGAGGCACTCGACAAGAAATTGAGCAACGGTGCAGATGCCGACGGCGAATATCACCTTACCAATGCCCTGCAAGCCATGATAGATGCGGGTGTGCATTTTAAAGCATTTAGGGTAAACAATTGGTACGACTGCGGCAAGAAAGAAAGTTTGCTGGAGACCAATGCCACGCTGCTAAAAAAGATGGGCGAGGCAGATGCTTATTCCATACCCGAATATCCGAATTCCGTTATAATACCCCCCGTAAACATAGCACCGGGCTGCGTAATAGAACATTCGATAATAGGCCCGTCGGTATCCATAGGCGAATACACAACCGTAAAGTCCTCCATTATAAAAAACAGCATAATAGGTTCCTTTGCCAAGCTGGACGAAGTGGTATTGAAATCTTCAATCATTGGCAGCGATGCCTACATACACGGCCTTAGCCAAAGCCTGAACATTGGCGACAATACCGATATCGACTTGGGGTAAAGGTAAAAAAATTCAGCTACACCAAAAGCGCGGATTCGACGGCTGCACGCAGGCACAAAATTCTGTACATTTGGGCAATGTCAAAGTTATCAGGAAATGGTATTTCAAAATAGCGTAACCAAATTGTTCCAGACACGATACCCCATTGTGCAAGCCGGGATGATATGGGCCTCTGGCTGGAAGCTGGCCGCTGCCGTTAGCAACGCGGGCGGACTGGGCCTGCTGGGTGCCGGCAGCATGTACCCCGATGTATTGCTCCAACACATAAAAAAATGCAAAGCCGCTACCGACAAACCTTTTGGCGTGAACCTTCCATTGCTGTATCCCAATATCAAGGAACATATACAACACGTCATTGAGCAAAAAGTACCTATCGTGTTTACCTCGGCAGGCAACCCCAAAACATGGACCCCGATACTCAAAAACGAAGGGATAACTGTTGTACATGTGGTCTCCAGCGCAAAATTTGCCCTTAAAAGCCAAGATGCGGGCGTGGATGCCGTGGTAGCCGAAGGCTTTGAAGCCGGTGGCCACAATGGCAGGGAGGAAACCACTACCCTCTGCCTCATTCCCAAGGTAAGGGAAGCCATTGAAATACCCTTGATAGCCGCAGGCGGCATTGGCAGCGGCAAATCGATGTTTGCCGCAATGGCCTTGGGGGCCGACGGGGCGCAAATAGGCAGCAGGTTTGTCTGTACGCCCGAAGCCTCGTCGCACATCAACTTCAAAGATGCCATCGTGGCGGCCCAAGAGGGAGATACCGTATTGTCGCTAAAGCAACTTACGCCGGTAAGGTTAATAAAAAATGCCTTTTACCAACGGGTAGCAGCAGCCGAAAGCGCGTGCGCCTCTACCGAAGAATTGAGCGTTATTTTAGGAAGGGGCAGAGCCAAACTGGGCATGTTTGAAGGCAACATGGACGAAGGCGAACTGGAAATAGGCCAAGTAAGCGCATTGATACAAGACATAAAACCGGCAGCCATACTGGTAAAGGAAATATGGCAAGAATTTTGCGACAGCTACCGTTTGCCCTTTAAAGGATTCAACACCTGATGTTGGCATACAGGGGCACGAAAAAAGATACCCGACATTAGCCGGGTATCTTTTGTTTACTTAAAATTGATTTGGTTATTCTACCACAAATTTCTTGGTGGCGGTGTATTCTTTCGTGGTGATAGTAGCACTATAGGTGCCGGATACCAATGTTTTAATGTCGAGCTGCACGGTATTGGCATTCGGAGCGGTTTTCAACACTCGTTGCCCCAATAGGTTGTACACTTCCACATCCGTTATTTTATCCGTAGCAGACAAGGTAACTTGGTCTCGGGCAGGATTTGGATAAACCTTCAGGTTGTTGTTTTGCTCCGGCAGTTTTGCGATACCCGAAGTGCCGCCTTCATGCGTGATAGATACATCGTCAATATAGTAGGTATTCGATTTCGTATCCGTAGCATCGGCACTATAAAAATCATAACCACCAAAAGACCCTAAAGTACCCGGCCAAGTAAGCCCTTCACCATCTGTAGCCAATGTGTCATTTATATAAAAACTCACAGTTTTGGAATCCAAATCCATTTCTTCCTTAATCGTAAACCAAGTATCCAAGGGCACATCTCCATAAGCGATAAGATACCGGGTACTATCGGTTGCGCTATAATATGTCCAAACTATTTTCTGGCTTAAAGGAGTTCCATCGGAAAGGCTATCAAAATAGTTAACATACACATCATAAGCCCAAGAAACACCGGGAGAGTCTTCTTCCTGAAGATTGTAGTAAGCGAAATACCCAGAAGGAACATACATCTTCCACTCCGCAGTCACTTTCCCATCTACATAGGTTTCCGGCATCTTGAGCAGCACGTCCTGACCACCGGCGCTATTTTGCTCACCAACGTAGCCCGACTTGGTACCGCTTGCAGCTTGGTCGGTAGTAATCTGGATATTGTAATTGGCATCGGCACTCAGCGTCCAATTGTTCCAATACCCACCAAAATACGTGCCTGTGTTGTAGGATTCAAAATCATCATCCACGATAGTTGAAACTTGTGCCTCAACCGTAGCACCACCCATCAATAACGATAGTGCAAAAAGTAATGTCTTCTTCATATCTAAATAAAAATTTTAAGAGGCCAAGGTAAGGAAAAATACAGAACAAACAACTTTATTTAGCCCATAAAAAAATCCGAACAATAAATTTTAAACAGGTGCTAATCTTTTTTTAACCTTTGTTTTTAAAAGCACTTTTAAATTGCACAGTCATGAACTTAAAAAACTGGCGGAAACGCAACAACTCGCTGTCCAAAAGCATAAAATACGCCACACAAGGCATACTACATCTAATCGAAAAAGAACCCAACGCCCGCATACATATTGCGGCCACTATATTGGTAACGGCCATAGGTATTGGGCTAAACTTAACGGCTCAAAAATGGTTTATGCTGATAGCGGCCATGGCAATGGTATGGATAACAGAAGCCTTGAACACCGCCCTGGAAAGGCTTTGCGACCACATAACACCCGAACGGAATGAGCAAATAAAAATAGTAAAAGACCTTGGTACCGGGGCCGTTTTGGTTGCTGCCATGGCTGCCATAGCGATAGGGCTGTTGGTATTGCTTAGTTAATGTTGCAGCACAAAAGATATGGGAAGTGTATAACACACCTTTACCGGCCTACCGTTTTGCTTTCCGGGTTTCCATTTTGGCATGGCATTTACGGCCCTTAACGCTTCTTTGTCCAAGGCTTGCCACACCTTGCGTTTCAAGGTAGCTCCTTCAATGTCGCCTTTGCTATTGACTATAAAACTCACGTAAACTCTACCTTCAATACCTTCTTCTATTGCCTGTGGCGGATAACGCAAGTTTTGCGACAACCATTGGCGCAGGGCTGCCTCGCCACCCGGGAATTCGGGCATGACTTCGGGGGCCAAAACAACGGAGGTGCCGCTTGTGTCGAGGCCACTGCCGCCACTATCCAGTGTCGAATGGCCATTGCCAAGAGGCCCTTTGTGTGTTTCCTTGCTTAGCGCCACATCCTCGCCGCCTTCATCGTCGTGATACACCGGGCCGGCAATTGCTTTTTCCAGTTCTTTGTTCTCGGCGGGTTTATCTTCCAGCGGCACTTGATTGTTGGCTACAATTTTAGGAACGGTGCTTTTCACGGTCTTGACATAAGCTTTGCGGGTATCTGCGAGTTCTATTTTCTTGGGTGGCTTATAACTGGCAACATAAGTTACCAAAGATTCTTGGGTATGTGGCAAAGCAGTGACAACAACCCCTTCTTCGGTTTTACCGGCCAAAAGCGGCAAGGCCAATGCCAACAACAAGGAGGATAGCGTAATGCCCAAAGCCTTTGCGGCACGGACATTGTAGCCTTTGCGCAGCACATAGCTGCCATACTGTTGGTTCCTGTGCTGAAACAGAATTTCTAAATATCCCGTTGGCGATGATTGTGTATTGTGCATAGCAAGTAGCTTTACTATACAGAAACAACTTCTCCATTTTTCCACAAAAAAATCACTTTTTCATAAAAGGGAGCGTAATGGACAAAGCAAGTTGATACCCCAAAAACAAAAAACCAATAACCGACAAGGCTATTGGCTTAAATGTGGAAGGAAGGACTGCTAATAGTATTTTTCCTGTTCGAGGTAATGAAGGGCGTAATCGGCCACGCCATGTTCCAAGCTGCTAAATTCTTTTTGATAGCCTGCCGCACGCAGCTTGCGCATGTCGGCTTGGGTAAAATACTGATACTTTTCGCGTATATCTTCCGGTGTGTCTATAAATTCTATGCACGGCTTTATTGCTAAGGAACGAAACAGTGCCTGCACCAAGTCCTTGAAGCTACGGGCCCGGCCGGTACCGAGGTTGTAAATGCCGTTGCGGGGTTGGTGCTGCATCATCCATGCGCATACGTCCACCACATCTTTCACGTACACGAAATCGCGCAATTGCTCACCGTCTTTAAAATCGGGTTTGTGCGAGCGGAAGAGCTTTACCAAGCCTTTTTCGTTTATCTGCTTGTAGGCGTGGAAAATAACCGATGCCATGCGCCCCTTATGGTATTCGTTGGGGCCATATACGTTGAAAAACTTGAGGCCGCACCAAAACGGCGGGGCATGCTTTTGCTCCAAGGCCCAGATGTCGAATTCATTTTTGGAAACACCGTAAGCATTCAGCGGTTTCAGTTCGGGTACCAATGTTTCGTCATCGGTATAGCCATACTCGCCGTTGCCGTAAGAGGCGGCGGTAGAGGCGTACAGCAAAGGCACATTATGCTCGGCGCAATACTGCCACAAATCTTTGGAGTATTGGAGATTCAGCTTTTTGAAAATACCAAAATCGGTATCGGTGGTATCGGTGCGTGCGCCTAAGTGAAAGATGTATTGTACGCTGCCGGGATGCATGTCCAACCAATCAAAAAATTGTTCGCGGTGTACCTTGTGCAAGAATTTCTTGTGCCTCAGGTTATTTACTTTTTCGGCATCGGAAAAATCGTCCACGAGTATCAATTGTTCGTACCCCAATTCGTTGAGATAGGCCGTAAGGCAACTGCCAATGAAACCGGCAGCACCGGTAATGGCAATTACATTGCTTTTCACCATAATAAGCTAAGGGGTATGATTAATGATGTGCTTCTTCGTGGGCCGGAGCCTTTGCCGTATCGTGCGCATTGTTGATAGCGGCTTCGGTGGCTTCGTGAGGCTCTACCGAACCGGCTTCGGCATGATGGCCTTCGGCCGCACCGTGTAAGGCGGCACCATGTTCGCCGCCGTGGCTTGGCGCGCTTTCAGCATGTATGAAGTTAATGGCGCAAACCACTAAAGCTACGATGAGCAAACCAAACCACAGCGCTGCATTGCTTGGTATGTTGGATTTTTCTACGGGTGCTGCGTGAGACATATCGATTGTAATTTTTTTACGACAGGGTAGCAAAAGTAAAAGTTTTTGGCCAATATGCACCCCAAGGCAGTTATTTTATTTGCCTGCGCAACAACACCAAGGCCACCATGCTAAAAACAATGTTGGGAATCCACATGGCTATAAGCGGGTTGAGGCCGGCATTGGTACTAAATGTTTGCGCAAACTGCATGAACAACATGTACAAGGCACTTAGCCCTATACCCATGGCCAAATGGAAGCCACTACCGCCCCGCACTTTGCGCGAAGCAATGCAGGCTCCTATTATGGTAAGTATAAGCCCGGCAAAAGGTTGCGCGCTGCGCCGGTGCAGTTCTATGGCATAATAGTTGACGCTTTCTTTGCCACGGGCTTTTTCGCGGGCTATGTAGGCCATTAGTTCGGGCGTGGTCAGGGCTTCTTTGTTGCGGTTGTCGTCATCGAAGTCAGAGGGCGCAAAGGGATATTTACGGGTCATTTCGGGCACTTCGGTCAGCGTTTCTTTCAGCCCGTCATTTTTGCGAACCCATACTTTTACTAATCGCCAACTTTTCTTGGTGCTGTCGTAATACGCCCTGTCGGCCACTATTTTTTCCCGCAACAATTGTTTGCCCACCTTGTCTATGGTCAATTTCCGGCCATAGCCGTCATTGTAATTGTAGCCCTCCATATATACGTACATCTGCGGACTGATGCGTATGTGCGCATTGTTGTCTATGCCTACTTTCTTGGGCCATATATATTTGATGTGGAAATCGGTGATGTATTTATTGGCAATGGGCACCACCCAATGATTGGCAAAAAGGGAAACCATGCCCAGCAACACGGCGCCAATGACATAGGGCCTCAAAAATCGCTGAAACGAAACGCCCGCGGCCAAGGTGGCTATTACTTCCGTTTTATAAGCCATTTTGGACGTAAAGAAAATGGTACTGATGAAAACAAAAAGCGGAAACAACAACGCCGTTATGTGCGGCACGAAGTTGAGGAAATAAAGTGCTATGGCACCGCCCGGCGCATGGTGTTCAACGAAATAATCTACCTTTTGCGAATAGTCGATAACACAGGCTATCACCGCCAATATCATGATGGCAAAGAAGAAAGTGCTGAGGAACTTCTTCAGTATGAACAGGTCTATTATTTTTAGTAGGTGCCTCAATTTTTTGTGTTTCTAAAGTCGTTCTTACAACCTGGTTTTGGTGGTGGCCAACATTTGTTTTTGCCATGCGGCAAAATCGCCGCCTATGATGTGTTGCCGGGCTTCTTTCACCAATTGCAAATAAAAAGTAAGGTTTTGCAAACTGGCCAATTGCAGCGCCAGCAATTCTTTGGCTACAAACAAGTGGCGCAGGTAAGCCTTGGTATATACCGTGCTGCTGCCGCTTTTCAAGCCTGCATCTATGGCCGAAAAATCGTCGGCCCATTTTTTGTTTTTGATGTTGACCACGCCTTCGGTGGTGAACAACATGCCGTTGCGGCCATTGCGGGTGGGCATAACGCAGTCGAACATATCTATGCCCAAACCTATGCACTGCAATATATTCCAGGGCGTACCCACGCCCATTAAGTAGCGTGGTTTGTTCAGTGGCAGTATGTTGCATACCAGTTCGCACATTTCGTACATGTCTTCTTCCGGCTCGCCAACCGAAAGGCCGCCGATGGCATTGCCATCGGCATCCGTGCCGGCTATAAACTCTGCCGACTGCCGTCGCAAATCTTTGTACACGCTTCCTTGCACTATGGGGAAAAGGCTTTGGCCATAGCCGTACTTCGGTTCCGTTTCGTTGAACCTTTTTACGCAGCGCAGCAACCAACGGTGGGTAAGCTCCATCGAATTTTTGGCATAATTGTATTCGCAAGGGTAAGGCGTACACTCGTCAAAGGCCATCACTATGTCGGCACCTATGCTACGCTGTATGTCCATCACGTTTTCGGGCGTAAACAAGTGCCTGCTGCCGTCTATATGCGATTGGAACAGGGCACCTTCCTCTTTCAATTTCCTGTTGGAAGAAAGGGAGAAAACCTGATAGCCGCCACTGTCGGTCAATATGGGTTTTTGCCAGCCGATGAATTGGTGCAGGCCGCCTGCCCGCTCCAATATTTCCGTACCCGGGCGCAGGTATAAATGGTAGGTATTGCCCAATATTATTTGCGCCTGTATGTCGTTGGCCAATTGCTCTTGCATCACCGCCTTTACGCTGCCTACCGTGCCAACCGGCATGAATATAGGCGTTTCTATGCTACCATGGTCGGTATGCAGCAAGCCGGCCCTTGCTCCGGTAGTTTTGTCGGTGGCTATAAGTTCAAATTCCATTGCGGCTGCGAAATTAATCGAAAAAAGCCACAAGCTATTTTTAGGAAAAAATGAAATGGCCACTACCCTGCATCAATCCACGGCTATGGACAAGGTGGCCACGCTGAGGCGCACACCGGCAATTTTCAACAATTCCAAGGCGCAC
Organism: Edaphocola sp.; assembly: GCA_047605615.1. Lineage (GTDB taxonomy): Bacteria > Bacteroidota > Bacteroidia > Chitinophagales > Chitinophagaceae > Taibaiella. Next base: position 18,247 of record JASGFI010000007.1, on the reverse strand, counting down.
GATTCCAAGGTGGCCCCGGTGGTCAACACGTCGTCCACCAAAAGCAAGTGTCTGTTTTGCAACAAAGCCGCATTGTTCACTTTGAAAACGCCCGCCACATTCTCTATTCGCTGGCTGCGGGTTTTGTGCGTCTGCGATTCGGTATGTTTGATTTTTGCTACCGCATTTGTGGCGTAAGCAATACCGCTTGCCTCGCTCATACCCTTTGCCACGGCGGCACTTTGGTTGAAGCCGCGTTTAAATTGCTTGCGCGGATGCAGCGGCACGGGCAATATCAAATCAATATCGTTGAGGAACTGCTCATTGTTCAATTCCCGAGCAAAAAGGCCCCCCAGAAAAACACCTATGTCTTGGCGGCCCTTGTATTTCAACTGGTGCAGCAATTGCTGTGTCAACCCCTCTTTATTGAAAAACAAAAAAGACGTGGCCTTTTCCAAGGGCAACCGACCCGCAAAAACGGATGCAACAAGGTTATGGGGATTGTAATGAAAATTTGTAAAAGGCAAGTGGGCAACACAAGCCAGGCAAATGACCTTTTCGCCGCTTTGCAACAGCGTACCGCAACCCGGGCAAAGCTGCGGGTAAAATAGCTGCTGGAGGCCAACGGCAATTTGGCGAAATAATTTCATCAGTCAAGAGTATTTCATTTGGAAAGATAATAAATACATCCCAGCCTTGTGCATTTACCACCTAAGCTACATCTTTATTTTACGTTACTTTGTTATCATAAAAATGACCCACATGCAAAAAATCGTTGCACTGGCACTATGCCTCATTTTGCCCATCCTCTCACTTGCCCAAAACAAAAAAATGAACGACAAATACGCCAACGATTGGCAAAAGGCCGATTCGCTGATGCAGCGCAACCTGCCTCAATCTGCACAAAAAATAGTGGAGAAAATACTGGCAGATGCCACGGCTGCCAACGAGCAACCTCAGATGATTAAAGCCAACCTTTACTTGCTGGCCACCCAACAACATACCGATGAAAGCGACACGTCGGCCATTGCCAACGCAACGCAACAAACAACCAAAACCACCGACCCCGTGGCAAAAGCCACGTGGCAAAGCATAGCGGCACAACTGTATTGGGATTATTACCAGAATAACCGTTGGGCAATAATGAACCGCTCGCAATTGGCCGAAAATACAGCTACCGACATAGGTACTTGGACGGCGGTGGATTTTTTCAAAAAAATATCGGCGTTATACCTTGCCTCCATCGAGCCAAAGCAGCTATTGCTTGCCACTCCCGTAGAAAAATATGCCCCCGTTATCGTAGATGGTGCCAATACCCGGCAGTTGCGCCCCAGTATGTACGATTTGTTGGTGTTTAGAGCCATAACTTATTTCCAAAACGATGAAAAAGACGTGGTGGATGCGGCCAATAAATTTGAGATAGGCGATGCGCTTTGGTTCGATGATGCCGACAAGTTCGCGGAAGCAAAGGTAAAGGTGGCCGATACAAATTCTCTGCACTTTAAGGCATTGCAACTGTACCAAGAAATAATACGCGCACACCTTAACGACAAAGAGCCGGATGCCTTGATAGATGCGGATTTGCAGCGATTGTATTTTGTGTACCATAGTTCCGTAAACCCCGATAAAGATGCTTTGTATCTGGCTGCATTGAAAAAACTTGCTTCCGCCCATCAAGGATTGGCCGCTGCGGCACAGGTGGAATACCTGATACAAAAACAATTGGCAGGCACCGAAACAACCGTTTATGACAGGGGCGAAAATACAAAGCCCCGAACCCCCTCAAGGAATTTACCCGAAATAGCCGCCAAGCTGGAACAAATAAGCAAACAGTTTCCAGAAAGCGAGGGAGGCGTAAATGCCTACAATTTGCTGCAACAATTAAAGGAGCAAAGTTTAAGCGGCGAGGCCGAAGAAGCGTACATTCCCAACCAGAACATCAAAGTATTGCTGCGTTACAAAAATGTGGCCAACGCTTATTTGAAATTATATGCAATGCCCGGAAAACCTTTGCTGGCAGATAATTACAGAAAGGATTTAGTAGAAAAGATAATTGCAGGAAATAAACCGATAAAAACTTGGCAGCAACCATTGCCGGGCAGCACGGACATGGAGCAGCACAGCACGGAGATAAAGATTGATGCGCTGGGTACCGGTACTTATTTGTTGGTTCTCGCCAGCAAAGACAATACTTATGACAGCACCGGTATCGTAAGCGCAGTACGATTTCAAGTATCGAACCTTTCATTTGTGATGCAAAACAACGGCGATAAAAACGGCATAGTCCTGCATCGAAAAACGGGCTACCCCGTTGCCCATGCACAAATAACTTTTTGGGCAAGAAAATACAACAACAAGACCTATGAATACGAGGCTAAAAAACAGGGTACTGCCACAACCGACAAAAATGGCGTATGCAACATACCCCATAGCAGCAACAACGACATAGCGGCTATAACCATTACCCAAGAAAGTGATGTATTGAAAGTAGGCGGATATTTCAATACCTACCGCAGCAAGGAAACGGACAACAATCGCTACCATACCTTTTTCTTTACCGACAGGGCCATATACAGGCCGGGACAAACTATTTATTTCAAAGGCATAATAGTAAGCAGCGAAGAAAAGAACAGGAAAAACACCGTGGTAGCCAACGAAAAAACCAGCGTGAGCCTCTACGATGCCAACTACCAAAAAATTGCCACGCAAGAATTTACCACCAATGAATATGGTTCTTTTTCGGGAAAATTTACGGCACCCGAAACCGGCCTCACCGGCAACATGCACCTACAAGACAATTACGGCACCGCCTATTTTTCGGTAGAAGAATACAAGCGGCCAAAATTCTTTGTGGATTTCGACACCTTGAAAGATGCCTATGCGTTGAACGAAACTGTGCAGGTTAAGGGCTTTGCCAAAGCCTTTGCCGGCAGCAACATAGACGGTGCCAAGGTGAAATACCGTGTGGTGCGCAATGCCCGCTTTCCTTACTATTGGTGCTTCTACCGTTGGGGCATGCCTTCGTCTCCCGAAATGGAAATTACAAACGGCGAAACCACTACCAAGGAAGACGGTTCGTTTACCGTGGGCTTCCAAACCCTGCCCGACCGCAGCGTTGACCCACAAACATTGCCTATCTTTGGCTACACTGTTTATGCCGACATTACCGACATCAACGGCGAAACCCGCAGCGGCAATGTAGCCGTAAACAGCGGCTACCGTTCCTTGCAAATAAATGTACCACTCAACGAAGACAGCAGACCATCCGAACTGGATACGATTACTGTACAAACCCAAAACCTCAACGGCATATTCACGCCCGCAACGGTAAAAGTGAGCATAGCACGCTTGCTGTTTCCCGGCTTTTTGCGCAAACGCCTTTGGTCCATGCCCGACCAGTTTGCCATGAACGAAAGCGAATTTCGTGCGACTTTTCCCTTGGACGAATATAAAGCCGAAAGCAACCACCTTAACTGGAAAGAAGGCAAAACCATTTTTGAAAAAATCTTCACCACCACTGCCGACGGCCGCATAACCATACCCGAAAGCACCTGGCACCAAAACGGTTGGTACGTAATAAAAGTGAGTGCAAAGGATGCCCAAGGAAATGAGGTATTGGAACAAAAATATACCCACGTATGGATGCCCGGGAAAAAAGAACCTACGCAAAAAGACCTGATTGCCTATACGGAACAAGACAGCTACCAGCCCGGCGAAACTGCCGAAGTATGGATAGCTACGGCTGCCGAAAACCCGTATCTGTTGCAACGTGGCAGCCGAACAATAGAAGATAAAAACCCCGCAAAAATTGTGCTTACCGAAGCCGACCGTGGCGGCATGGCAACGAGTTGGCTATACGTTTTTGAAAACAGGGTTTATGCCGCCAATAAGCGTATAGACGTACCTTGGAGCAATAAAGACCTGCAAATAGCATGGGCCACCCACCGCGACAAATTGCAACCCGGCGCACGAGAAGAATGGACATTGACCATTAAAGGCGAAAAGAAAGAACAAGTAGCCGCCGAACTGTTGGCAGGTATGTACGATGCGTCCTTGGATGCGCTGAGGCCGCATAGGTGGGATTGGCAGAAGTTGTTTCCTTCGGTATATGCCTCCAATGGTTGGAATAGTCGTTACGGATTTGGAAGCGAACAAGGGGTAGCTATCCAAGACCTAAGCACAACGACAAAAGAATATGACAAGGGTTACGATATGCTATTAAGCAATCCCAACAACCCTGTAATAACCCCAAGGCGAATGTATGACGCATTAAGCTCTGGACAAGGTATCACGGAAAGTACCCCCACCTCAGATTATGAATCTTTTAAACAGCCTCGGGGTGGCGCTGTTATGGCAGCAGGAGGATTACGAATACGCGGCAACAGCAGCGTTATGGCAGCAGGTACAGCTTTGGCAGGTGCTGCCCCCGGCATACAAGTTACCAATGGCGGAGGCGAACCGGCACCCGAACCTTTGCCAAAAGGAAATAAACAACAGGAGCCGGCATTAGCTGTCCGCTCCAACCTCAACGAAACGGCTTTCTTCTTTCCACAAATGGCTATCGATAAAGACGGCAATGTACAGTTCAAATTTACCATGCCCGAAGCCCTGACCGAATGGAAGCTCATGGCCTTTGCCCATACCAAAGACTGGAAAACAGGCTACATGGACGGCAAGGTAAAAACACAAAAAGACCTGATGGTGGTACCCAACCTGCCGCGCTTCTTCCGTCAAAACGACGACATTGCGGTGAGCAGCAAAATAACCAACCTAAGCAACCACGCACTAAGCGGCAAGGCCGCCATAGAACTGGTAGATGCCCTAACCATGCAGCCCATTGCCCTTGCTTCGTTCCAACAAAAAACTACCAATGACAACAGCGAACCGAACCAAACATTTACCGTTCCTGCGGGCCAAAGCACTACCGTAAGTTGGTGCCTGCACATACCCGAAAGCCGCTACACGCCGGTAGTGGTAAGGATTGTGGCAACAGCCGGGGGCTTTTCCGACGGCGAAGAAAACACCTTGCCCCTTATCACCAACCGAACCTTGGTAACAGAAACTTTGCCCTTGCCTATTCGTGGCAATGACGAAAAAACTTTTTCATTCGACAAACTAATAAATGCCAACAGCAGTAGCTTATCAAACAAATCATTGACGGTAGAATTTACGGGCAACCCGGCTTGGTATGCCGTGCAGGCATTGCCCTACTTAATGGAATACCCTTATGAATGTGCGGAGCAAACCTTCAACCGTTTTTATGCCAATGCCCTGGCAGCGCACATTGTAGCGCAGTCGCCCAAGGTAGCGGCTATTTTTGACCAATGGAAAAATATAGATACCGCAGCCTTGCAAAGTAATTTGCAAAAGAACCAAGAACTGAAATCGGCACTGCTCGAAGAAACGCCTTGGGTGCTGGATGCACAAAACGAAAGCGAACAAAAACGCAGGATGGCACAACTGTTCGCGACCCATAAACTGGCCAAGGATTTAAAGAACAACTTGGACAAACTGACCCAAATGCAATTGAGCCAAGGTGGTTTCCCTTGGTTCAAAGGCATGTACAGCAACCGTTACATCACCCAATACATCGTTACCGGTTTGTTGCGGTTGCAACATTTGGGCGTAGCGGCTGCCAATGCCGGGGATGCCAATAATATTTTGGCAAAAGCATTGCCCTACCTCGATGACCAACTCAACAATGATTATGGCTATTTGGTAAAAAACAAAGCGAACCTAAACCAGCAACAGATAGGCTACACGCAAATACAGTACCTCTACATGCGCAGTTTTGCCAAAGAAAACCATATACCAACAATAGCCCAAAAAGCATTTGATTATTACAAAAATCAAGCCTCTGCCTATTGGCCATCGTTCAATCCCTATATGCAAGGCCACATAGCTTTGGCACTTGGCCGCTACAACGACACCAAGGCAGCACAGCAAATAATGGCATCGCTCAAAGAGAACGCTATCGTGAAAGAAGAAATGGGCATGTATTGGAAAAATATGCCACGGGGTTATTGGTGGCACGAAGCACCCATAGAGGCGCAAAGCTTGCTGATAGAGGCTTTCGGCGAAGTGAGCAAAGATACTAAAGCTGTTGACGACATGAAAGTGTGGCTGCTGAAGCAAAAGCAAACTCAAAACTGGGCTACCACCAAAGCCACCGCCGATGCCATTTACGCGCTATTGCTCCAAGGCAGCGACTGGCTTGGCAGCGAGCCTGCCGTCACTATCCAGGTGGGCAATAAAACCATAAAATCTACCGAGATAAAAACGGAAGCGGGTACGGGATATTTCAAAGAGGTGGTACCCGGACCGGAAGTGAAGCCCGAAATGGGCCATGTAAAAGTGCAGGTGGAAAAGGCCGCAAACACAGGCACTGCCTGGGGTGCAGTATATTGGCAGTATTTTGAAAATATGGACAAGATAACGGCTGCCACCGCTGCGCCTTTGAGCATCGAAAAGCAATTGTACATAGAACGCAATAGTGCCACCGGCCCAGTACTTACCGAAATAAAGGAAACCAATGCCTTGCACATTGGCGACAAGGTGAAGGTGCGCATCATCCTGCACGCCGACCGCGACATGGAATATGTTCACCTCAAAGATATGCGTGCCGCCTGCTTCGAACCGGTGAATGTATTGAGCCAATACCGCTACCAGGGCGGATTAGGGTATTATGAAAGCACCAAAGACGTATCGACCAATTTCTTTTTCGACTACCTGCGCAAGGGCACCTACGTGTTTGAATATCCGGTGTTCGTAACTGCCAAGGGCAAGTTCAGCAACGGCATATCCACCATTCAATGTATGTACGCGCCGGAGTTCGGCAGCCATAGTGCGGGCCTTAGCGTAAAGGTGGAGTAAACAAGGCTCATGGCACAAAATATTGCACCTAACCGGCTCTCAAACACGTTCTGCGTGTCGTATTCCAAAGTGCTTCGTTCCATACCGCATAGTCTTTATGCCCGCAGGAGTACAAAATCTTTTCAGGATTATCCGGTGTGGGGGGGGCGGGGGGCGGCCTACGGCCGCCCCACACCGGATAAAGCATTGTCCTGCTCCTCAGTTCGTCTTGGGCTATTTGCCCTTTCAATTGGTCAAGCGAGTCGAATTTTTGCTCTCCGCGTAGATAGTGAGCAAAGTGTATCATCAATATTTGGCCATATAAATCACCGTCGAAGTCCAGTAGGTTCACCTCGCAAGTCACCACCCTTTCGTCGGTAACGGTGGGCCTGTATCCTACGCTCATCATGCCCTTGTACAGCTTTTTTCCCCATTCCACATATACGGCATATACGCCTATGCCGGGTATCAGTATGTCGGCGTAGGTGGCTTGCAGGTTGGCCGTGGGATAGCCAATGGTGCGGCCTATTTTGTTGCCATGCACCACGGTGGCCGTGTAGGCGTAGTTGCGTTCCAGCATTTCGGCGGCTTCGTGTATGCGGCCGTGCAGCAGTGCGTTCCTTATTTTGGTGGAGCTTACGGCCGCATCTTCTATCAATTGGGCGGGTATTTCTTTTACGGCTACCGAAGCGGGCGCCAATTTGCGCAGCAAAGCTATGTCGCCCTCGCGGCTATGCCCGAAGCGGTGGTCATAGCCAATGATTATGGTATGCGGGGCGAAGCATTTCAATAAAAAATCTTCCACATACTCCCTGGCCGACATCATGGAAAAATCGCGGGTGAAGGGCACCACCACTATATGGTCTATGCCTTCGGCTTCTATCAGCGCTATCTTTTGTTCGGGCGAGGTGAGCAGGCCCAAGGGCAAATCGGGGTGTATTATTTTTCGCGGATGCGGCTCGAAGGTAATCAGCACGCTTTCGCCGCCTACCTGTTTCGCTACTTGTACTACTTCTTTGAGTATGGTTTTGTGGCCATGGTGCACCCCGTCGAACGAGCCAATGGTTATTACCGGCCTTTTGAATGGGGGCACTTCGTTATGGTGATAAAAAACGGACATGTTTTATTCTTCGTCTTCGAGGCGGCGCAATTTGATGTCGCTGGCTGCCGATACTAACAATGGGAATTTTTCCACGGTCACGTCGCTTTGGTCGAGGCCAAAGCTGCGTTCTTCCGAAAGGCTCAATTTCTTCAAGAGGAAATAGCCGCGCATTACCAGTTTGTCGAGAAAGGGCAGTTCGTTGTCGCGCGAGAGGAATTTTTCCATCACTATGAACCGGAAATCGCCCCGCACATTGTTCCTGCTCAACGATTCGTAACGGCTGGTTACGTTCACCTCTTTGTTGGCCACCATTTCCTCCACCACCTTGCGGAACATGAGCTGTATCCTATGCTCCACCCTGAAGCCCAAGCGAAATTCTATCCTTATTATTTCATTGGGTATCACCGTTTGCACCACGTAATCCATGGCATAGGGTTCGTCCACCACGTCCACATGCACGAACCAATATATATCGGCGCGTTTGGGCTTTTTGTAAAGAATGGAAAAGATAATCTTATGTTCTATTTCCTTGGCAAAATTGGCACTGGTCATGTACACCAAATGGGTGGCATATTTGGGTATGGTACGGTCGTTGCTCAATTCCTGTATGATAGGCACATAATCTTCCATGCGCACGAACTCCACGTACCTATTCTTGATGCGCCGCGCACGGTGCCAGATGTACATGACGGAAAATATGGCACCGGCTATCAACAAGGTTACGAAGCCGTTGTGCGGGTACGGAAATTTCTTGAGGTTGGCAATAAGGAAACTACATTCGATGGTAAGGTAGATAAGCAGGTAAACGGCAATCCATATTTTGTTGACCCTCTTGGTGGACAAATAAAAGCTCAGCAGCAAAGAGGTCATCACCATGGTAATGGTGATGGACAAGCCGTAGGCACCTTCCATATTGGCCGACGATTTGAACAACAGCACCACCATCATGCAGCCCAACCACAAAAAAAGGTTGATGCTGGGAATGTACAACTGGCCGCGTTCGGTAGAAGGGTAATTTACCTTCATTTTGGGCCAAAGGTTCATTTTAATGGCTTCGTTTACCAAAGAAAACGAACCCGTAATGAGTGCCTGGGAAGCTATGACGGCCGCCAAGGTGGCTATAGCTATGGCCGCTATGCGTACGGGGCCTTCGGGTGCCAGAGAGAAAAAGATGCTTGTTTTTTCGGGCAGTAGCCGGCCACTATAGTTTTTTAATAGCCAACTGCCTTGGCCTATATAGTTCAATACCAGGCATATCTTTACGAATATCCAGCTTACGCGTATATTGGCGCGGCCGCAATGCCCCAAATCGGAATACAAGGATTCTGCCCCGGTAGTACACAAAAACACCGCACCCAACAACCAGAAACCTTGCGGATATGTGGCCAATAGTTTTATTCCGTAGTAGGGGTTGAAGGCATGAAATATGTGCATGTTGTCGCGCAGGTGCATTACCCCAAACACGGCCATCATCAGGAACCAGACAACCATTACCGGCCCAAACAATTTGCCTATGGAACTGGTGCCGAACTGTTGGATAAAAAAGATGACGGTAATGATGACGAGGGAGATAAAAATGGTTTTGCCTTGCCGGTCAAAGTTCAAGCCCTCTACTGCCGAGGTAACGGTAATGGGTGGTGTAATAAGCCCGTCGGCCAAGAGGGCCGCGCCGCCTATCATGGCAAAAAACACTATCCACTTGGCATGGCGCCTCACTAGGGCGTACAGCGAAAATATGCCCCCCTCGCCTTTGTTGTCGGCCCGCAGCGTAAGTACCACGTATTTTATGGTTGTTTGTAAGGTAAGTGTCCAGATGATGCAACTTACGCCGCCTATTACCAACAGTTCCGAAATTACCTTGTCGCGCACTATGGCGCTCATGGCATATAGTGGTGAGGTGCCTATATCGCCAAACACTATTCCCAATGCAATGATAACCCCCGCAAGGCTTGCCCTCTTTATATGTGTGCCCACCAATAACGATTTTTTAAATTAAGACGGCAAAGGTAGTAGTTTGGGAATAATATATAGTCCGAATTAACACACGGCCAGCCCAGCCGTTGACATTTGCCAAAATGAGCCGCGACACCCCAAAAGTGCTTGGTTTTTATGGCAGGGGAAAGGGACTTTTATTCCTCTATATCGTACTCCTTAATTTTCCGGTAAAGTGTCCTTTCCGAAATGCCCAATTCTTGTGCGGCATCTTTCCGCCTGCCGCGGTGTTTTTGCAACGCCTTCACTATGAATTCTTTTTCCCTGTCTATCAGCGACAGCGATTCTTCCACATCCTCATGTTCCTGCACTTCTTCCTCGTCCGGCCTGTGAATGACCAAGGGTTGCGCCTGTGGCCTGTCGCCGTTGTAATTGGTGATGGCCGGCGTACTGAACATATTTTCGCCAACATTGCTTGGGTGCGTATCGAACGAAGGCAACAAATGTTCCGGCGGCGTGGGCACATTGGCCGTGTAGCCGTTGGGGCGCATGTATTCAAACATCATTTTTTTGATGTCGTTCATGTCTTTCTTCAGGTCGAAAAAGAGCTTGTACAAAATTTCCCTTTCCGAGGTGCCGGCATCTGCATGGCTGCTGAAACTGGGAATGGGCGCACTTGTGCCGCCATTGCTACCTGCCAATGCCGGTACCAGGTTTTGATTGGCTTTTTTGGGTAAAAACTGCGCCAACTGCGCCGCGTTTACCGACCTGTCTTTTGCCAACACCGATATTTGCTCCGCAATGTTTTTCAATTCGCGCACATTGCCCGGCCAAGGGTACTCCATCAGCATTTGCCTTGCGGCTTCGTCAAGCTGGATGGGCTGGGTTTTGTACCGTTCGGCAAAATCGCCCACGAATTTCCTGAACAACAAGGGAATGTCGTCCTTGCGCTCGCGGAGGGCGGGTACGCGTATGGGCACGGTGTTGAGCCTGTAATAAAGGTCTTCGCGAAATTTGCCTTGCGTGGTCAAGGTTAGCAAATCCTTGTTGGTGGCGGCTATCACCCTTACGTTGGTCTTTAGTACCTTGGAAGAACCTACCCTTATAAATTCACCCGTTTCCAACACGCGCAACAGGCGGGCTTGCGTGCCTATGGGCATTTCGCCTATTTCGTCCAAAAAAATGGTACCGCCGTTCACGGTTTCAAAATAGCCCTTGCGTTGGTCGGAGGCACTGGTGAACGAGCCTTTTTCGTGGCCAAACAATTCGCTGTCTATGGTACCTTCGGGTATGGCGCCGCAGTTGACGGCTATGAAGGGGTTGTGGCGGCGCGGCGACAAATTGTGGATGATGGAGGAAAAAACCTCTTTACCCACGCCGCTTTCGCCAAATATCAATACGCTGAGGTCGGTATTGGCCACTTGGTCGGCCACTTGCAGCGCGTAGTTGAGCTGCGGGTCGTTGCCAATAATGCCGAAGCGGTTTTTTATGCTTTGTAAGTCCATTTGGAAAAAGAATTTTATTGAGCCACCAATTCGCCCAACAAGGTAGCACCGGTGGTGTCCGTAATTTTGACGGTTGCATAGTCGCCTTTGTTCAGGGGAAGATTGCCTTTCGCAAATACCACTACTTTATTCTGGCTGTTGCGGCCCGCCCAGTGTTCGCTGCTGCGCTTGCTCTCGCCCTCTATCAGCACCTCAAAAGTTTTACCGATATCGGCTGCATAATTGGCACGGGTCATTTTGTTCTGCAAGTCAATCACTTCGTTCAGCCTGCGTTTTTTTATGGCCTCGGGCACATCATCGGCATAGCGGCGTTGGGCCAAAGTACCCGGCCTTTCGCTGTAGGCAAACATATACGAAAGGTCGTAATTGCTGTATTCCATGATGCGCAGTGTGTCTTGGTGGTCTTCTTCGGTTTCGGTACAAAAGCCCGTTATCACATCGCTCGACAAGGCACAATCGGGCATTATTTCGCGTATGCGATCCACCTTTTTCATGTACCATTCGCGGGTATAAGTGCGGTTCATGAGCTGCAATACACGCGTGGAGCCGCTTTGCACCGGCAGGTGTATGTATTTGCAAATATTGTGGTACTTGGCCATGGTGTACAGCACATCGTCCGTAATGTCTTTAGGGTGCGAGGTGCTGAACCTGACCCGAAGCAAGGGACTGATTTGCGCCACCATTTCCAGTAATTTGGCAAAGTTCACCGCTTCGTCGGCAGTGGCGGCGGCGGGCTGGTAATGATAGCTGTCCACGTTCTGGCCCAACAAGGTTACTTCCCTGAAGCCTTTGTGGAACAGGTCTTGCGCCTCGGCAATGATAGATGCCGCATCGCGGCTGCGCTCGCGGCCACGGGTAAACGGCACCACGCAAAAGGTACACATATTGTTGCAGCCACGCATAATGCTCACAAAAGCACTCACGCCGTTGCTGTCCAGCCTCACGGGCGATATGTCGGCATAGGTTTCTTCGCGGCTCAGCAGCACGTTCACCGCTTTTTGGCCACCTTCGGCTTCGCCTATCAACGAGGGCAGGGTACGGTAGGCATCGGGGCCCACCACCAAGTCCACCAATTTTTCTTCTTCCAAAAATTTGGCTTTCAGCCTTTCGGCCATGCAGCCCAGTACGCCTATCAGCAAGCCGGGGTTCTCTTTTTTCAAGGAGCGGAAAATGCCGAGGCGGTTGCGCACCGTTTGCTCGGCTTTTTCCCTTATGGAACAGGTGTTGAGCAATATGAGGTTGGCTTCTTCCAAAAAGCGGGTAGCACCAAACCCTTCTTGGTTCAGGATAGAGGCCACTATTTCGCTGTCGTTGAAATTCATTTGGCAGCCATAGCTTTCTATGTAAAATTTCTTTTGGTACTGGTTCGGGTCGCCTTCAAAGGGGGCGTAAGCCTCGCCTTGTCGCTGTTCATTAACCACTTTTTCCTGTAACTCGAGCATACACAAAAATTTAAGGTGCAAAGTTACAATATTAGCCTGTCAAAATTGCAGTTGCCGCCCCGGTGTTCCGGGAGGTGGCGCGTAATGCCGGTTCCAAAACCATATTTCCCCTTTAAGGTAATTTGGACATTAACCTTGCCGCCAACATTAAAACGCTACTTTTGGCAAAATTTTTTGGCTACATACAATGACTATCGGCGGCTTTACCTATGTGCGCAACGGCTTCAAATACGGCTATCCGTTCATCCCTTCCATAAAATCGTTATTGCCCTTGGTAGATGAGTTGATAGTGGTAGTGGGCGATTCGGAGGATGGTACCCGCGAGGCCATAGTGGCATTGAACAATGATAAGATAAAAATAATAGACACCGTTTGGGACGATGAACTGCGCCAAAACGGAAAAATATTTGCCACCCAATCCAACATCGGACTCGATGCCGTAAAAGGTTCTTGGGCGTTTCACTTGCAGGTGGACGAAGTGTTGCACGAACAAGATTACCCTATCATAAAAAAAGCCATAGCCCAAGCCGGTGAGCGAAAGGAAGCAGAAGGCTTATTGTTTCCCTTCCTTCATTTTTGGGGCGATTTCGAGCATGTACGCAATACCCGCAAAACGCATCCTTACGAAATACGGGCATTCAAGAATACGGGCAATGTGCGCAGTTATAAAGACTCGCAAGGTTTTAGGAAATATAGCAGTACCCAAGCTTATGAAACCAATGAAGCAGGCGAAAAGCTGAAAGTGCTGAAAGTGGATGCGCCCGTTTACCATTATTCCTACACCCGCCACCCGTCGCTGATGAAACAAAAAGCCAATTATTTCAACCGTTTTTGGCACGACGACCAATGGCTGCGCCAACACTTGGACGAACAATCGTTCGACTTTAACGATGTAGATAAATTGGAACCGTTTTCGGGCAAGCACCCCGCCGTAATGAACGATGTAATTGCTGCCAAGAATTGGGTGTTCCGCTACGACCCCTCGCGCTCCAACATGAGCAACAAAGACAAGTGGATAGGCTTGCTGAACAAAATGACGGGCAGGCGTTGGTTTGAATTTGAGAACTACAAATTGTTGCGGCAATAGTAACTTAGCCGCATTGCTTACCGGCCTCGGCTGTCAATTTTTATTTTAAGACCATACAATGCTTTTCGCCACAAACCTTTCAAAGAAATACGGACAACTAACGGTGCTGCGCCACGTACAACTGGAAATAGCGCAAGGCGAGTTTGTAGCCATAGCCGGCCCCAGCGGTGCGGGCAAAAGCACCCTATTGCACTTGCTCGGCTCGCTCGATTATCCCGACACGGGGCAGGTAAGTTTATTGGGGCAAGATGTGTTCCGCATGTCGCGCAAAAAGCAAGCCGCCTTCCGCAACAAGCACATGGGCTTCGTGTTCCAGTTTCACCACCTGCTGCCCGAGTTCAGTGCCTTGGAAAATGTATGTATGCCTTTGTGGATAAGCCATGCCAACAAAAAAGATGCCGAGAGGGCAGCCACCGAAGTGTTGGAAACCGTGGGCCTGGCGCACCGCATCAACCACAAGCCCGGCGAGCTGTCGGGTGGCGAGCAGCAAAGGGTGGCCATAGCGCGCGCCATAGTGCACAAGCCTTCCATTATTTTTGCCGACGAACCCACGGGCAACCTGGATACGGCCAATGCGCAGGCAGTGCACCAATTATTTTTACAATTGCGCGAGCGTTTCAACCACACCTTCGTGATAGTAACCCACAACGAACAATTGGCCCAAATGTCGGACCGCACCCTGCTGATGCGCGATGGCATCATAGAAGCCGAACGGATAAAAGAAAGGTAATGAACAGACGCACCCCTTTCTCCCTAAAAATACCCTATAATTTATTTTTCCATGGCGGCTGTTATGCTGAACGTTAGCTTATTCATTTGATGTATTGCAAAACCGTATCGTAGCGCGCCCCCGAAGCCGCAAATGCCTCCCATTCCTTGCCGCTTTCGTACCTTTGCGCCAAATCAATCAAAATTGAAACCAATACAATATATAGTGATAGCCGCGGCACTGGCATTGACCGCAGGGCTTTACTGGGGCGGCAAAACGGTAGCCCCCAAGAAAGAAAAACCCGAAGCAGGCACCATGGCGGCAGGCGGCGGCACTGCGGGCGACATGCAAGCCGCGGCCATGAACCTGCCCGAGCCGGCACGCTTCGATACTTTGCTGGCCGGTGCCAAAAAGAAGATAAGCCCGGCGGCACAAGCCGAAATATCGAGGCAAGAAAATACCATAACACGGGGCAACGTACAAGAACAACAAGCGCAGGCCTACGAGGCACTAGGCAAGCTGTGGCAACAAAATAAAAACAAGGCCGTGGCGGCCTATTATTTCGCAGAAAGCGGAAAGTTGGATAATTCACAAAAAAAGCTGAACTTCGCCGCCCATTTGATGTGGGAGGAGCTGCAAGACGAAGCCAACCCCAACAAAAGGCAATGGATGGCGCACGTAGCAGCCGATTGTTACCGGAAATCTTTGGAACTGGACCCCGACAACGATACCGCGCGCATCAACCTTGCCGAAATGTACATCAACGGCTCGGGCGAAACGATGAAGGGCATAGAGCAATTGCTCAGCATCGTACGCAAAGATTCTACCAATATACCGGCCAATACCATATTGGGTCGCATGGCGGTAGAAAGCGGGCAGCTCGACAAAGCGGTGCAGCGCGGCTACACCATTTTGCGGGTGGACAAAAATAACGTGGAGGCCAGGTTGTTTACCGCCGAAGCCCTGAAAAGGCAAGGACAAGCGGCCAAAGCGAAAGAATTGCTCAAAGAAGCACAAAAGTTGGTCAAAGAGCCGTCGTTCGTAAAAGACCTCGACGATTATATGAAAACTTTTTAGGGCTTCGGATAAAAACCGAAAATTACCTTAGCGTATTTTTACACATAAACATTATTTTTTAACTAAATCATTTTTCAATTATGCCAAGTGGTAAAAAAAGGAAACGTCATAAGATTGCAACGCACAAACGCAAAAAACGTTTAAGGAAAAATCGCCATAAGAGCAAGAAGAAATAGTACATCTTAGAAAGGGAGCAGGCGGTAGGCAAACGATATGCTGCGCTGCCGTTGCTGTTGTAAACATATAATTTGAAGATCCTAACCCTGATGTGCCGCTCTTGGTGGAGTTCATGGGGGTTTGCATTTTTATTTTTCATGATTCATTGGCCTTTGTTGGCGGATGACAATAGGAATGGGCAAAGGGCGTTTTTACGCTCCGGATGCACCCTTGAAAATATATTTTTTATCCTTGCCTCCGGATAGCGGGCAATACCACCCGTCCGGGATTTTTGTTTGTTTGCACCATGCCATGACTGTATGGTGCGTTATATAAAGTGTGCTTATTGGCACGAAAACCTTTGTTTGTTGAATAGTTTTTTTAAGCAAAGTATTTTTTCGATGCCCAAATATGTACCAATTGCTCCTAACGACATAAATGAATATCATGAACAAAGAAATGATAGTCAATGCGTCGGCCGAAGGTGTGGAGATAGCGCTTTTAGAAGACAAAAAGCTTGTAGAGCTTCATTACGAACATAATAACGCGGCATTTGCCGTAGGCGATTTGTATCTTGGCAAAGTAAAGAAACTGATGCCCGGGCTAAACGCCGCCTTTGTGGACGTTGGTTACGAAAAGGATGCCTTTTTGCATTATACCGACCTGAGTCCCTACATCAAGTCGTTGTTGAAATTTACCCAGCAAGCCGTTAAAGACAATAGTCCCGAAGGCTTTGATTTCGGCAAATTCCAAAACGAAGCGGAAATATTGAAAACCGGTAAAATTACCGATGTGCTGCCCCAGAAACCGGAAATACTGGTGCAGATTCTAAAAGAACCTATTTCGTCCAAAGGCCCGCGCCTTAGCTGCGAGCTTTCCTTTCCGGGAAGGTTCGTGGTATTGACGCCCTTTAACAATTTCGTATCGGTTTCGCGCAAAATACACTCCGGCGAAGAACGCAAGCGCCTTCAAAAGATAGTGGAAAGCATGAAGCCCAAAAACTTCGGCGTAATAGTACGTACCGCCGCCGAAGGCAAAAATACCGCCGAGCTTCATGCCGATTTGCTGGAGCTGGAAGCCCAATGGAAAGCAATCCAGAACAACCTGCGCGGCGCCAAGCCGCCGCAGCGCGTGATGAGCGAGCAGACCAAGACCACCTCCATATTGCGCGACCTGCTGAACGAAAGTTTTTCGCGGGTAATGGTCAACGAAAAAACCATTATGCAGGATACCAAGGATTACATATCCCGCATAGCGCCCGAAAAAGAAAGCATAGTAAACCTGTACCAAAACGGCCAATCCATTTTTGACCATTTTGGCATAACCAAACAAGTGAAGGCGGCCTTTGGCAAAACGGTAAACCTCAACAGCGGCGCCTACCTCATATTGGAACACACCGAGGCCATGCACGTTATAGACGTGAACAGCGGCACCCGTGCAGCCGATGCCGGACAGGAAGACAGTGCCCTGAAAACCAACATGGAGGCGGCCGAAGAGGTGGCGCGCCAGTTGCGCCTGCGCGATATAGGCGGCATCATCATCATCGACTTTATCGACATGAAGCTGCCCGAAAACAAGAAAAAGCTGTTCGATGCCATGGGAGACCTGATGGCCGGCGACCGTGCGCGGCACACCATTTTGCCCATATCGAAATTTGGCCTGATGCAGATAACCCGCCAGCGGTTGCGCCCCGAAATAAAGATAGCCACCTCCGAGGTATGCCCCAGTTGCAAAGGCTCCGGCAAGATAGGCCCGTCTTTATTGATTACCGATGAGCTGGAAAAAGACCTCAATTACCTAATTGACCAAGGCCACAAAAAACTAAGCCTCCATGCGCACCCCATGATGGTGGCCTACATAAAAGCCAAAGGTTTTTGGCGTTCGCTGCAATGGCAATGGTACCGCAAACACGGCGTGTGGCTAAGCCTGCGCACCGACAATAATTACCAGCTTACCGAGTATTATTTTTTCGATAAAAAGACCGAAGAAGTAATAAAACTCTAAGATCAAGCAAGGCACTTTTTAAGAACCGCGCCCCATTTTTTGCAAAAAATGGGGCGCGGTATATTTTATACTAAAGTGAATTACAAAATAGACCAAAAATATTTTTACTCCCATCATCTCTCAGCGCACCATCCTCGATGGAACGGGGCGGGGTTGTGTTTCGAAAAATGAATTGACAAACAATAACGATTGTCATATCATAAATATCACCATCTTATTACACTACAAGAAAGGGGGGCTTCTCAGATTGTCAATGCTTCTTCGTTCTACCATTTATGGAAAATAGATAACCCAATCGTAGCATAGGTATTCCCGCCGACACTCCCCATTGTCATGCCGTAGGCATCTATACTGCACACCGGATAGTTTTGTGCAATAAATATCGCACCAAGGAATTTGATA
>JASGFI010000006.1:0-41395 GCA_047605615.1 Edaphocola sp. | reverse complement strand
CTCCCTCGCTGCGATCGGGACATACTATGCTACGACAATTTTAAATGCACCCCGCCACATTCACATTATTTATTTCTTGCGCTTTTTCGGTAATTTTGCCGCTTGCTTTTTTGAGAGGCATAGCAAAAAAATGGCTTTACCAGATTTAATAAGACACGTTTATCATAACGCCACCGATGAGGTAATAAAGAGGGGGAAACGCATATTTCATACTTCGGGCGTGCAGTTGCTGGAAAATGATACCTTGACCGAACAGGTGGTTTTCCGGGTGAAGAACGATATATACAACAACAACTACAAAGTAACCGTACAGAATTACCTCGACACCCAAAGGCTGTCCATGCGGTGCCAATGCCCCTACAACATGGGCACGGTGTGCCGCCACGAAGCCGCCGCCTTGTTTCAATTGAACGATTTGCTGCAAAGCGGTTATTTCGACAATGTGAAAATGGCCTATGACCAAAAGCACACGGTGGTGCGCATGAGGCAGATTACTACGCACTTCCTGAAATTATTTTCCTCCGCATCTATATTTGAAGCCGCCGCAAACTTGGTGGAATCGGGAGCCATAACCATTAACGAAGCCCAAAACGATGCGGTGAAAGCCGCGGTGGTGGCCGGTGGCAAAGAGTTTGCGGTACAGTTGAAACAAAACGAGGAAAGGTATTTCGACACGGGCTGCACCTGCAACGAAACTCGCTACCCCTTGTGCGTACACAAGGCATCGGTATTCCTGAAGGTATTGAACGAACACGGTGCCAATTATTTTAGCACGCTGCGCAATTGGGATACGCAAAAAGATAAATTGCTGAGCCTGTACGGCTATAGCCTGAAGGACGACCTTGCGGGAAAATTCGATTTCAGCTACCACGAAGGGAAGCCTTTTTTGCGGGTATTGGACCCCGGCATCAAGAAAATATCGCTGCAGCCGGCTGCCCATCCCACTTCCAAATATAAGCAAGAAAAAGTTGCCGCCATAGCCGAACCCGCACAGCGCAAGCGCATGGGCGTATTGATAGGTGCTACCCCAACAGACATTTTTCCCCATACCGGTTTTGAATTGCTGAGCGGTGCACCCAACGAAGACAACGATGATTTTAAGGGTACGGTGGAAAAAATAGACGCGGGCCAATACATTTCGCCACTCGGCCTGCAAGACCGCGACAAATTGTTGGTTACAGCCTTGCGCAAACAAAGTACGGACGAACTCTATAAAGCCATAAAGCGCGACACGCCTTTTGGCGAATTTTGGGACAGCCTGCCCAAGGAACTGGCCGCCTTTCCCAAAGACGACTTGCGCAAACAAGTATGGGATTTTTACCTGCCCAGGTACCAGCGGTTGCTGGAGCAATTTGGCAGCTACCCATTTGTTTATTATTTGCCCAAGGGCAAAAATTTCCTGACCGCCAACTTGCGCAAGGCGCGCTTCTCGCACCAAACTTTCAAGGCGGCCATTGATGTGGCTCCCATGACCGACGGTAGCGGCAATATAGCTTTGACGCTATATTTCACCATAGGCGATGATGGATATGATTTTCATAAGGCGGCAGTACTCAATAGTGCGCTGATAAGGATAGACAATACTTTCCATGCGGCGGCCGGCTTGGACGTAGTGGGCGTTATGGAGCAATTTGAAAACAAGGGCAGCTTGCAAATTTCCGCAGCAGACTGGCCACAGTACTTGGAACATACCTTGCTGCCCCTGTCGGCCAATACAGCTATCGCCTTCGCCGATTCGCTGAAAGAAAACAAAGCCGCCGCCGAGCCGCAGTTGAAACTCTACCTGCGCGAAACGGACAAGATGATGGTATTCAAGCCCATTTTCAGTTACGACGGCGTGGAAAAACAATGGCTGGATTATACACCCGCCGTTACGGCCCACGAAGGCAAGGTAATAGTGCATGAGCGCAACGAAGCCACCGAACAAACATTCTTGACGCTACTGCGCCACCTGCACCCATTGATGCAGGAAAGCCGCAAGGCGCACTCGTTCATCTTGCCTGCCAACGAAGCCCTGAAAGGCAATTGGTATTTTACCTTTATGGACAGGCTGAAAGAAGCCAACGCCGTAATAGAAGGTTATGAAAACTTAAAACAACTGCGCATCAACCCCAACAAGCCGCGCACGCAATTGCAAGTAAGCAGCGGCATAGACTGGTTCGATGCCGAGGTGGAACTGGTTTTTGGGGAAGAGTCCGTTACCATAGCCGAGGTAAAAAAGGCATTGGGCAAGAAACAGAATTTTGTGCCGTTGAAAGACGGCAGCATCGGCCTTTTGCCCGAAGATTGGATGGACAAATACGGCTTGATGTTTAAGTTGGGCACCGTAAACGGGCCGAACAAACTAAGGTTGAAAAAATTCCATTTCTCGGCCATAGAGCAATTGGCAGATGAAATAACGCAGGAAGACGTATTGGCCGAACTGGGAGAAAAGCGAGAAAGGCTCATCAAATACGACTTTGACAAAGAAAAGAATTTTGAATTGCCCGCCAATGTGCAGGCATCTTTGCGGCCCTACCAACAAGAGGGTTTCCAATGGCTTTCTTTTTTGGGAGAGATAGGCTGGGGCGGCATCCTGGCCGATGACATGGGCTTGGGTAAAACCCTGCAAACCCTTACCTACCTCCAATCTTACCTGAACCAAAACCCGAAGGCAATTTTTCTGGTAGCCTGCCCCACTACGCTTATCTACAACTGGGAAAGCGAAATCCGCAAGTTTACACCCGATGTAACATACACCATCCACCATGGCGCGCAACGCAGCAGTACCGCCGAGGGGTTGCGGCCCCACAACCTTATCATTACCACTTACGGCACCTTGCGCAGCGACATAAAGATGCTGGCGCAAATAGAATTTGACTACGTGGTTTTGGACGAATCGCAGGCCATAAAAAACCCCTTGTCGCAGGTGGCCAAGGCTTCGCTATTGTTGCAATGTAAAAATAGGTTGGCATTGAGCGGCACGCCCGTTCAAAACAACACCTTCGACTTGTTTGCGCAAATGAACTTCCTGAACCCGGGCATGTTGGGTTCCATGGAATTTTTCCGCAACGAATTTGCCAACCCGATAGATAAGATGCAGGAAGAAGATGCCAAAAAGCATTTGCGCAAATTGATACACCCCTTCCTGCTGCGCCGCACCAAGGAACAAGTAGCCCCCGACCTGCCCGAGAAAACAGAGATGGTGCTGTTCTGCCAAATGGAAGCGAAGCAACGCAAAATATACGATGCCTACCGCAACAGCTTCCGCAGCAAGATACTGGGCGAAATAGAAGAACGCGGCATGGAACGCTCGCAATTGAGCATATTGACCGGCCTCATGAAGCTGCGCCAAATATGCGACTCGCCGGCCATTTTGAACGAAGACGAGAAATACGAAAACCATTCCATCAAGATAGACGAACTGGTGCGCGAACTAACCGAAAACACCGGCCACCACAAGGCATTGGTCTTCTCGCAATTCTTGGGCATGTTGGCCCTGATACGCCAAGAGCTGGAACAAAAAGGCATACCCTATGTTTATTTCGACGGAGCCACCAGCTCTACCGAGCGCGAAAAGGCCATTCAGCGTTTCCAGAACGAGGAAGCGTGCCGCGTGTTCCTTATATCGCTCAAGGCCGGTGGCGTGGGCCTTAACCTTACCGCCGCCGATTATGTATATATAGTGGACCCCTGGTGGAACCCCGCCGTGGAGCAGCAAGCCATAGACCGCACGCACCGCATAGGCCAAACCAAAAATATATTTGCCTACCGCCTTATCTGTAAAGACACCATAGAGGAAAAAATCATGCTGCTGCAAGAACGCAAACTGAGCTTGGTAAAAGATTTGGTGGCCGATGATAACGGGTTCATCAAAAAACTTACCAAGGAAGACGTGGCTTATTTGTTGAGTTAGGCCGTAAAGAAAAACCTTACACATTCAAAAGGCTTGCCGTATGCAACACGGTAAGCCTTTCTTGATGAAATCAACAACTACAATAAACGCACTAATATAATTGCGTAAATAAAACTTTTAGTACAACAAAATCAAGGGTCTTTTTGAGAGAAAACCGCAAATAATTAATGCGTTTATTATAGTGTGCTTTTGTCAAACGTTGCCCAATTTGTATTTGAATACCTTTTTAAGCGAAACAATGGCCTCCTCAAGTATTGCCAATTGTTCGGTGGCGGCTTTTTTGCCTTCTCTGTTCAATTTGTAATACCTACGCTGGCGGCCTTCCACCATTTTGGTTTCGGTAGTTAAATATCCTTCCTCCTCCAGCTTGCGCAAGGTAGGGTATAGTGCGGCTTCGGTTATCTCCATTTTACCTTTGCTGGCCTCGCGTACTGCCCTGGTTATTTCGTAGCCGTACATACGTCCGTTATTTTGCAACAATTGCAACACCACCACGGGTAAACTGCCCCTTATAATTTTATTTTCTTCCATAATGGCAAATATAGCAAAACCACGATACCTAAGTTTGCTAAGTATGATATTTTTCCAATGACGCAGGTCGCGTTATGGGTTCCATATTTGCCATGCCGCTTCTGCCTGGCCTATCAACATGTCATAGCCATTTTTAACCAAAGCCCCCATGGCAGCGGCTTTGCGCATAAACAAGGTTTCTTCCGGCGTATAAATCAAATCGTAGGCCAAATGCTTGTCGGTAACAAATTGGTAAGGTATGGGCGGGCAACTGTCGGCATCGTGCAACATGCCCAAGGGCGTGGCATTGATGATGACGGCGTGCGAGGCCATTAGCTCCCCGGTCAATTGTCCATAGGTACACATACCTTTCTCCCTGCTTCTGGACACTTTCAGAAAGGGCATACCCAATTGCGACAACGAGTGCCACACGGCCTTTGCCGCACCGCCGGTGCCCAGCACCAGTGCTTTTTGGTGATGCGGTTGCATTAAGCCCGCAAGCGAGTTGCTGAAGCCTATGGTATCGGTATTGTAACCTGTTAGCAAGCCATTTTTTATATGGATAGTATTTACCGCGCCTATTGCTTTGGCCGTTTGGTCCAATTCGTGCAGGTACGGTATTATCTCTTGCTTATAGGGCATGGTTACGTTCAGGCCGCGCAATCTGGGATAATCCATAAGTAACTTAGGCAATTCCTGTATAGAGGTCAAGGGAAAGCGCAAATAGGTTTCGTCCAAGCCCATCTGCCGAAACTTGGCGGTAAAATAGCCGGGCGAAAATGACTGCTCCAAAGGCAAGCCTATGATACCGTACATGGGATTTTAGATTTTAGACACAAGACGCAAGATATTTTTCTTCGGACGATTTTGCCCCAGCTTTAGCTTTAGGCAAAATCAGATGCTTCCGGTACGTCCGCCATCTACGGGTATGCTTACGCCATTTACGTAGCCCGCCGCCGGACTGGCCAAAAAGGCCGCCACTGCTGCTATTTCCTCCGGCTTGCCAAACCTTCCGGCGGGTATCTCTGCCACCATTTCTTCTACCACGGCATCTTTGCCCAAAGATGTTTTTGCTGCCTTGTTGTCTATGATACTGTGCAGCCGTGCCGTGGAAGTGGCACCGGGCAATACATTGTTTACCGTTATGCCAAAGCCTCCCAATTCGTTGGCCATTGTCTTGGCCCAAGAGGCCACCGCGCCGCGTATGGTATTGCTGACACCCAAACCTTTCAGGGGAATTTTTACCGAAGTAGAAATAACGTTTATTATCCTGCCATAGTCGGCTTCTTTCATGCCCGGCACTACTAATTGGGTCAATAGTTGGTTGCAGATAAGGTGCTGGTTGAACGTGTTCAAAAATGCTTCGGGTGCAGCATCCAATATAGCACCGCCCGCCGGGCCGCCGCTATTGTTGATGAGTATATGAATGGTCTGCTTCCATACCAATGGAGCAACCGCTTGTGCCAACAGTTCGGGCTTGCCGTAATCGGATGCAATGTAGCCGTGTTGCTGTCCCTGAGCGGAGTCCAGACTGCGTAGCGCATCTTTAAGCGATGATTCGTTGCGGGCCACAAGGGTACAATTGCAGCCCAGCAAAGCCAATTCCTGCGCTATGGCCAGGCCTATTCCTTGTGTGCCGCCGCCTATCAGGGCATTTTTATTTACGAGAGATAATTGCATAGGGGAGTTCTTTTTCTACCTGCAAAGATACAAACAGAAAACCGCATGGTTAATCGGCGGCTTCTTGTATATGCCGGTCGTTGGTTGTTGCATGGCTGCCGTATTTCACGAACATCCATAGGTACAAAACCCTCGACAGGCGCATGAGCCAAGGCTGCAATATTATCAGCATGGGGATGGTGATGCCCAAGTACCACCATATACTATTGTCCTTCCAAGAGAAGCCCACCAGGGCAGCGTACCAAACAATATTGAAAACGCAGACGGCTACCGACAGTGCATAACTAACATAACCTGTACCGTAATAAAAGCCAATTTCTATTTCCATTTTTTGACCGCAAACGGAACAACGCTCCGGCATGTCCAGCATGTGATTCAGTGGCAGAATACTTTTGTTCTTGAACATATTGCCCTTGCGGCAATTGGGGCATTTCATGCCCAAAATGGAAAGCAGTGCATTGGGGGCATTGGCCATATTCGGAAATTTGCGCAAAATTATTGAAATTTCGCAGCTTATTAAGATGACTTTTGCTACCAAAACAAAAAGAGTATAATGGCAGAAACGTATAATAGGATTGACGGCAATAAGGCAGAACAGTACCAGCATCTTTACGAACAAATAGAACTGTTGCTAACCCACGAAACCAATACCATAGCCAATTTGGCCAATATTACGGCTTTGTTGAAAGAGCAATTTGGCTGGTTGTGGATTGGCTTTTACTTGGTAGATGAACTGGCGGGCAATTTGGTATTGGGGCCGTTTCAGGGGCCATTGGCCTGTACGCGCATAGCTTATGGAAAAGGCGTGTGCGGCACGGCTTGGGCACTGGGCGAAACACAAGTAGTTGCCGATGTAGCAACATTTCCGGGGCATATTGCTTGCAGCGGCCTTTCCCAATCAGAGATAGTGGTACCCATCAAAAACAACGGAAAGGTAGTGGCGGTTTTGGACATAGACAGCGAGCATCTGGCCTCTTTCGACGAGCAGGACAAGCGGTGGTTGGAAAAAGTTGCGGACTTGATAAAATGGTAAATAACCCGATGGTTTTTTGTTTTGTAGGTTTGCCAAAAAAATTGATACCCCTCTATATGCGCAAGGCATTTTTTTTCCTGATATTGACGTGGCCATTGTGGGCAAGGGCACAGAAAGATACTGTGCAAGCGGCAAAGATTGATACTTCGCACCTGCGCATTTCCATATTGACCTGCGGCGTGGGCGAAGAACTATATTCCTCCTTTGGCCATACGGCCGTGCGGATTACAGATTCCGTACACCATACCGACGAGGTGTACAACTATGGCACCTTCAATTTTGGCGACCCCGATTTTTATACCAAATTTACCTTGGGCAAATTGCCCTATTTTCTAGACAAAGGCGATTACCGCGATTTTATGTACACCTACGAAGTAGAGAAGCGGAACGTGCGCGAACAGGTGCTGCACTTGGATGCCGACCAAAAATTGCGCATGCTGGCCTACCTTGAAAACAACCTGAAACCAGGGAACCGCGAATACAGATACGACTTCCTTTTCGACAATTGCGCCACGCGCGTGCGCGACATCTTGCCCAAGATATTGGGTCCCGAATTTTACTACGGCGATGTATTGCACTACAAGAAAATAAGCTATCGGTACATTTTGAACCAATATTTGAGCGACAAACATTGGGAACGCTTTGGCATAAACCTATTGCTGGGCAGCAAAGTGGACAGCATCATGACCGATGAAGGTGCCATGTTCCTGCCCGATTTTATATTCAAAGGCTTGGTACATGCCAAATACAGGGGGCAGCATGTGGTGGGCAGTACCAATACTATACTTAATTATATATACACCTATAAGATAGGCTTCGATGGCCCTTTGTGGCTTACCATTGGCCTGTTGATAATAACCGTGGCATGTTACCTGGTGCCTTCTTTTGCCAAGTTCAAAAACATTGTACGCTTCCTGCTCCTGTTTGTTTCCGGCCTGTTGGGCATCTTTATGTTGTTCATGTGGTTGGGCACCAATCATCAAAGTTGTGCCGACAATTTCAATGTGCTTTGGGCAGTGCCGTTCAATGTAGCCGTTGCTTTTGTGGCGCACAAAAAAAAGCAGTGGTTGCGTATGTACGCGCTGGCCGCCATCAGTTTGTTGATAGTAGCCCTATTGGTAAGTGTGTTGGGTTTTCAGCAAATGCCCCTCATCGAACTTGCGCCCCTGATGTTGGCACTGATGTATGTATATGTAGATTTGTACAAGCACAATTTATTTGCAACGAAGGCCGATAACAGTGCGCCACAATATAAATAAGACAAGATTATGCTCCATTACACGACGGCAGGACAAGGCAGACCTTTGGTGTTGATTCATGGTTTCCCCAACGACAGTAGCAGTTGGCAGCCCATAGTAGGCCATTTGTCCAAATATTTCAGGCTGATAATGCCCGACCTGCCCGGTGCGGGCCAGAGCGAAGCAGCACAAGCACCGCTAAGCATGGCGTTGATGGCCGAAGCAATCAAAGAGGTATTGGACTACGAAAAAATAGGCCAATGCGTTTTGGCCGGACATTCCATGGGCGGCTATGTGGCCATTGAATTTGCTGCGTTATATCCCCAACGTGTAGCAGGCTTGTCGTTTGTACATTCCCTGGCCGGCGCCGATAGCGAAGAAAAAAAGGAAACCCGGCGCAAATCGAACGTGCTGATGCTGAAAGGCGAAGCCGAGAAGAGAGCCTTCCTGAAAGGCATGGCGCAAAACCTGTTTGCCGCCAGCTTTGCCGCCGCCCATAGCAACGTTGTGGAAGCAATTGCGGAGAAAGGGGCAGCATTGCCCGCCACACATTTGGCTGCCTTTTACGATGCCATCATGGCGCGGAAAGACAATAGGGAAATACTGGAAACGGCCACCTTCCCGGTGCAATGGATTATAGGCGACGAAGACAAAGCAACACCCATGAACGAAGCATTGCAACAGGCTCACTTGGCCGCTATTAACGATGTACACATTTACGAAAATTGCGGCCACATGAGCTTTCTGGAACATCCGCAACGCCTTGCCGAAGACACAGAGCAATTTGGGCATTATTGCTACCAGCTAACGCGATTTCGTTGAAACCTAATTTGTCGTTCGTGGCAGGTTGGGATTGTTGTTTGTCGTTCTTTTTTCATCGGGGAATGTGCCCGAATACAGACTTTTCCCGATGATTGGGAGTTCACAGGTTCTTTGGCTCAACAGTATAAAGAAATCGGCAATGCTGTTCCTGTTAATTTAGGTCGTGAAGTGGGTTATTCTATTGTGAAATTTTTGAATGAATATTATAAAGATAAAGAATGAATAGAGAGCAAAGAGTAGCGAAAGCAATCAAAGAAATAATAGAAAATTTGATGGAGCGGGCAATGAACAATGTTTTGTATAAAGACCCGTTTATTAAAGAAAATCACCATTCCGCTAAGATATGCGGCTCTTGTTCCCGATGAGATATTCAAAGGTTCGCATTTTGAAAGACGGTTTGTAACACCTTTTGGCGGTGTTTGGGAAAAATTGGCACAGGTTGTGGCTATTGAAAACCACGGAAAATGCGAAATGGGACATACGGTAACCGGTACCGTAGGAAGTGAAAGTTTAAGACGTATTCAGGAAGTGTTGAATAAATTGGAACACCAAAAAGGTAAAGACAAAATAAAACCAAATTGGGCGAAAGAATTGGCTTATGTGAAAGCAGGTGGGGGAAATTCTATTCCCGTAAGCGTGGTTTGCGATATTTATGTGGAGAATATTGAAAACGGTGAAAAATATGCTTTTGAATTAAAAGGTCCTTTGCCAAACAGCGACCAAACAAAAGTGAGCAAAGAGAAGATTTTTAAATTGATGTGTATGGAAAACAAGCCTGTTAATTTTGCTTATTACGCATTGCCTTATAATCCTTACGGCAAAAAGGAAGATTACAAATGGGCTTTCCCATTGCGTTGGTTTGATATGCAAAAAGACGGAGCGGTTTTGATAGGAAACGAGTTTTGGGAACTGATAGGAGGAGAGGGAACTTACAAGAATTTCATCAACGAAATCAATAAGCTCGGAAAAGAATACAAAGAACGGATTTACAGGGAGTTTTTAGAAATAGAGCCACCGACTAACCAAATTGAAGATTTATTGAAATGATAAGCAATTTTACATTCATAGATTTATTTGCTGGAATTGGAGGATTTCGTTTGGCTTTGGAGCGAAACGGTGGTGAGTGCATTGGTTTCAGCGAAATAAACAAAGATGCCATTACCTATTATTGCAAGAATTATAATGAAGATGAAAGCAGTAATTTCGGGGATATAACCAAGATAAAATCACTGCCCAAACACGATGTTTTGGTGGGCGGTGTTCCTTGCCAAAGTTGGTCTATTGCCGGGAAAAATTTGGGATTTGATGACGACAGAGGACAGCTTTGGAACGATACCATTTATTTGCTCAACTAGTCCCGCCCCAAGGTTTTTATTTTTGAAAATGTAAAAGGGTTGGTTGACCCGAGAAACAAGGAGGCTCTTAAATATATTTTAAACAGAATAAACGAAGCCGGATATTTTGCAGATTTTTTTGTAATCAATTCTTCGGATTTCGGGGTGCCGCAAAACCGGGCGCGTATTTATATCATCGGTTTTGATAACGAAAAAGATTTCCGTGCTTTTAAAATCAACAAAAAATACGCAAAAGAAAAAATGACCCTTGCCGATGTCTTGGGTGTTAAAATAAATAATGAAAAATCAGAACAGCCTTTGGATTTATTTGGCAATCCTTTTTCAAATGCAAATATGAGCCTTTCCTCCACCAATGGGCTGAATGATTATTTTTTGTTCAATGACTTACGAAATGGGCATTCCACTATTCATTCTTGGGATATTTTGCAAACAACGGGAAGGGAAAAAGAAATTTGCCTTGCCTTATTGCGAAACCGAAGAAAAAGCAAATACGGAAAATTAGACGGAAACCCTTTGTCGTTAGCACATTTTCAAGAGTTAATTTCAGATATTTCTCAATCGGAAATTGATGTTTTGGTCGAAAAGGAAATACTGAAACCCGAACAATATTTGTTTAAAATCACTGATGGAAATTGTGGGAATTGTAGCGATTATGAGCAATTCA
This sequence comes from Edaphocola sp., assembly GCA_047605615.1. Taxonomy (GTDB): domain Bacteria; phylum Bacteroidota; class Bacteroidia; order Chitinophagales; family Chitinophagaceae; genus Taibaiella. Next base: position 30,198 of record JASGFI010000006.1, on the reverse strand, counting down.
TTTTATCGGAATATCGTTCTGCTGATGTTTTGATAATTGATGAATTGAAATCAAACAAAAATCTGAAACTAAATAAGGTCAATATTTCTAAAGCCATTGAAACGTTGACGGAAAAAGGGATTTTGGAATGTATAGAAGTGCGTTACGATTTCAAAAACACCAAAATAAGCACGGGACTTTACGGGGTAAACAGAGTCTTTCTGCCAACTTCCGATATTTTTCCGACGTTGGTAGCGAGCGACACAAACGATTTTATTACAACTGAAATTATTAAAGCAAAAAACGAAAAAGAATTTAGAGAAAAATTCATTTCGGAAGTTTACAAAAAGGAAAAATACCGCAAAATAACCAAAGAAGAAGCCTGTATTATCCAAGGTTTCCCAAGAAATTTTGAACTTCCCGAAAATCGGGCAAGGTGGATGAAATTAGTAGGCAACAGCGTATCTGTTCCGGTAATTGAAGTGCTGATAAAATCTATTGTAGAAACGGGTGTTTTTGAAAAAGAAAAGGAAAGTGTTTTGATGTGAGTTACAATTTGTCAAACCCCAAATAATACCGTAATTCTCAAAAGTAATTTGGTCGAGAATGGAGCGTTTTGATTTTTCGGCTTCGGAAGCAATTTCTTCCAAAGCCGAAAATTCTTTTGTGCCACCCCGCTTTTTAACCAATTGTGAACGGTAGGCCATTCTATTTCATTTTGCATCTTTAAGTTCTACATTTGTCAACGAAATGAAGAACAGGACTATCGGCCTCATTTTTTTGCTGGCTTTGCTTTCCGCCGCAGGTATCATAGCCACGCAGGTGTATTGGGTAAAGAGGGCATACGATTTGGAGGAAAAGGAGTTTAAGCTGAACGTAAACAACAGCCTGCGCAACGTGGCCATGCGTATATGGGCCATGAAGAAGATACAGCCCTTGGTATATAACGTGGTTGACCAAGTGTCGCCCGAGTATTTTATAGTGCAGATAAACGACCACGTAAATGCCGACTTGCTCAAGCATTTCCTTACCGAGGAATTTGAGAAGCACAACATCATCACCGATTTTGAATACGGCATGTACGACTGCATGGGCGATTCGCTGGTCAATTACCATTACGTACACATGAGCGGCAGCAACGAGAGCTTTGCGCCCACCATGGAGTTCCCTGCGCTTTCGAGGGAGAATTATTATTTCGGCGTTTATTTCCCGCATCGCAAAGCCTACCTTGCCACCCAATTGTCCATTTGGATTATATCTTCGCTGGGTCTTTTGTGCGTGTTGTTGTTCATGGCCTACGTGGTATTTGTCATCTTGAAACAAAAACGCCTGAGCGAGGTGCAGAAAGACTTCGTGAACAACATGACCCACGAGTTCAAGACACCTCTGACCACCATCCAACTGTCGGCAGAAGTATTGCGCAACCCCGAAATAGCGAACAAACCGCAACGCCTGCTCAACTATGCCACCATCATAGACAAGGAGGCCGCCCAGCTGGCCTTGCAGGTAGAAAGGGTATTGCAAATGGCCCACGCCGAAAAAGGCGAGATACAGTTGAAATTGCAAAACATCAATTGTCAAGAAATGCTTCATGAAGTAGCCAACGGTTTCGAGCACCAATTGCTGAAGAAAGGGGCCCTGCTGCACTTGCATTTGCCCGACGAACCCATTTGGCTCAACGGCGACAAATTGCACATCAAAAATGCCGTGGCCAATTTGGTGGACAATGCCTTGAAATATGCGGCCGAACATCCCGCAATAGACATCTGCCTGAAAGAAAACCCCAAGCAAGTGCGCATAGAGGTAACGGACAACGGCATGGGCATAGACAAAGCGCACATGAAAATGCTTTTCAAGCGTTTTTACAGGGTGCCCACCGGCAATGTGCACGATGTGAAAGGCTTCGGCCTGGGGCTGAATTATGTGCGCATCATAGCGCGCGAACATGGCGGCGATGTAATTTGTAACAGCAAATTGGGCAAAGGCAGCACTTTTTCCCTTATTTTTCCGAAAAATTTCAAAAACAATTAAAAATCTATGCAGCCAAAAGCCAAAATACTATTGGTGGAAGACGACAATTCGCTGGGTTTTGTAATAAAAGACAACCTTGAGGACGCAGGTTACGAAGTAATATTCAGTTCGGACGGCGACCACGCCTGGCAGCAATTCATGCGCCACAACGTGGACATTTGCCTGCTGGACGTGATGCTGCCCAAACACGACGGCATGTACCTGGCCAACCAGATAAGGAAGAAGAACGACAAGATCCCCATTTTGTTCCTCACCGCAAAATCCATGACCCAAGACCGCATAGCGGGCTTCAAGGCCGGCGGCGACGACTACATCACCAAGCCCTTCAACATGGAAGAGCTGCTGCTGCGCATAGAAGTGTTCCTGAAACGCACAAAGCTCAAGGAAAACGAAATGGCCCAAAAGTTCAAATTGGGGAAGGTGGTTTTTGACTATAAAAACCTGCTGCTCATAGACGGCGCCCACAAGCAACGGCTTACCCAAAAGGAATCGGACCTGCTGCGGTATCTTTGCGCCCATGCCAACGAGGTGGTGAAACGAGAAGATATACTGATGAACGTATGGGGCAAGGAGGATTATTTCCTGGGTCGTAGCATGGACGTATTCATGACCAAGATACGCAAATACATGAAAGACATCAAGGGTGTAGATTTGCAAACGGTACACGGCGTGGGCTTTAAGCTGATGATACTCGAAAACGAATAACACAACCCCGGGAAGCCGGAAAACATAAACCAAACCTTTTTATGAAACTGAACAGAATTGCCCTTGTTGCCTTGCTATGTGCTTTTACTTTGGTTGCCTGCAACCCGCAAAAAAGATTGGCAAAAAAGAAGAAAGCCTACATGGAAGCTACCTACAACGACATAAAGAAAACCGTAAGTGAAGCCGAAGTCACCATTTTGATGGATACCGTCAAGGTGCTCTTTCCCGAGAATCTACTATTCGCCATAGGTTCGCATGAAATAAAGAATGAAAACTACCCGCCCATGGAACGGTTGGCCGATGCCTTGAACAGGCGCACCAATACCTTTATATTGGTCAACGGCTACACCGACAATACCGGGGGCGAAAAAGTGAACGAATACCTGTCTGCCAACAGGGCCACCGCGGCCCTGAACCTATTGAAGTCGTTCAAGGTTGACAGCGCCCGGATGGACAAATGGGGGCACGGCATGGCCAACCCCATAGCCGACAACAATACCGAGGAAGGCCGGCGCAAAAACAGGCGGGTGGAGTTTATCATAACCTACAAGATAAAGCCGGAATAAACGTTCCGGCTTTTTTGTAAAACTAAAAACTGCAATCTTGCACACCCAAAACTTAGGATAAGCAATGTCAAACAGGGTAGTCATTACGGGTGTGGGCATATATTCTTCGCTCGGTACCCACAAGGCACAAGTAACCCGGTCTTTGTTCGAGGGTAAATCCGGCATCATATTCCGGCCCGAGCGCAAGGCAATGGGATACAGGTCGGCATTGACGGGACATGTGGCCAGGCCCAATTTAAAAGGATTGTTGGACCGCAGGGCCAGGATAATGATGCCCGAACAGGCCGAATTTGCCTACATGGCCACCACCGAGGCTTTGGCGCAGGCCGGCTTGGACATTGACTACATCGGCCACCACGAAACGGGCATTATTTACGGCAACGACAGTTGTGCCAAGCCGGTAGTGGAGGGCATAGACGTATTGCGCGAAAAGCATGATTCGATGCTCATAGGTTCCGGTTCGGTATTTCAAGTATTGAACTCTACCGTAACCATGAACCTGGCAACCATTTTTAAATTGAAGGGCATCAACTTCAGCCTGAGTGCCGCCTGTGCCAGCGGTTCGCACGCCATAGGCATGGGCTATTTGTTTATCAAAAACGGACTTCAAGACAGGATTATTTGCGGCGGAGCACAGGAGATAAACGATTACAGCATGCCCAACTTCGATGCCTTGGGCACTTTTTCCACCAAAGAAGACACGCCCACCAAAGCCTCCCGCCCATTTGACAAAGACAGGGACGGCCTGGTGCCCGGCGGCGGCGCGGCTACCGTACTGTTGGAAAGTTTGGAAAGTGCCAGAGCCCGCGGGGCGCACATCATAGCAGAGGTAATGGGCTATGGTTTTTCGTCCAACGGCGAGCATATATCCAACCCAAGCATCGACGGACAGGTAAGGTCCATAGAACGCACGCTGAAAGATGCAGCCCTGCAACCCGGCGACATAGAATACGTAAACGCACACGCCACCTCTACCCCGGCCGGCGACGGCAGCGAGGCCGAGGCTATTTACAAAGTATTTGGATCCAAAACTCCGGTAAGCTCCACCAAGTCCATGACGGGCCACGAATGTTGGATGGCCGGCGCCAGCGAGGTGGTGTATTCGTTGCTGATGATGCAAAACGGCTTCATGGCACCCAATATCAATTTTGAAAACCCCGATGAACATTCGGCCAAGATAAACGTATTGCCCCAAACCTTGCAAAGGCATTTCGACACTTTTTTAAGCAACTCATTTGGCTTTGGCGGCACCAATTCATCGCTCATTATTCGCCGCTGGAAGGGGTAAACACCTTGATAGGGCAGCCATATTTTCACCAGAACCATGCACACGATTTTCACCGGGATATATGATTTTTTCGAGAAAAGAAAATCCACCTACTGGCTATCGCTGCTGGCCGTGGTGGGTACATTGGCATGGGGTGCATCAGGAATAAGGCTGGAGAACGACATCAATAAAATGATACCCCACGACCGTTCCATAGAAGCCATGAACGAGGTGGTGAACAATACGCAGGCCGGCGCGCAGGTAGTGTTTACCTTGTCGTTTAAAGACAGCACTTATGGCAATGCCGACAGCCTGATAGGGCTGGAACAATTGCTGGAACGGCAGCTTTCAACCCTGGGGAAAGGCAAAGTGGCCGCCATCAACGCCAAGGCCAACGAGGAAAAACAACAACAGTTTGCAGCCTTGGCCATGCGCAACCTGCCGCTCCTACTTACCGACAGCGACTATACAACCATAGACAGCTTGTTGCAACCAGAAAGGTTGACCCGTACCCTGCGCACCGAAAAAGAATTGCTGGAATCGCCGGCCGGACTGGTGTTGCAGGCTTATATAGTACGCGAACCGCTGGGCATATTCCCATTGGCCTTAAAGAAATTCCAAGCCTTGCAGTACGACCCCGGCTACGAACTGCACGAGGGTTATATATTCAGCGACAACGGCAAACGGTTGACCTTTTTCCTGCAACCCGCCCACCCGGCAAGCGACACAAAAAACAATGCACAATTATTCAAAGAAGTAGATAGGATAATAAATGAGTGGGCCATAAAAAGGCCGGGAATCGGCATCAGTTATTTTGGCGGCCCGGCGGTAGCTGCGGCAAATGCCGTGCAGATGCAGCAAGATACCATTGTTACTTTATGCGTCACCATTGCGGCCTTGTTGTTGCTGACATTTTATGTATTCAAAAGCAAGCGTGCCCCCGTTTTGTTGATGGTACCCGTGTTGTTTGGCGGCTTGTGTGGCTTGGCCACCATGGCTTGGGTGCAGGGCACTGTATCGGTGTTGGCCATTGGCGCAGGAGCTGTCATATTGGGCATAGCCATTGATTTTTCGGTACACTTTATGAGCCATGCGCGCAGCCACCCGGCAATGCGCGACAATGTAGCTACACTGGTGTTTCCGCTTACGCTGGGTGCGCTTACTACCATTGGTGCCTTTCTGGCCTTGCGTTTGGCCAATGCTCCTTTGCTGCGCGACCTGGGGCTGTTTGCGGCCAGCAACCTGATTGGGGCTTCTTTGTTTACCCTCATATTTTTACCCCATTTAATTGATAGCAACCAAGACCGAAACAAAACAGAGAAGCCCAACCTGATAGACCGGTTGGCAAGGCTGAAGCCGGAAAGGAACAAATGGCTATTGCTTGCGGTGGTACTGGCCACGCCCGTACTGTGGCACTTTGCAGGCAAGGTAAGTTTCGACAACGACCTTATGCACTTGAATTACCTTTCGCCAAAATTAAAGGCTGCGCAAGATGACCTGAACAAACACAATGCGTATGCTTTAAGCTCCGTATTTGCAGTAGCCACGGGCCATACGGAAGATGAAGCCTTGCAAAAACTGCAACAGGCCAGCCCCATTATCAATCGTTTGCAAGCAACAGGAAAAATAAAAAATGCCTTGAACCCCGTAAGCATAATGCCCCCGTTGGCCGTGCAACTGCGACGCATAGAACGCTGGCGCAATTTCTGGACGGAAGATAAAATAAACACCACCTTGGCCGCTTTAAGCAAAGCAGCCAAGGAAGCCCGTTTCGACACCAAATACTTGAAATTGACGGCGAAAACATTGCGCAAGCAATACCAACCTTACGACAGTACCGAACGCAACTTTTTGGCCGGCCTTTTGCCCAACACGCTGGGCAGCAAAAACGGCAAATACTATGCCGTGGCATCATTAAAGGTAATGCCCGGCAAGCGGAAAGACGTGCTGGAAGCGGTTTCCCGCATTTCATCAATTTCGGCCACGGACAGACAGTCGGTATCGGAGCAACTATTGGCTATTTTGCATACCGACTTCAACAAGATACTGTACTACTCGGGGGCTTTGGTTTTCCTGGCCTTGCTTATTGCGTACGGCAGGCCGGAACTGGCACTTATTTCTTTCTTGCCCATGGCTCTTACCTGGGTTTGGATTTTGGGCGTGATGGGCATATTGGGCTTACGGTTCAACATTGTGAACATCATTGTGTCCACCTTGATTTTTGGCTTGGGCGACGATTACAGCATCTTCATGATGGACGGCATGTTGGAACAGTACCGAACGGGCAAAAGCAATATGCAGCAAAGCAGGTCGGCGGTTTATTTATCGGTGCTTACTACCATTGTGGGCCTGGGTACGCTGATATTTGCCAAGCACCCTGCATTACATTCCATAGCGCTCATATCCATACTGGGCTTGGTGTGCGTGGTGTTCGTGTCGCAAGTGCTGCAACCCTTCTTGTTCAATTTCATGATTCAACACAGGGCCGACAAAGGCTTTATGCCTTTTACTTTGTGGAGCCTTTTAAAATCGGCGTTCAGCTTTTTATATTTCTTTGCCGGTTGTTTAATCGTTACCCTTGCGGGATTTATATTGACAGGCTTAACGCCGTTTGGCAAACAGCGCAGCAAGTATATCTTTCATTGGTTCCTCAGTAAATATACCGGCAGCGTAATGTACGTCATGGCCAATGTGAAAAAGCGGTTTTATGGTTATGACAAAAGTGTGTTCAACAAGCCCGCAGTATATATAGCCAACCATTCTTCGTTCCTCGACATATTGCTTACCACCATGCTGCACCCCAAACTGGTATTGCTTACCAACAAATGGGTGTGGCGTTCGCCCGCATTTGGCAAGATAGTGCGCATGGCCGAATATTATCCCGTGGCCGATGGTGCAGAGGACAGTATAGAACCGCTGAAAAGCTTGGTGGAAAAGGGTTACGGCATTATTGTGTTTCCCGAAGGCACACGGTCTTACGATGATACGATACACAGGTTCCATAAGGGTGCATGCTACATTGCCGAACAACTTAATTTGCCCATAGTGCCCGTAATATTGCACGGTGCGCACTATGCCATGCAAAAGAGCGATTGGCTCTTGAAAAATGGCACGACGAGTGTTTATGTACAGCCGGCCATTGCACCAAACGACAAAACTTATGGCGAACATTATAGCCAAAGGACAAGGTTGGCGGGCAAATATTTCAGGTCAAAATTCGAGGAAATAAAACAAGGCAACGAAACGCCGAAATACTTCAGGGAGCAATTAATAAAAGGCAATATCTACAAAGGGCCGGTGCTGGAATGGTATTGCCGCATCAAAACAAAGCTGGAAGACAATTACGAACCCTTTCATCAACTTCTGCCGCGCACCGGCCGCTTCTACGATTTAGGTTGCGGCTATGGATTTATGACCTACATGCTGCATTGGGCATCGGAAGGGCGCACATTCACCGGGGTAGATTATGATGAAGGAAAAATAACCACCGCCGCCAACCACTACCTGCGCTTGAAGGAAAAAAAGTTGCGCCTGCGTATGCACAAGGATGGCAAAAGCCTACCCGAAACAGCGGCCGGTGCTGCCATTGATTTTATATGTGCCGACGTAACCGGCTTCCCGCTTGAACCCTGCGATGGCATCATCATCAGCGATGTGTTGCATTACCTCGACCCAGCAAAACAATTGGAGCTGTTGGGCAATTGCCATAAAGCATTGCGCAACGGGGGGAAACTTATATTGAGAGATGGCGTTAAAGACCTGGCGGAACGCCACAAGGGTACCCAATTAACTGAGGTATTATCTACCAAAATCATAAAATTCAACAAGACGCAAAACGCACTGCATTTCTTGGAGCGCGCTTTTGTAGAACAATGGGCGGCTACAAACAACATGAAGCTACGCACGCTGGACCTAACCAAGAACACCAGCAATATTATCTTTGTCTTGGAAAAAGAGTAGGGTAATTCATACGTGCAAAGTCCAGCCAAGCAACAGCCAAGCCAATACTATCAAGGGTGCGGGTACTCTGGTAAATTGCAACAAACAAAAGGAAATAACCGCCACCACCAAACCCATAAAATCGAAACCGCCTTTATTGATAGCGGCAAAAAGCAACAACCCCGATGCCCAAATAACCCCTACTATGGCGGCATTGATACCCTCCAAAGCCCGGTAAATAACTACATGTTGCTTTATGTTTTGGTAAATAGGGAAAAAGAAAAGAAGCAATAAAGTGCTGGGCAGAAAAATGGCCATGATAGATACCAAACAACCCACTACTTGCCACCAAGCACCAAACTGGCTCATAGCCAAACCACCCGTAAAGGCACATACCGAAAACACGGGGCCGGGCATGGCTTGCACCAAACCAAAACCCGTCATAATATCGCCCGGCGACATATAGGGCGCATTGCCGCGGCGCAAGGGCAAGTTCACGAATTGCACCAGCATCATGGGTATCAATGCCTGGCCGCCACCAAACACTATGCTGCCAAACCGGTAAAAATTCTCGAAGAGGTTGAGTATCCTGCGGTGCTCCCATTGATTGCGCCGTGCCACCTCGCTTAACAAACCTGCCGCTATAAACAACATGGCAAACAACCATAGGTTGATCCACCTGATGGGTTTAGGATTGGTAGTAGTAGCGGCTATACGTTTGTGGCTAAAGTTGGTAAGCGTACCCGCCACCAACAAAATAGCGGGAAACACCCAAGGCGACCGTACAAAGAAAGTAAGGATGGCACTGCCCAGCATAATGGCCCATGTGGCCACATTCCTCACACTGCGTTTCATCATGTTTGCCGCCGCATAACATACAAAGCCCACCGACATGGGCTTGATGTAGATAAACAGGTTCTGGAGCAACGAACGGGTATCGAGGTAATAAACCAAAAACGAAAATGCCGACATCAGGATAGTGGCAGGCAAAATCCAAATCAACAGGGTCAACAATGCCAAGGGTACGCCGCCGCGCTTATAGCCTATCAACGTAATGGTTTGGGTAGAAGAAGGGCCGGGCAGCATTTGGCAAAATGCGTTAAACTCCAATAGTTCTTCTTCGGTTACGTCATGCCTTTTGTGTACAAAGGTGCGCAGCATCATACCCAAATGCCCTTGCGGCCCGCCGAACCCCGTAAGTGCATAGGCAAATACGGCTTTTAAGAATGGTACGTGTCTAATCAACATGTAATTTACTTAGGTATAAATGCTATGTCAGGTCGGTCAGGGTGAGCAGGTCGCTTTGCCGCACCCCGCGGTCGGTCACTTGCAGGTTGCACAATTCGTTATGCGCATCGTGTTCAAAGTATAAGAAATAATTTTGCGCTGCCGCTTCTTGCAGCAAGCGTTTCTTCTCTTTCAGCGTTTCGAGAGGGCGTGTGTCGTAGCCCATTACCCACGGAAGCGGCAAATGGTGTACACTGGGCAGCAAATCAGCAACGTACAATATCGTATGATTGCCTACCGTTAGTTGCGGCAACATCATAGCCTCGGTATGCCCGTGCACATACCTTATTTTGAAACCGGGTAGCCATTCTTCATTGTCGGCGGCAGTAATAAATTTCAATTGGCCGCTCTGTTCCAGAGGAAGTATGTTTTCTTTCAGGAAAGAGGCTTTCTCCCTGTCATTGGGTTTTGTGGCCCATTCCCAATGCGCTTCGTTGCTCCAATAAGTTGCATTTTTGAAAGCAGGCAGCAAAGCATCGCCTACTTTTTCCACGGCACCGCCTACATGGTCAAAATGAAGATGGGTCAGGAACACATCGGTTATTTGGTCCAAGCCGAAGCCTTTCGCCTCGATAGATTTTTTCAACGAATCCGTGCCGTGCAAATAATAGTGGGAGAAAAATTTGGCATCCTGCTTGGTGCCTATGCCGGTATCTATCAATATCAACCTGTCGTTTGTTTGTACCAATAAGCAACGCATGGCCCAAGTGCACAAATTGTTTTCGTCGGCAGGGTTAAGTTTGTTCCACAGGCTCTTTGGCACTACGCCGTGCATGGCGCCGCCGTCCAGCTTGAATAGTCCGGTATTGATTGTAAATAGCTGCATTTTATAGAGAATTTATTGGCGTAAAAGTAAGAAAATAGCCGCTCTTGTTGCACAAAAGGAAGCGTCCCGCATATAGCGGGACGCTTCCTTTTGTTGGCCATATACCCGAACTATATACTAATCTGGTTTTTTGCCTTCCAAGAAGGTATTGATAGTGCTGATGATACCTTGTTTGCCGGGCTTTTCGGCATTTACCGAATAGCCGCTCAAAAACGCATCATGGCTGTTCTGCGGCTGTTCGGCATCGGCATTTTGCCTACGCATATAAGCCGGTACATTTTCTATGTCGCTTGCATTTTCATTGCCGTTAATGTTGAAGCTCATGCGGCGAAGCCTTTCCGCACGGTCTTCCAATGCACGTTTTTGTTCTTCAAACCTACGTTGTTCTTCCAATTCTTCTTGCGACAGGAAACGGCTGCCGCGCTTTACTTGCTCCGGGTGCAGCAATTCGGGTTGTTCGTTTTTAATAATCAACTCCAACTCCGGCCCCTTGGGCTCCTCAATAGGCTTGGTTTGTGCTTGCTCTATGACGGCGGGTGCCTCTTTGGGCAATTCAAGGTTGAATACTGTTGTTGCTGTTGTAGGCTGTACGGGAGCGGCAGGTTGGTAATAAGCTGCGGCTGCCGGCGCTTCTACCAATTGCGGTGCCATGGGGTCTGCTACGGGCTTTGCTGTTTCCGGTGCGGCGGCTTCTACCAATGCTTCGCCACCGGGCTGCCCCAGGGGTACTATTATTTTTTCCTCTTTCGGTTGCGCATTTTGGTTGGGTAGCTCCGTGTTTATTTCCTGATGATGAAAACCGGTAGCGATGATAGTTACAGCTATGTTTTCGCCCAAATCGGGATTGTGGCCCATGCCCAAGATAATGTCGCATGTATTGCCCGCTTGTTGCTGCACGTAACCCTGAATTATTTCCAGTTCGTCGAGGGTGTGTTCGCTATTGCCGGCGGCAGAGGTAACATTTAGCAGTATCCATTGTGCGCCTTCTATTTCGCTGTCGTTCAGCAAAGGAGAGCTAAGGGCATCTTCCACGGCCTTGAGCGCGCGGCCTTCGCCGCTGGCTATGGCACTGCCCAATATGGCTACGCCGCCGTTTTTCATTACGGTTTGTACGTCGTTGAAGTCAAGGTTTACCTTGCCATCTACGGTTATCAAATCGGTAATGCACTTGGCAGCCGTGGCCAATACGTTGTCGGCCTTAGAAAATGCCTGGGTGAAAGGCAGGTTGCCGAATTGCTGGCGCAGCTTGTCGTTGGAAATAATAAGGATAGTGTCCACGTGTTCGCGCATTTGGGCAATGCCGTTTTGTGCCTGCGTAAGACGCTTGCGGCCTTCGTAAGCAAATGGCGTAGTAACGATGCCTACCGTAAGTATGCCCAGTTCGCGGCATACTTTGGCAATGATGGGCGCGGCACCCGTGCCCGTGCCGCCGCCCATACCGGCCGTGATAAATGCCATGCGGGTATTCACTTTCAAAATCTTTGAAATTTCATCTACCGATTCTTCACCGGCTTGCTTGCCTATTTCGGGGTTTGCACCTGCGCCCAAGCCTTGCGTAAGGTGCGGGCCAAGCTGAATTTTGTTAGGTATGGGGCTTTGGGCCAAGGCTTGCGAATCTGTATTGCAGACAATGAAGTCCACGCCGTCCACGCCAAGACTGTACATATAGTTCACTGCATTGCCGCCGCCGCCGCCTACACCTATCACCTTGATAATAGATGATTGATTTTTCGGGATTTCAAAATGTATCATAGCTGTTTGTTTTTATTCAATCCTTGCCGTTCTTCTGCAACAAAGACTATTGGGTTAGTAATTAAGTTTTTTTATTTTTATGGGTTATCAAGATTACATCCTCGTGTCTTCGGGTTCTTCAAACAAGTTCATGAAGCCCGTTTTAATCTGGCCAAAAACTTTTTTAATCATGTCGGTACGCTTCTTGGCGCGCATCATCCGTTCTTCTTCCAACCTTGCCTTTTCCTCCTTTTCTTCGGCTGTCAATTCTTTGCGCAACGGCGGAAGTTCGGGGGCAGCATAAGTAGTTTTATTTGTAGCAGGGGCCGGTGGTTCATAAACCGGCTGCACGGGTACTTGCACCACCACATCGTTGGTTGCTTCGTCACGAAGTATGCGCAGTTCCTTGTTCGTGCTGTTGAAGTTCATTTTCCCGTTTTCAAAATCGGAATAACCACGCAATATCAAACCTATGCAGGTAGCATACATGGGGTGGTTCAATTCTTCGGTATGGCCACCGGCCAGGTGTTCGTTGGGCAAGCCAATGCGTGCACCCATGCCTGTTTTCAATTGGGTCAACTGTATGATGTGGTTCAGCTGGCTGCCGCCGCCCGTCAATATGATGCCGCCAAACAAACGCTTGTCGAGGTTTACCTGCTTCAGGTGGTACATCACATAGTCCAGTATCTCTTCGGTACGGGCTTGTATGATGTTCGCTAAATTTTTTACGGAAATTTCCTTGGGCGGCATACCCCTTAGGCCGGGAATGGTAATGTAGGCATTGCCCTTGGCCTCATCGGCCAGTGCCATGCCAAACTGTACCTTCATGGCTTCTGCTTGCGCGCGCAACACACCTAAGCCTTGCCTTATGTCGTTGGTAATGTTGGTGCCGGCATAGGGTATAACGGCAGTGTGTTGCAGTATGCCGTCATAGAACACGGCCATGTCGGTAGTGCCGCCGCCAATATCTACTATGGCTACCCCGGCCTCCAAATCGTCCGCACCCATTACGGCAGCGGCAGAAGCCAGCGGTTGCAATACCAAATCGTTGGTGTTTAAATTGCATTTATCCACGCAACGCTTTATGTTGCGTATGGCATTTTTGTCGCCGGTTACTATATGGAAATTGGCGCCTACCTTAATGCCGCTCATGCCCACGGGGTCGTGTATGTTGGCTACATTGTCTATGGTAAAATCTTGCGGAATGATGTCTATGATTTGATCGCCCGCCGGTATATATGTTTTATACTGGTCGCGTATCAGCTCGTCTATATCTTCCTTGGTGATTTCTTCATCGGTTAGCGCACGTACACGGTCGCCCCTTGTTTGCAGGCTTTTAATGTGCTGCCCGGCTATGCCCACGTACACCTCGTTTATTTCAAGGTTGGGGTTGGACTGCAAACACTTGTCAATGGCCAATTCTATGGAACGAATACACTGCTCTATATTCAACACCACACCGTGGCTTACGCCGGCAGAGTCGGCCTTGCCAAAGCCCAAGATTTCTAATTTGCCGTATTCATTTTTTCGTCCGGCTATGGCTACTACTTTGGTGGTGCCAATATCGAGGCCTACTATGATAGGTTGTTCTTTTTTACTCATAACTATTGTGTTTGTATAGATTAATGTTGGCCGCTGCCTTTATAAATATATTTAGGTTGAGGTTTGTCGCTTTGTGGTTTTTCTTTATCGTTAATGGAACTTTTTGCTTTCGCCATTGCTACTGATTTTTCCGGCTTTTTGGCCTGCGCTACTTTGGCGTTTTTTACCGATACTTTTGTGGTGGCGGCAGTCGCTTTTTTTATTGCCGCAGGTACGGCGGTTGCACTTGCTTTCTTTGCATTGTTTGTTGGCGTTGGTTTTGCTGCCATCGCCACAGTTGCCGAATGTTCATTGGGTGCGGGGCCTTCGGGTATGATGCCGGCAGTATCTACATTTTTGGGTGGCACCCAGCCCAAGGCCGGACTGGCTACTATCTGCCCATTGAACCGTGCATCCAAGACATCATATTTATCCCAGCCAATTTTCGCCGAAACGTTTTTATAAAAAGCAAACAGGTGATTGAACTTTATGGACAAGCTACTTGTGTCGCCCAGCAATATTTTTTGGTTTCCCATAACCGTACTCAGCACAAATGTATGGTCGGGCTGCACTTCCACTTGCGTTACCTGTGCTTTCCAAAAGCTGTCGTTTGAGATGTATCGGCCCAGGTAATTTATTTTGCCAAACAAAATCTCCTGCAAGCTATCGTTGGCCGCCAAAGGCACATTGGTAAATACCGGCGCAGCATAGGCAAAGCCCGTAGTTACCGGCATCGAATGTAGCGCACTGTCCATGTAATAGCTTCTGCCGTTTACGTCGAAAATGCGTACCAATGGGTCGCGTTGTGTTATTTTTACATTCAGCACCTGTTGGTTATCCAAGTAAACGTCTGCCTTGGCAACCCATGGATTGGTAAGGGCCGTGGCTTCCATTTTCTTCAAATCGAGATGTGCTACTTCGGTGCCGTTCAAATCTATGTGCCTATTGTCCAACAATAATTTTTCAATGTCTTTTTGTTGTAAAAAACTGTAATCATTTTCATCGTTCAGCACTACCTTCAACCCTTGAACGGTCTTGCGGTCTTGCTTGTTGGATGCTGCTACGAGCGCCACCACGAAAACAGCGACCAACAAAGCCCCCACCGCAAAGCGGACTACTTTTTTTGTCGATATTTTATTGGTTGGCTCCATTTTGTTTTTTGTTATAAACCTTTCGTGCTAATTCAAATCCTTGCGGTTCCCCACTATGTTTTTTATTTCCGGCACCAGCTTGTCTATATCGCCAGCACCGGCGGTAATGAACAATTGTAAAGGCGCACTTGCCGCATATTCCAACAAACCTTCTTTGCTTAAGACCGTATGGTTTGGGTTGCCCATCAGCTGCGTTATCATTTCTGACCTAACGCCTTCAATGGGCTTTTCCCTTGCAGGATAAATATCGAGCAACAACACCTCGTCGGCCATATCGAGGCTTTGCGCAAAACCTTCGGCGAAGTCGCGGGTACGTGTGTATAAGTGCGGCTGAAAGGCCACCACGCAACGCTTTTTCGGGAAGAGCGTCTTGGCACTTTTTATCAAAGCGGCCAGTTCGGCCGGATGATGCGCATAGTCGTCTATATACACCACTTTTTCAGTTTTCACTATATACTCGAACCTACGTTTAACACCTTTGAAAGCCGCTACGGCACTGCGTATAAGCGCATCTCCTATTTCCAATTGTTTAGCTACGGCTATGGCTACTACGCTGTTTTCTACATTGTGCATACCGCCTATGTTCAACCGTACATCGGCCAAGGTCCAGCCATTGCCCACCACGTCGTAATTGTAGCCGCCATCCTTTATCATGATGTTGGCGGCATAGGCATCGGCACCATTGCTTTGGAGGCTGTAGGTGCGCTTTTCGTCGCCGCGCAACAAGGCCGCATGTTTCAAGCCCAGCTTCGACCAAAGCGTACCGCCCGCTTTTATGTTTTCGGTGTATTGAACAAAAGCTTGCTCCATATTTTCCACCGTACCGTAAATGTCCAGGTGGTCGGCATCCATTGCGGTAAGCACCGCAATGTTGGGCTTCAGTTTCAAAAAACTCCTGTCGTATTCATCGGCCTCAATGACGGCTACGTTGTTTTTGCTGCCCCAATAATTGGTATGGTAATTGCTCGAAATGCCGCCCAGAAAGGCATTGCAGCCATAACCGCTGTCGCGCAGCAGATGGGCTATAAGCGTACTGATAGTGGTTTTGCCGTGGGTGCCGGCCACCGTTACGGCCATCATGCTTTCGGTTATCCATTGCAATACATCAGACCTCTTGTAAACGGGATAGCTGTTGTCCCAATACCAAGCCAACTCCGCATTGTCGGCAGGTATGGCCGGGGTATAGACCACCAGTTCCGCATCTTTATCCAGCAAGGTCGCATCATCGGCGTAATGAATATCCATACCCTCTTTGGCAAGCTCTTGGGTAAGCTCGGTTGCGGTGCGGTCGTAGCCATTGACGGCCACGCCACGCTCGTTGAAAAAGCGAGCCAAGGCACTCATGCCTATGCCTCCTATTCCCACAAAGTAAACCCGCTTCAGGTTGTCGATATTCATCTTTGCTTCTTTTACTGATTATCTTTTTGCTATGTTCGATACGCTTTTTGCTATTCTGTCGTCGGCATTGTCGATTCCATGCTTCACTATGTTGTTCGCCATTATCTGTTGCATGGAATGGTCGTGTACCAAGGTGTCCAACTTGGGAATCAATTCCGTGGCTGCATCGTTGTCTTTCACCATCATGGCCGCATTGGTTGCTACCAAAGCCAAGGCATTGCTGGTTTGGTGGTCTTCGGCGGCAAAAGGGTAAGGCACGAATATTACCGGCTTGCCAACTATACACAATTCCGCGCTGGCCAATGCCCCTGCCCTCGACACCACTATATCCGCAGCGGCATAAGCATACTCCATATTGCGAATAAAATCGCTGGCTACCATGCCCTGCCTGTCTTTTACCGCGGCGGCAGCTTGTTCGGTAAACAGCTTGCCGGTTTGCCATATCAACTGCACATTCCACGAAGCAATTTTACCTATGCCAGCCGCTATGGCTTCGTTGATGCTGCGTGCGCCAAGGCTTCCACCCACTACCAACAGCGTCTTTTTGGCTTCATCAAGGCCAAATGCCTCCAAGCCTTCCGACCTCGTGATGGTTGACCTGGCTATGGCGGCCCTTACCGGATTGCCGGTTATTTCAATTTTATCGGCAGGAAAAAACTTTTCCATTCCATCGTAAGCCACACATACCGCTTTGGCTTTCTTGCCGAGTAGCTTATTTGTTTTGCCCGCAAAAGAATTTTGTTCCTGTATCAAAGTAGGGATGCCCAAAGCCTGCGCCGCACTTAACATGGGGAAGCTGGCATAACCGCCCACACCCACTACCGCATTGGGCTTAAAGTCTTGCAAGATATTTTTAGCTTGCCGCCTGCTTTTCCATATTTTGAACGGGAGCGTAATGTTCTTCAACAAATTGCTCCTGTTGAAACCGGCAATGTCCAATCCTATAATGTTAAACCCTTCTTGGGGCACTTTCTCCATTTCCATTTTGCCCTTTGCCCCTACAAACAACAGTTCAGAGCCGGGATGCAAGCGTTGCAACGCGTGTCCTATAGCCACTGCGGGAAATATGTGCCCGCCTGTACCGCCTCCTGCTATGATTACTTTCATTTTTGCTGTCTTTTATTTTGCCGTAGGTAAATGCCCCGCACCTTCCATTTCGTCCACATACCTGCTTACGCTTAAAATAATTCCTATTGCTATGCTGTTGAACCATATTGACGAGCCACCCATGCTCACCAAGGGCAGCGTAAGCCCCGTAACCGGTACCAAATGCACGTTGACAGCCATATTCATCAATGCCTGAAACACCAGCGTGAAGCTAAGCCCCACCGCCAAAAAAGCCCCAAACGCATACGGGCACCTGCGGAATATCAAGATGCTTCGCCACAAAAACAACAAGTAAATGCCAATTAAAACAGATGCTCCCAATATGCCGTATTCTTCTATGATAATGGCAAAAATGAAATCGGAATATGGGTGCGGCAAAAAATCGCGCGCCCAGCTTTTGCCCGGTCCGCGGCCCGTAATGCCGCCACTGGCAATGGCTATCTTGGCTTGGGTAATCTGATAATTGCTATCGCTGTCTTTGTCTTTGGCATCTTCCCCTTTGCCGAAATAATTCTCGATACGTTTTTGCCAAGTAGCCCCGCGCCCTATTTTAAAGGCTATGGATACAGAGAAAAGCGTTGCCACGCCTATCATGCCCACTACCGCCAACAACATGATATGCTTCACGTCCACCCTGCCGATAAAGAACAAGATGCAACAAGTAAGCCCCAGCAACAAGGCCGTGGAAAGGTTGGCCGGAGCTATCAAGCCACAAATAATCAACACGGGTACCAATACCGGCAGGAAGCCCTTCTTGAAGTCTTTGATTACCTTTTGCTTGATGCTCAACTGCCTTGCCAAAAACATGAATATGGCCAAACGTGCAAGGTCGGATGTTTGGAAAGTAAGATTTATTACTGGCAACTTAATCCAACGTGACCCCTCATTTAAAGTTGTCCCAAAAAATAAGGTGTAAATTAAAAGCGGTATGCTGAGAAGAAACAGCAGTACGGAGAACCTTGCAAACTTGGTGTAATTTATTTTGTGTACCACAAAAATAATACCGATGCCTGCCAACAAAAAGGCAAATTGCTTCACCAAATAAAAACCCGAACTCTTGTCCATGCGCCAAGCCAGCGACCCCGTAGCCGAATACACGGCCAACAAACTCAACAAAGACAATACGGCCACAATAGACCATATTACCTTGTCGCCTTTCAGCCTTTCCGTTACTTGATGTTGCATTGTTGCTTATTTATTTTTCCAAACCTATGTGTTATTACAAATCGAGTACCGCTTGCTTGAACTGCGCGCCACGGTCTTCATAATTTTTGAACAAATCGAAACTGGCGCAGCCCGGCGACAGCAACACCACATCGCCCGTATCGGCCAAGGAATATGCGGCCTTGACGGCATCCTCTGCGCTATGGGTATCTGCTATATTTTCTATCACGTTTTCAAACGCCCTATGAATGGGTTCGTTGTCTATGCCCATGCACACTATGGCATGTACTTTTTCCCGAACCAAATCCATTATTTCGTTATAGTCGTTCCCTTTGTCTTGTCCGCCCAAAATCAATACCACGGGCTGTTTCATGCTTTCCAGCGCAAACCATACCGAATTGAGGTTGGTGCCTTTTGAATCGTTGATAAAATCCACGCCCCTCACGGTAGCCACAAATTCCAAACGATGTTCCAACCCGCCAAAGGTTTCAAAGCTCTCCCTCAATTTCTCTTTCCTTATACCCGCTGCCCTTGCCGAAATGCCCGCTGCCATTGAATTGTACTGATTGTGTTTTCCTTTTAATTTCAAGTCGTGGATAGATACAGTCATATCATCTCCCTGATAATTCAAGTGCATGTCATCTCCTTTCATAAATGCGCCTTCTTCCAAATTTGGGTTTTGCTCGCTCATCGTTATTGGTATTATTGTCGGTTTTATTGTGTGCTCTTTCAAATAGTTTTTTATTGCTTCGTCGTCTATGTTCAATACCACCATGTCTTCGGGCTTTTGGTGCTCCACTATCCTGAACTTCGACTGCACGTAGTTTCCAAATTTATAGTCGTACCTATCCAAATGGTCGGGCGTGATATTCAGTATCATGGCTATGTCGGGCCTAAAATCCCTTATGTCGTCCAACTGGAAACTACTTATCTCTACCACATACCAAGCCGTGGGCGCCAATGCTACTTGCTTGGCGAAACTGATGCCGATATTGCCCACCATAGATACATCCAAGCCGCCCCTTTTCGCCATGTCGTACATCAGGCTGGTGGTGGTACTCTTTCCGTTGCTGCCCGTTATGCCTATTATCTTGCTCTCGCCTTTGAACCAATACGCGAACTCTATCTCGCTGATTATTTCTTTGCCCACCGACCTCAAAGCCTTTACCAGCGGCACTTTGTCCGGAATGCCCGGGCTTTTGATTATCAGGTCGGCAGCCAAAATCTTCTCCTCTGTATGTGTTCCTTCTTCATAGGCTATTCCATGCGCCGCCAACTCGTTTTTGTATTCGCCCCTTATCAATCCCTTGTCCGACACAAAAACCTCAAAGCCCTTTTCCTTTGCCAGTATTGCGGCGCCGTTGCCACTTTCGCCTGCCCCAAGCACCACTATTTTTTTATAGTTTACCATAAAGCCTATTGTATTTTTAACGATACCACGCTAAGTATGGCCAACATGATACCTATAATCCAAAACCTGGTCACTATTTTACTTTCGTGGTAGCCCGACTTTTGGTAATGGTGATGCAGGGGCGACATCTTTAATATTCTACGCCCTTCGCCATATTTTTTCTTGGTGTACTTGAAATAACTTACCTGCGCCATTACCGACAGGTTCTCTATCAGGAATATGCCGCATATAATGGGTATCAACAATTCCTTGCGCACTATAATGGCCAAGGAAGCTATGATGCCGCCCAATGCCAAGCTGCCGGTATCGCCCATGAACACCTGCGCCGGGTAAGAATTGTACCACAAAAAACCCACGCAAGCACCCACGAAGGCCCCTACGAATATGGACAGTTCGCCAAGGTTGGGAATGTTCATTATATTGAGATAACCCGCAAAAACATAGTTGCCCGACAGGTAGGCAAAAATGCCGAAAGCCAAGCCCGCTATGGCCGAGGTACCCGTAGCCAGCCCGTCTATGCCGTCGGTAATATTGGCGCCATTGGATACTGCCGTTATGATGACTATCACAAACAGTATGTAAATAGTGGGTGTAAGCCAGCCTACATTCTTTTCGCCAAAAAAAGAAGCTATCTTGCCATAACTCAACTCGTGTGCTTTAGAAAAAGGAACAGTAGTGACAGCCGCCCTAACCTGAACATATCTGCGTACATAACCATTTTCGTCCACCCTTACAAAAGGTGTGCCTTCTATCTTTTCAGATGCATCGTAAAGTATGGGCTTGCCCGGCGTAATCTCCCTGGTAGTCACCACATGATTGTTGTAGTACATGGTAAAACCAATGATAATGCCCAGGCCAATTTGGCCCAAAATCTTGAACCTGCCGGCCAAGCCTTCTTTGTTCTTCCTGAATACTTTTATGTAATCGTCCAGGAAGCCAATCAAGCCCAGCCATACGGTAGAAACCACCATCATGATGATATACACATTCAACACCCTTGCAAAAAGCAGGGTAGGTATCAAAATGCCCGCAATGATGATGCCGCCGCCCATGGTAGGGGTGCCTCGTTTTTGCTCCTCGCCCTGCAAACCAAGGTCGCGTATGGTTTCGCCTATTTGCTTTTTTTGCAGATAGTTGATAAGGCGTTTGCCGAAAATAAGGGTAATAACCAGCGACAATACCACCGCCATGGCAGCGCGGAAGGTGATGTACTGGAACAACCCCGCACCGGTCATGCCGAACTGGTTCCTCAGATACTTGAAAAAGTAGTATAACATGCAGTTTCCTTTAAACGCTTATTTGTCCAGTAACGCAAACATTTCTTGTAACACTTCGCGGTCGTCGAAATGGTGACGCACACCTTTTGTTTCCTGATAAGTTTCGTGGCCTTTGCCGGCTACCAACACTACGTCTTCCGGTTGCGCCAACGAAACGGCTGTCTTAATCGCTTCCCGCCTATCCGAAATGCGAATCACTTTTCTCTTTTGTGCGAAAGAAACCCCCGCTTCCATTTCATTCAATATTTCCCCGGGGTCTTCGCTGCGCGGGTTGTCGCTGGTCAACATAACTTTGTCGCTATGCTCGCAGGCTACTTGTGCCATTATGGGACGTTTGGTTTTGTCCCTGTCGCCGCCGCAACCCACCACGGTGATTATCTTCCTGTCGCCGCCAAATTGCTTTATGGTGGCCAATACGTTCAACAAGGCATCGGGTGTATGGGCATAATCCACCACGCCCAAAATCCGTTCCTTGGCCGACCTGTAAGTCTCAAACCTTCCCGGTGCGCCCTTTACGTTGCTCAATATCGCCAATACCTGCATCTTGTCTTCGCCCAGCAATATTGCGGCGCCATATACCGCCAGCAGGTTATAGGCATTGAACAAGCCCGACATGCGAAAATGCACATCCACCCTGTCCACGTCCATCTGCAAGCCGTCCAAATCGTTTTCCAATACCTTGCCTTTAAAGTCTGTCGGTATCCTAAGTGAATAACCCTTGCGCAAAGCCTTGGTGTTTTGCAACATCACTGCGCCCCTCTTGTCATCTACATTGGTAAGCGCAAATGCTGCGGCATCTAAACCATCGAAGAGCATTTTCTTGACCCTTATATACTCGTCAAAGCTTTTGTGGTAGTCAAGGTGGTCGTGGGTGATGTTGGTAAAAATGGCACCATCGAACTTAATGCCGCCAATACGGTGCTGGTGTATGGCGTGCGAACTGACTTCCATGAACACATACGCGCAACCTTCATCTGCCATGTGCCTGAACAAACGCTGCAAGCTAACCGCATCGGGCGTAGTATGCGTGGCGGGCAGCACCTCGTTTGCTATCTGGTTTTGCACCGTTGATACCAAGCCGCACTTATGGCCCAAGCCCGTAAACAAGTGGAACAATACCGTCGCCACCGTGGTTTTGCCGTTGGTACCCGTTACGCCCACTACTTTAAACGTAGCGGACGGGTGATTGTAAAAGGCCGCGGCCAACGCTCCGGTAGCAGCCATCGTATCGGCCACCAATACATAAGTTACTTGGCTGTCTATATTTTCAGGTAAAACTTCGCACACCACTACCGATGCCCCGGCAGCTTGCACTTGGGGTATAAACTTATGGCCATCGGTGAGGCTTCCGCGCTGCGCTATGAACATACAACCACTGCCGGCCTTGCGCGAATCAAGCACCACGTCCGTTACCGGCACATCAAGGTTGCCCATGATGCTTAGGGTCTGTATGTTTTCCAAAAGCTGTCGCAGCGTTTTCATGTATATCGTTTATCCTAACTGTAGGTGTATGTGTTGTCCTTTAACTATTTTATTTCCGGCGGGCAGCGACTGGTTCAACACTTTGCCATTGCCACTTACCGATACCCGCAATCCCGAACGTTCCAGTATATACAAGGCATCGCGCAGGCCCATGCCGTTTACATCGGGTACTTCGCTTTTAGGTAGTGCTTGCTGTTGCAATGCGTAGTGTCCCACAGAGTCTGTTTTCAACAATGCCAAGCCGTCCCAGCGCGAAGCCTTGGGATGGCCATAACCCAATATCTCCATTACTTGTACCAAACTTTCTTGGGTAGCCTTCTTGGCCACTACATTGGCTCGCTTGTTTACCGTATCGGTAGCTTGCCAACCGCCAATATGCGTAGCATACAGTTTATCTGCAATGGCCTTGAAAACAGGGGCGGCTACCACTGCACCATAATAAGCGCCATGCGGTGTGCTGCGTACTACCACCGCTATGGTATATTGCGGTTTGTCGTAAGGGAAAAAGCCCACGAACGAACCTTGGCGCACGCCATCGGCATAACTAATGCCCTTGTCGGCCACTTGTGCCGTCCCCGTTTTTCCTGCGGCACCGTAGAATGGCGATTTTATAGACCGGGCAGTACCTTCTTCCACCACGGCGTGCATGGCCTCGCGCATTTGTCGAATGGTAGAAGGCTTGCCTATTTTATCTACCAAGACGGTAGGCTTAAATTCTTTGGTGGTAATGCCATATTCTTTAATGGCGCTTACCAAATAGGGTTTGACCATGGTGCCGTTGTTGGCCACCGCGTTATAAACCATCAGGGTGTGCATGGGCGTTATGAGGCTTTCGTAGCCGTAACCTATCCAAGGCAAAGAGGTGACTTTGTTCCAACGTTCGCTTTTGGGTGTTTTAATCATGGGGCTGCGTTCGCCCGCAAGGTCTATGCCGGTACGCTTGTTCAATTGCAAATGCTGCAAGTGCTTGATGTACTTCATGGGTTCCGACTGGTAATAGTGATTCACCAACCAAGCAAAAGCCACATTGGAACTTTGGGCAAATGCTTTCTTGATAGTAATCACCCCCAAGCCGTGGTGGTCGTCCACCACGCGCTGATTGCCAAAACGCGCCACGCCGCCAAAGGCGTTTACATTGCTGTTTACCGTTACGTAGCCATCTTCCAGCAGGCTAAAAAGCGACATGAGTTTAAATGTGGAACCCGGTTCGGTGGGTATCATGGCATAATTGAAATCCTCCCAATAGCTGCCGTCCGATTGGCGGCCAAGGTTGGCCAATGCCCTTATCTTGCCCGTATGTGTTTCCATCACTATGGCTGTTCCGTATTGGCAATTGTATTTGGTCAATACATCGAGCAGCGCATGTTCGGCCACGTCTTGTACATTAATGTCTATGGTGGTTACTATATCGTTGCCATTTTCGGGGTCCACTTCCGAGCCTTCAATGGGCATCCAAGTGGCCCCGGTAGTTTTGCGTATTATACGAGTGCCTTCTTTACCCTTCAATACAGTATCGTAACGCTGCTCCAAGCCTATGTTCTGTGCATTTTCGCGCCATAAGCCTATGGTGCGGTAAGCCAACATTCCATAGGGGTTCACCCTGCGCGAGTGCGACTCGGCTATGAAGCCGCCTTTGTTTTTTCCTTTGTTGAAAATGGGGAAATTGCGCACGGCTTGGTATTGAAAATAAGGTGCCGATTTTTTTATCAGCCAATACCTGTCGCCGTGGTTAAAGGCAGCCCGCAATTGTCTTCTATAATCTTCGGCAGCAGCATCTTTGAACAAGGAAGCCATGCACACCGAAAGCGTATCTACGTATTTGTTGAAAGTGTCTTTATTGATAGCCTTAAAATCGACCCTCAGGTCAAATTGCGGTATGGTGCTGGAAAGCAGGGTGCCGTCTTCGCCGTATATGTTGCCGCGTTCGGGGTAAAGGGTTTCCTTTTTTGTATGCGCTTTTTCTGCCTGCGCTTGTAGTTCATCCCCTTCGCTTACTTGTATGGCAATAGCTTTAACGATGATAGCCACCGCCAGCAGCACCATTCCCGTAAAGGAAAGGTACACCCTGAACCGTATGTCTTTCTTAAAGCTCATGCAAAACTATTCTTCTGCTTTCGCGGGTACTTTTATTTTGATTTCAAATGCCGGTTTGTCCAGTGGCTTCAGGCCCAATACCGCGGCCTTGGGCACCAACTGCGTTTCGGAGGTTTGGTACATCAAGCGGGATTGAACGTCCATGTACCGCCACCGCAACTCTTTCAATTCCTTGCCTTTTTCGTTGATGCTCCTCGTCAGGGAAATGGCCCTGTTGTTGTTGGTGATATACAGTATGCACAACAAGGTCAGGAACATGAGGTAAGGCATATTGCTCACGATGCCTTTGTACGAAAACCTATCGACCAAATCGCGCCAATTGCCCCAACGATTTGCCGGTGCCGGCAAAGGCTCTAACGGTGCAATAGTGGCCTCAGCAGTATCTTCCGCCGCAGCAATGTCCGCTACTGTTTCCGCTTCCTCGTTGTATAATTTGTTGCCGTCCATTGCCGTGCTGCCTGCTATATTTTTTCCGCTATGCGCAGCCTGGCGCTGCGCGAGCGGTTGTTGTGTTTTAATTCCTCTTCCGAAGGCACTACATCCTTTAGCATTTTAAAAGGATTGAGGTGCAACCTGCGTCCAAACGGGTCGGTAGCCGGAGCGTCATCGTTGGTGCCATTCTTCATGAACTGTTTCACCATCCTGTCTTCCAACGAATGGAACGTTATTATTGCCAAACGCCCACCCGGTTTCAGGCAAGCGGGGGTTTGTGCCAAAAACTCGCCCAATACCTCCATTTCTTCGTTTACCTCTATCCTCAAAGCCTGAAACACCTGTGCCAAATACCTATTGGGGTTGCCTTTTATGCAGTCGCCAATAAGGTCTTTGAACGAATCTATGCTGTGCACCTTCATCTTCTTTCTGCCTTCCACTATTGTTTTGGCCAGGGTACGCGCATTGCGCACTTCGCCGTATTGTTCCAATAGTTTGTGCAGCCTTTCTTCGGGATATTGGTTTACGATGTCGGCTGCGGTATTGTGCAGCCTGTCGTCCATGCGCATATCCAGCGGCGCATCGAAGCGAATACTGAAGCCGCGCCCTGCCGTGTCGAACTGAAAAGAACTTACGCCCAAGTCGGCCAGTATGCCGTCTGCCGACAGGGCTTCGTGCAGGCGAAGAAAACGGCGCACGTAGCGGAAATTTTCTTTTACCAAGGTTATCCTGCTATCGTTGGGCAGGTTTTTCCAAGCATCTTTGTCATGGTCGAATGCTATGAGCCTGCCTTTCTTGCCCAAACGGCGCAAAATCTCCCTGCTATGCCCGCCGCCGCCAAAAGTGCCGTCCACGTACACGCCATTTTCCCTAATATCCAAAGCATCTACCGCTTCGTGCAGCAGCACCGATGTATGGTACGATGACGGATTGCTCATGTGCGTGTATGCTAAGGAACGATAAGCCTGTTTCGGGCATTTTGTTATTGAAAAGGGTCGAGGTAACTGTTGCCAAAAACATCGGCTGCCAGGTCGCTAAGGTTGGCGCTTTGCAGGCTGATGTATTGGTAGTAGGTATCCCTGTCCCATATTTCCATTTTGTTGCCTTGTGCGGTAAACACCAGGTCTTTGCTTAGTTTCCCGTATTCCTGCAACGGCTTTGGTATCAGCAGCCGCCCGGCACTATCCATTTCTACCGGCACCGCTCCGCCCCGCAACACGCGCAGTATATGGGTCACTTTGGGGTTCAATTCGTTCAGCTTCGATAGCTTGGCCATGTACGCTTCCCACTCGGGTAGGGTGTATAGGTGTACTATGTTGTCGAGGCCGCGGCTGATGATAAAAGATTTATCGCCGCCCTCCGGAAGTTGTTTCCGGAAGCCGGCGGGTACCAGGAAGCGACCTTTCGCATCCATCGAAACCTCATATTCACCTAAAAAGGCTGCCATGGCAATGTGTTGTCGAAATTTGACACAAAATAACACATTTTCCCACAAAATACCACTCAATAAATTTTTGCTTTTTTTCCACATATTCCAAATCGGGGGAATAGCCACCAGAAAGGCTTTGAGGAGGCGAATGTGAATAACGCAGGATGGATGTGGATTACTTGCGAAAAGCGTGGATATGTGTCCACCTTTCAAGGGTTTCGCCACCACTGCACTCGCAATCCATGTGCAAAAGTACCACAATTCGGCCCTTGGCAAGCCAAGGGCCGAATTGTTTTTGAAGAAAAATCAATTTGAAATCGTTGACGCATAACCCTGTCTTTATCCGTTAATGGCAGCGAAAGAAATGTCTGTTTCGTACAGAAAAGCTCCAACGAAGCAGCATGGCTCAACAACGGCACACAACGCTTCCTTGACCGCTTAACCCGCCCAAATTTTACAGATATGCCATTGCCTTGTTTTTGCATTAATGGCGATTGCTTACATTTGGCCATCATGCGCCGTGCCTACTACTTATGCCTGTTGCTTACATTGCTGCTGCCAACTGCCTGCCGCAAACAGGCCGACGACGGCAAGATGGTGTTTCGATACAACCAAGCCGGTGGATTGGAAACGCTCGACCCGGCCTTTGCCAAAAGCATAGCCATTATATGGGCCACGCACATGCTGTACAATACGCTGCTGGAGGCAGATAGCAATATGCAGACCGTGCCTTCGCTGGCCAAGGGCTACGAAAGTTCGGACGATGGGCTGCACTACACTTTCCACCTGCGCGGCGATGTGTATTTTCACGACAACGAGGTGTTTGCGGGCGGCAGGGGCCGCCGCATGACCGCCACCGACGTGCTATACAGCTTCAACAGGCTGATAGACCCGGCAGAGGCCACCGCCGGTGCCTGGGTTTTTAACGGCCGTGTGCGCAAAAACCAACCTTTCGAGGCCCCCGATGATAGCACCTTCGTGCTGCACCTATCCGCACCCTTTAGGCCATTGCCCCAGATATTGACCATGCAGTATTGTTCCATAGTGCCGCGCGAGGCGGTACAACGGTGGGGCAAGGATTACCGCAGCCACCCTTGCGGCACGGGGCCTTTCATCTTTCACCATTGGGACGAGGGCAATACCCTGATACTGCACAAGAACGAGCATTATTGGGAGCGCGACAACATGGGTAAACCATTGCCTTACCTGGATGCGGTACAAGTGTATTTCAACGAAACGCGAGCCTTGGAATTTCTATTGTTCAACCAAGGGCGTACCGATTTCATGAATGGCGTGGACGGCTCGATGAAAGACCTTGTGTTGACTCGAAAAGGCGCGTTGCGGCCCGAGTTTGCCCCCAAGGCGAGGTTGCAGCGCAAGCCTTATCTCTATACCGAATACCTGGGCATACTGCAAGACACTTTACGGGCGAAAGGGCTTTCGGCATTGCAGTTGAAAAAGGTGCGCCAGGCCATCAACTATGCCATAGACAGGAAAAAAATAGTGACCTATTTCCGCAACGGCGTGGGCATACCGGCAGGCAAGGGCCATGGGTTTGTGGCGGCGGGCTTGCCCTCCGATGCGTTCAGCAGCGTGGCGGGTTACGAATACAGCCCCGAAAAGGCGTTGGCCTTACTGGCCGAGGCCGGGTTTCCGGGTGGAAAAGGTTTGCCGTTGTTGACGCTTACAGCTCCCGATGCTTATGCGGATGTGTGCAATTTTGTGGCCACGCAACTGAACGAGGTGGGCATACGCACGCAGGTGCAGGTAGTGCTGCTGGGCTTGATGCGCCAAATGATGGTGAAAAACGAGCTATCTTTTTTCAAGGCCGGTTGGGTGGCCGATTACCCGGACGCGGAAACGTTTTTGGCTTGCTTTTACGGCAAATTGCCCTCGCCGCCCAACTATACTTTGTTTAAAAACGCCACCTTCGACCATTGGTACGAACAGAGCCTGCAAATGGCCAATGATACTGCCCGGCTACAGCTGTACGCGCGGATGGATAGCCTTATAAGTGCCGAAGCGCCGGTAGTGCCTTTGTTTTACGACCAAATATTGCATTTTACCCAAAAGAATATAACGGGATGGAACACCAATGCACTTAATATCATAGATTTGCGTAGGGTACGAAAATCAAAAAACAGGCCATGAACGAATTTTTGAACAACCTGAGCAGCATACCGGAATGGACACCGCCCATAACCTGGACTACCGAAGTGGGCGACCAATGGAAACACCGCGAGAGCCGAAAACTCATCAGGGCTTTATATGAAAAATGGCGCGAGATAATGGCTTCGCTTAACGGGGTGAACGCTTGGTGCGGTGAGGCCGACAGCCCCTTTGCCGAAATGATGCAGGGCCACCTTAAATGTATGCTGGGCAACGGTATGATAGTGGCCGTAAAAATAAAAGGGGCGGCCGCCGCCGACCTCTATGTAAACAAAATGGAGAACGCCACCATCATACGCCAACATGCCATGGGCATAGCCGCAGGACTAAGCCTATTGGAAGCCGAGGGTGCAGCCGAACTGCACCACGTAGCCGCCATTAGGGCCGACATAAGCGAGTTCAGGTGCCTTTTCCTCGACTGGACGGCCACCTTTGAGCGCGATGATTACAAAGACGAATGGGGCTTGTTCAATTAATTTTCATTGTTGTCCGACAAAAAAATAAAGGGGGCATAAAAGCCACCCCTTTTTCTTAGTTGGCGAGTTACGACACTTTCAAACAAAGGGATGAACCAGAGTACGAACTATTTCGGACAGTACCTGTTTTCACAGATAACTTTTTTGTGCAACAAGTCAATTCTGCAACCAGTAATAGAAAAGACCAAAGCCCATCGCTATTATAAACGGCTGCATTTCTACGAACACTTCATTAGCATGCTGTACTGCGTACTGTCGGGATGTACATCGCTGCGTGAGATTGTAAGCGGGCCGGGCATTGCCGAGGGCAAGCCCAACCATCTGGGCATTGATTATGTGCCGCCCCGCACACACTTAGCGACGGCAACAAGCAGCGCCCCGACCGATACCTTCAAAGCCGTGTATGCACATCTGTACCAAAAATACAAGCCTTCTTTGTCGGACAGCACCCTGCCCAAAACCGTCCTCAACAAGCTTTTTCTGCTGGATGCCACTGTCTTCGGCTTGTTTAAAGCTATCCTTAAGACCACCGGCAGGTATGCGCCAACGGAAAAAAGAAAGGTGGTATCAAGAAGAATACAGTAATAGAGGCCGCTTCGCTGATGCCTTCGTTCATATAGTTTGATGCCGCAGCGGACAGCGACCATACACAAGGGAATTTACAACTGGGGTATCACCATCCTGCCAAATCATCGT